>NZ_JQNK01000009.1:1619444-1943333 GCF_000745215.1 Methylosinus sp. PW1
GCTGCACGCCGCCGAAGAAGAACACAGCGACGATGATCGTCATCACGCCGGGCGGCGCGAGCGTTCGGAAGTAGACGAGGCCCAGGACGAGGCTGACGAAGGCGTAGGCGAGCGACAGGCCTGCGATGGCGAAGCCGAGGAACAGCACGAATCGCAGCGGCGCGAGACTGAAGGTCACGAGCCCGTTCATTCCCTGATCGACAAGATGCAGGAGCGAGTTCTTCGAGACGCCACGACGGCGCTCGACCCATGTGTAGGGCACGCCGACCGCTTTGAAGCCGCATTCGAAGGTCATCATGCGCATGAACGGATAGGCGTCGTCAATGCGGCGCATCGCGTCGACGACCTTGCGGTCGACGAGCTGGCAATCGCCGACGCCGGGCGGAAGCGAGAATTCCGACATTCCGGTCAGCAGCCGGTAGTAGAGTCCACGCAACGTGCGCATCAGCGCGCGCTCCTCGCGCGTCTGGCGAATGCCATAGACGATTTCGGCGCCTTCCTCCCAGAGCTTCACGAAGCGCGGAAGCAGTTCGGGAGGATCTTGCAGATCGGCCGGCATGAGCAGCAGAACCACGTCGCCGCTCGCCGCCATCACGCCATTGAAGTTGGAGCGCATCGGCCCGAAATTGCGGGCGTTGAGAATGACCTTCACGCAAGGGTCGGCGGCGGCGAGCTCGCGCAATATTTCGGCGGTGCGGTCGGTGGAGGCGTTGTCGCAGAACACATGCTCGCGGCGATAGTCTTTCAGCTCGCCGTCGAAGAGCGCTGCGATCGCCGCATGGCATTCGCGAATGTTCAGCTCTTCATTATAGCAGGGCGTGACGATGGAGATGGTTTTCATGCGCCGCCGGCTCCCCTGCGGAAAACGAAGTCGCGATTGAGGAGATAAGAGAGCGTCGCGAGAACCGGCGTCATCGCCGCCTGCGCGAGCGCCGCCTCGGCGCCCAAATGCTCGAGAGCGCGCAGGGCCAGCGCATCGACGATGAAGAGCGCCGCATAGACGGCGATGAAGCGGCCGAGAAAGCGCGGATCGGCGGAGCCGAAGACGAGACGGCCGATGGAGAGAAAATTGAACGCGGCGCCGATCGCCGTGGAGACGCCGGCCGCGACGGTCGAATCCTGCGTCGCGCGCCAGACGAAATAGAAGATCGCATAGCCGAATGCCGTGTTGAGCAGGCCGACGGCGAAGAATCGCAGCGCCCGCGGGCTCGGCGCGAGAGCGAGCGCCGCGACGCTCGATCGGAAGTCACGCTTGTTTTCTGCCAATGCTCTGTCCATCCGCTGGGCGTGGCTGTCGCGGCGGATCATGGCTTACGAAAGGTTAACGCTCGGCTTACGCCGCAGCGCGGCGCGCGCTCGCGCCACGCAGCGCGTTAACCCTGCCGACGCCGCGCGAATCACATTGGGGCGGCGCGCGAGCGCGCGACAGGCCGGGCGAGAGACGCTCCGAACGCTGCGAGCGCGCGCGGAAACGTCCGATTTCGAGACAGAGAGGTAAATGCGGCGTCGCTATCCTTGCGCCGGCGAGGCGCGAAATAGCGCGTCGGCGGAGCGAAAGCCTCGAGACCTCGCGGGAACGGCGCGGCAACACGGCGAGATCGCCGATTCGTGCGCGGTCCGTTCCGGCAAGATTCCAAAGCTTAACGCCGTCGTCGTCGGGACGTCGCAATTGGCGTGTTGACAAGAAGGCGCGGCGGAGTCCGCGCGCTTCCCTGCGCGACGCGCCATACAAAGCTGCAGCAAAAGGCGAGATTTGGAAGCCATAGCGTTCGCAGGCGCGAGGAGCAACCATATCTCGAGCGAACAGAGCGTGACTCGAAAAGCGTCGTCGTTTCGGCCGCGATTCGTTCGACGCCTGTTCGAAGCGTAAAATAGCGCGATCTTCGTCGTTCCATTCCGGGACGATCGCCGCTATCGATTCGGGGAGCCGGGCTCGCGTCGGGGCTCGAGGTGAAATATAAAGAAAAATCATGAGCCCCATGCTCACCGCCAAAAAACCGGCCGCGCCGGGCGTGCGACCGTCGACCGCCGGCGTCGCCGCCGTTCTGGGGCCGACCAACACCGGCAAGACCCACCACGCCATAGAGCGAATGCTCTCTTATCCGACGGGCATGATCGGCCTGCCGCTGCGTCTTCTCGCGCGCGAGGTCTACACGCGCGTCGCCGAGCGGGTGGGGACGGAGAATGTCGCGCTCGTCACCGGCGAGGAGAAGATCAAGCCGCGCGCGCCCAGCTATTGGATCTCGACCGTCGAGGCCATGCCGCGCGATCTCGATGTGGATTTCGTGGCCGTCGACGAGATTCAGCTCGCCGCCGACCTCGACCGCGGCCATGTCTTCACCGATCGCCTGCTGTTTTGGCGCGGCCGTGTGGAAACGCTGCTGATCGGCGCGGAAACCATGCGCTCGCTCATCGAGCGGCTGCTGCCGGGCGTTCCGATCTTCACGCGGCCGCGGCTGTCGCATCTCGCCTTCGCCGGGGAGCGCAAGCTGGCGCGGCTGCCGCCGCGCAGCGCCATCGTCGCCTTCTCGGCCGAGGATGTCTACGCCATCGCCGAATGGATCAAGCGTCAGCGCGGCGGCGCGGCGGTGGTGCTCGGCGCGCTCTCGCCGCGCACGCGCAACGCCCAGGTCGATCTCTTTCAAAATGGCGACGTCGATTACATCGTGGCCACAGACGCCATAGGCATGGGCCTCAATCTCGATGTCGACCACATCGCCTTCGCCGCCGACCGCAAGTTCGACGGCTGGCGCCATCGCCGATTGACCGCGGCGGAAATGGGGCAGATCGCCGGCCGCGCCGGCCGCAACATGAATGACGGCACTTTCGGCAGCACCGGCCGCTGCCCGCCCTTCGACGAGCAGACGGTGGAGGCGCTGGAGAATCATTGGTTCGATCCGCTGGTCGCGCTGCAATGGCGCAATGGCGATCTCGATTTCGATTCGATCGAGACGCTGACCGAATCGCTGGAGCGCGCCTCCCCCGACGAATGCCTGCTGCGGGCGCGCACCGCCGAGGATCAGATGGTGCTCGAGGTCGCCGCGCGCGACGAGACTGTGCAGCGCAACACGAAAACAATTGCAGATATTATGAGACTCTGGGACGTGTGCCAGATTCCAGATTATCGCAAGACCTCGCCGGCCGCTCATGCGGAGCTGGCGCTCGCCGTCTATGGCTATGTGGTGCGCCGCGGATTGATCCCAGGCGATTGGTTCGCAAAGCAAATCGCCGCCGTGGACCGCATCGACGGCGACATTCACACGCTGTCCGCGCGGCTCGCCCAGGTGCGCACCTGGACCTTTATCGCCAATCGTTCCGGCTGGCTCGAGAATCCAGAGCATTGGCAGAGCGTCGCGCGTCAGGTAGAGGACAGTCTGTCCGACGCGCTGCACGAACGCCTCACGCAGCGTTTCGTCGATCGCCGCACCAGCGTGCTGATGCGCCGCCTGAGAGAGAACGCGATGCTCGAAGCCGAAATCACTACTGCCGGCGACGTTATGGTCGAAGGTCAGCATGTCGGACAGTTGCAGGGATTTCGTTTCACGGCCGACCCGCAGGCCACGGGCGAAGCGGCGAAGGCGTTGAACGCCGCCGCGCAGCGTGCCCTCGCCGGCGAGATAGAGGCGCGCGCCGCCCGCGTGTTCGACGCGGTGGACGACGCTTTTCTGCTGGGCAATGACGGGACCATTCGCTGGCTCGGCGAGCCTGTCGGCAAGATCGCGCCCGGCGCCGCCGTGCTGACCCCGGTGGTCCGCCTGCTCGCGGACGAGCAATTGACCGGCGCGGCGCTGGAGAAAGTGCAGCAGCGGCTCGATCTGTGGCTGGCCCAGCATATAAAGAAGCTGCTCGGCGCGCTGGAGGAGCTGGAGAAGGGCGAGGGGCTCGAGGGCGTTTCCCGCGGCATCGCCTTTCAGCTGGCCGAAGAGCTCGGCGTGTTGGAGCGCAGCCGCGTGGCGCGCGACATCAAGACGCTCTCCCAGGAGGACCGCGCCGCCCTGCGCAAGAAGGGCGTGCGCTTCGGCGCCTATCACCTCTATCTGCCGCAGCTCTTGAAGCCGGCGCCGCGCTCGCTCGCCGCCCTGCTGTGGGGCCTGAAGCATGGCGGGCTCGACAATCTCAAGGGCCTCGAGGAGGTGCCGCATCTCGCCGCCTCCGGCCGCACCTCCTTCGCCGCCGATCCGGCGATCTCCAAGGGCTTCTATCGCGCCGCCGGCTTCCGCGTCTGCGGCGAGCGCGTGGTGCGCGTCGATATTCTGGAGCGGCTCGCCGATCTCATCCGCCCGGCGAGCGCCTATCGCCCCGGCGTGACCGCCGGCGATCCGCCGGCCGGCGCCGCCGATGGCGAGGGTTTCGTCGTCACAGTGGCGATGACCTCGCTCACAGGCTGCGCGGGCGAGGCCTTCGCCTCCATTCTGCGCTCGCTCGGCTATCAATCGGCCGAGCGTCAGGGGCCGGCGATCACCGTGCCGCTGCTGGCCAAGGCGGCGACCGAGCCGCTCGCGCCCGTTCCGGCCGCAGCCGAGGAGAGCGCCGAATCGGAGAGCGGCGAATCGGCCGCCGAGCCGGTGGAGGCGCTCGAGCCTGTCGCGGAGGCCGTCGCAGCGACGGAGGAGGCCCCCGCCCCGGCCGTGGAAGAGATAGCCGTGGAGGAGGCGCCCGCGGAAGAGGCGCCTGCGCCGCAGGAGCCGGCAGCCATCGCCGCCGAGACGGAAGCGAGCGAGACGGAAGCGAGCCCGGCCGAGGCGAGCGCCGAGCCGACCGCGACCGAGCCCGCGCCGATCGAGATTTGGACCTTGCAGCGTCATGTCCCGCAAGCGCCGCGCCGGCGTCAGGGCGGCGCTCCGGGTCAGGAGGAGCGCGCCGCGCGGCCGGCCGGGGAGCGCCCCCGCGGTCCGCGACAGGGGCAAGGCCATGGCCAGGGCGGCGGCCGACGACCCGAGCAAGGCGAGGGCGAGCATTCCGAGCATCGGCCGCGCCAGGACGCCCGCAAGGAGAGCGGCTTCCGCTCCGGCGGCAAGCCGCGCAGCGACGGGCCGCGCGGCGACAGTCGCCCGCCGCGGGACGACCGCCGCCGCGGCAATGGCTTTTCTCCGCCGCCCGAAAGACGAGAGAAAGAGCGTCTGCCCGATCCCGATTCGCCCTTCGCCAAGCTGCTGGCGCTGAAGGCCGAGCTCGAAAAAAAGGGCAAGAGCTGAAATTTCGCCTCAAATGACTGGTGATGTCGGCCCCGTTCCGAGCGCGCAGATTCGCTCGAAGCGATTGCGCCGACTTGCCAAATCCCGGTCGTTCGGCCTATTGCTGACGTAATCTTTGGCGCATTGGCGCAGCCTATGCTAGCGGGCCTCGTCGACCCCGACTTGCGGGCCGTGGGCGAGATCCGGTCCCTCGCCGTCGTCTCATGAGGAGCGCGGCGTTGGACGACGGCCTTCCACCGAAAGGCGATACATGACGAAGATACTTCCAGTCATAATGTGCGGCGGGGCGGGCACGCGCGTATGGCCCGAGTCGCGGGAAACTCTCCCGAAACAATTCATTCCGCTCATCGGCGAGCTGTCGACCTTCCAGACCACCATTCAGACGCTGGCGGACGAGGCCTTCGACAAGCCCGTCATCATCTCCAACGCCGATTATCGCTTCCTCGTCACCGATCAGCTGCGCGCCATCGGCGCCGCGGCCGATGTCGTCCTCGAGCCCACCCGGCGTGATTCGGCCGCCGCGGTCGCCGTCGCCGCGGGCGTCGCCGCGCGCCGCTCGCCGCAGACCATCGTCGTCGTGCTCGCCGCCGATCATGTGGTGCGCGACCCACGAGGCCTCGTCGAGCTCTGCAAGAAGGCGGCTTCCGCCGCCGCGGACGGCTATATCGTCACGCTCGGCGTCAAGCCCGACGCTCCGGCCACCGGCTATGGCTATATTCGCCCCGGCGAGCGCATCGCCAGCGACGTTTTCAACCTCGAGGCCTTCGTCGAGAAGCCCGATCGCGAGACCGCGCAGCGCTATATCGACGCCGGCTATTTGTGGAACAGCGGCAATTTCATCTTCCGCGCCGATGTGATGCAGGCGGAGATCGCCCATTTCGAGCCGGCGATTTTCGAAGCCGCCGAAAAGGCGATCGACGCCGGCCGCGCCGATCTCGATTTTCTGGTGCTGGACGCCGAATCTTTCGCGCGCGCGCCGAAGACCTCCATCGATTATGCGGTGATGGAGAAGACCCGCAAGGCCGCGGTGATCGAGGCCGACATCGGCTGGTCGGACGTCGGCAATTGGCGCGCCGTGTGGGAGCTGACCGAGCGCGACGAACAGGGCAATTCCGTGCGCGGCAATGGCGTCGTGCGCGAGTCGCGCAATGTGCATGTGCGCTCGGACGAGACGCTGACCACTGTCGTCGGCGTCGACGACGTCATTGTGGTGACGACGCCGGACGCGGTGCTGGTTCTGGGCCATGAGCATGGCGACAATGTCAAGCAGCTCGTCGATCAATTAAAGCGCGAGAACCGCCGCGAGGCCGGCGAGCACAAGCGCATCTTCCGCCCCTGGGGCTTTTATCAGTCGGTCGACTCCGGCGATCGGCATCAGGTCAAGCGCATTGTGGTGAAGCCGGGCGCGCGCCTGTCGCTGCAGAAGCATTTTCATCGCGCCGAGCATTGGATCGTCGTCAAGGGCACGGCGGAGGTCGGCCGCGACGAGGAGACGCTGCTGGTTCACGAGAATGAATCGGTCTATCTGCCGATCGGCTGCATTCATCGCCTGAGCAATCCGGGCAAGATCGACCTCGAGATCATCGAGGTGCAGACCGGCTCCTATCTCGGCGAAGACGATATCGTGCGCCTGCAGGACGTCTACAACCGCGGCTGACGCGGTTCGCCAATAGGCGAGCCCGAAGGCTCGCGGTCCAAAGCGCATCCTGGACCGCGAGCCTTCGGGCTCGCAATTTTTTGCTCCCCTGTCGCCTATTGCCCGCGCTTCTGCACGCTATAGCGCTCCAATAAGTCGGCGAGCGCCGCGTCGCGCGTCGCGCCCTGCTTGCGCAGGTTGAAATAATGCTGGCAGAGATCGCCGAAGGTCTGCTTGCTTCCCGTCGCCGCCGCGACGCGCGCGAGACTCTCGATCGATTGCGCCTCGTCTTCCGCCGCGCCGATCTCCGAAAGCATATCGCCGAGCTGCGCGGCGCGATTGGCGAGCATTCGCGGCGCCTCGAGAAAATGCGCGCCGCCGATATCCAGCGCCGCTTGCAATCGCGCCACCCTGCCCTCCACCGCCGCGCCGCCGCTCTTGCGCGCGGCCAGCCAATAGGCGGGATCGACGCGATCGATCGGCGTCAGCCATTTCGGCAGCTCGTCCTTGCGCTTCACCTCCACGGCCTCGCGCTGCTGCGCCGTTTCCTCGCAGGCGCAGAGCAGCGCCGCGAGCGTCGCGCAAAGGGCGGCGAGACGCGGCGCTCTCATGACGTCACTTGCCTTGCAGCTTTTTGGCGAGACCCTGAAGCCCATCCTTCAGAAAGGTGGTCATCGCCTCGCGCGCGGCGTCGTCATTGAGATTGTCCGGCGGCTCATTGCTGGTGTCGCCGCGATAGAGGCGGCCATACCATTGCACCTCGCTGCCGCCGCCCGCCGCCGGCTTCACAGCGAGCGTCGCCGAATAGGAGCTGATCGGCAGAGCGTCGAGATTGGCGTCCGACATGCGATAGCTGAGCTTCATCTGCTGCGGATCATATTCGTCGAGGCTCTCGGTGACGACGCCGCCCTTGCGCAGCGTGATCTCGCGCACCGCGCCATTGGCGTCGCCGCCGGTCGCCTTTACGCTGGCGACATCGGGATGCCAGTCGAGCGCGCCAAAATGGCCGACGAGCGCCCACACCGCCTTGGGATCGGCGGCGACGGTGATCTTCTCATCGACCTTGATCGGCGTCGGGCCATGCGCCAGCGCCGGCGCGATAGACAAGAGCAGGGCCAGGAGGGCGATTTTCGGTTTCACTCTATTCTCCTCGGGAGCGTGGTTGCGAGACGGGAATGGCGTCGCCGCGCGAAAATCTCCGCGAGCGGGACGATGAGATAGAGGGTGGCGAAACCGACGAGCGCCGCCGCCGCGAAGGCGGGGCGCAGATCGATCGGCGCGAGGCTCGGCCGCGGCCGCGCGACCGCGAGAATCGCGCTCGCGAGCCCATCCGGCTTCTCCAAATGCGCATAGCCGAGGCCTGTGGTCTCGGCGAGCTGGCGCAGATAAGGCTCGCGCAGGCTGGAGAGATGCTCCGTGCCGGCGCGCATCTCTCCGCCGAATGGCGCATTGCGCGGATTATAGCCCTCGCGCTGCTCCGCGCCCGCCGGCGGCAGGCCGAAGCGGCTCTCATGCGGCACCTCGTCCACGCCATAGAAGCCGGTCTCGCGGCCGCGATCGTCGAATTTCGGAATGGGCGCGGGCTCATAGCCGCCGGCGCCGAGAATGAGCCCCGAAATCTCGCCGCGCGCGCCCTCGAAGACCGGCGCGCCATAGGCCGGCAGCGGCGGCGCCTCCTGCCCATCGGTGATGAAGACAAGATCGGCGCCGACGCGCCGCGCCATCTCGACCGCGCGAAACAGGCCGGCGGAGATGCGGCTGTCGCCCTCCCAGGCCATGCGCCAGTCGAGCGCGCCGATCGCGGCGTCCAAAGCGGCGAAATTCTCGCAGACGTCTATGGGCTCGAACAATAAAAAGGGCTCGCGCTCGGTGAAGATGGCGAGGCCGACGCGCGAGGGGCAAGGAAGATCGGCGACGAGCCGCCGCAACGCCCGCTTGGCGAATTCGATGCGGCTCGCCGGCGCGCCATCCAGCGAATAATCGCGCGTGTTCATGCTGCCGGTGATGTCCAGCGTCGCCAGCAGATCGACGCCATTGCGAACCGCGTCGGCGCGCGGAAACGCAAAGGCGGCGGCGAGCGCCGCCAAAGCGAAGGCGAGCGAGAGAAAACGCGCATCGCGCAAGCGGGCGATCATCATCGTGGACCTGTCATGGCAGCCCCTTGGGCGCGCCGGGAATGTCGGTCCAGATTTTCTTGGGGTCCGCCGGCAGCTCGTCGCCGCCCGAATGCTCGAGCTGCGGATTGTCGCGCACGAGACGCGCGGCGACGTCGAGATTATATTTCGCGTCCCAGAACGCCGGCTGAAATTGCAATGCGCGGCGATATTCGCGACGCGCCAGCTCGACGAAAGGACCGGCCGGCTCGAGCTGGCCGCGCTCCAGCAGATCGAAGGCGCGGCGCAGCAAGGCGTTGCCGAGATCATAATGGGCGATGGCGGAGAGCTCCTCGCGGCCGGCGGCGTCGAGCGGCTCCAGCAGCGCGCGCGCCTTGTCGAATTCCTCGCGCGCGGCGAGATATTCGACGCGCGCGGCGATGAGCTCGGGCGCGGAAGCAGAATCGGTCTCGACATCTCGCCCGGCGGCGAGCGCGCCGATCGCGGCATTGTCGATGCGCGCCCGCCGTGTGGCGACGGCGTTTTGCAACGCTCCGGCCAGCGCCACGGCGAGCAGCGCGAGGAGAAGCGTCGAGCGCCAACGCGCAAAGAAGCGCACGAGCGTCTGCATATATTGCGCGCGCGGGGATTCGCTCATGCGGCGCTCCTCGCCGCTCGCCGCGGCGCGGGCGCGCGCGCCGATTGCTTCAGCCGCGTCTCGGCGAATTTCGCGACCATCAGCGCGGATGTCGCGAGCGCCGCGACGACGAGGCTCTGGTCCGTCAAATCCTTGCGCGGAATGCGCTCCGCATAGCGGAAGGGGCGACGTTCGAGCCGATCGATCTCCGCTATGGCGTCGGCCACAGCGGCGGGGCCTTCGGCTTCGAAAGCGCGATAGCCGACGCCGAGCGATTTGAAGAAGAGATCGAGATGGCGCTCCGGCAAGGCCTGCGGCGTGTCCAGCTCGCCGGCGTCCGGCTCATCGCTTATGCCTTTGGAGCCGCGCGTGCGCAGAAACAGCCAATAGAGATTGGGCCTGATCTTGCGGAAATCGGCGCGCAGCTGATCTTGAATGCGCGGATCGATGACGGCGGCGCCGTCGGAGACGAGCAATATCACGCGCGATTCGATCTCGCCGCCCGCAGGAAATTGCGACAGCGCCATTGCGAGGCCGCGGCCGATATTCGTGTAGCCGAGGCCCGGCCGGTCGATCGCCTGAATCGCGGCGCGCACCGCCGCGCGATGATCGGTCATCGGCATGACCATGATCGGCGAGGTCGAAAAGGCGGTGACGCCGAAGAGATCATGCGCGCGCCGGTCGACGAAATCCGTCATGATTCGCTTGGCGGCGGAGGCTTTCGACTCCTCGCCGCCCGCCGGCGTGCGGCCTGCGAATGTCTCGTTCATGCTCGCGCTGCGATCGATCAGGATCGAGATTTCCGCGCCTTCGCCATAGCGCTGAATGGCGCGGCCTTCGCGGAACGGCCCGGCGACGGCGAGCGCGCTCGCGCCTATGGCGAGACTGGCGAAGAGGCGCAGCGCCCATGCGATGAACGTCGAGAGCGCATCCTGCGGGGCCGCGGCGATGGAAGATATGGGCGATAGCCGCAATGGCGAGAAGAGCAGCGGCGCCAGCGCCAGCGGCAGCAGGAAAAGCGCGAGCGGAGAGGCGAGGCCGAAGCTCATCCCGCGCTCCTCTCCAACGCCGCCAATGTTTTCGCCAGCGCGAGCAGCTCTGTCGCCGCGACTTCGACGCCCGCATCGCCGACGCCGAAGAAAAGCGCACGCGAGCTATTGAAGAAGCGGCCGAGCGGCACTTTCACCGATGCGAATTCCGCATGTTCGGAGAGAAAAGCGTCTATGTCCTCTGCGAAGATGCGGCGGCCCGCGGATTCGTCGATCGCGCGATGCAATGCCAGCAATGCGGCGCGGCGCGAGGATTCGTCGTTACGCTTCGTCAGCGCGGCGATGCGACGCGCGGCGGCCGCGAAGACGCGCGCGCGCCGACGATGAAACGGCGGCCAGCCGCGATCATGCGCGACCAGCGCCAACGCGCCGATTGCGAGCGCTGCGAACACGCCTGCGCGCGCCGCCGGCGCGGCTGCGTCGCCTTGCGCGACGCCGCGATCCGCGCGCATGTAATCGGTGGGATTGTCGCGGCGCGCCGGCAGCACCTCGCGCAAGGGCGAGACGCCGATCGTCCAGGCCGGCGCGCGCGCGATCTCGCTGTCGCCCTCGCGCAGAAAGCGCAGAGGAAAAGGCGGGATTTGCAGATTGCGCACATCGAGCGCGACATAGAAGAGCTGATAGACGAGCTCTATGTCCCAGCGCGTGAGGCCGCCGCCGACGGGCTGCTCGCGAACATGGACGTCGCGCAGATCGAGCCAATAATCGAGCGCGCCGGGGCGCGGCAGCGACGCCGTCTGCAAGCGGGAGGCAGAATCGGCGATGATCTCGAGGCGCACATTCACCAGATCGCCGACGAAGAAGCCGAAGCTGCGATCAGCGTAGAGACGCACGGATTTCACTTCCGCCGCAGCGGGCGCGGCCAGAGCGAGAAGAAGCGAAAGAGCGAGCAGGGCTGCGCGCATGTCACAGACCGAGCAGATGACGCGACATCGCGTCGGCGTCGAAAGAGTCTGTCATGACGAAAGGCGGGCGCCCATGCGCGAGCGCGAGACGACGCAGCGCATCGCGCCGCTCGGCCTCGCGTGCGAGCCAGCGGCGACGCAGGCTCGGGCGCATGAAGACGAGCCGCCGCGCGCCGCTCTCGAGATCGTCGAGCTCGACGAGGCCGAAGTGTGGAAGCTCGAGGTCTTCCGTCGAATCCGCGACGAGAATGGGCGCAAGATCATGCTGCGCCAGCAGGCCGAAAAGACGCGTCGCAAAGTCGCGCGGCCAGTGGAAATCGGAGATCAGCAGGACGAGCTTGCGACGCCCGGCGATGAGGCCGGCGGCTTGCGTCAGCGCCTTCGCCGAGGCGCCGCGCGGCTCCGCAATGCGCAAGCGCTCGGCAGCCGCGACCGCGGCGCCGCGCGCGCGCGTCGCCGGCAGCAGAAGATCATTGCGCAATGTCTCGTCGCAGGCGACGAGGCCGAAGCGATCGCCGATGCGCGTCGCCGAGAAGGCGAGCGCCGTGCAGAGATCGGCGACGAGATCGAGACGGCGCGCGGCGCCGTGAAAGCCCATGGAGGCGGAAAGATCGACGAGCGCATAGACGTCGATGGAATTGCGCTGCTCGAAACGACGCACATGCGTTTCGCCGGTCGGGTCGCGCATGGTCGCGCGAATGTCGATGCGTCGGGCGTCGGGAAATTGAATGAAGCGCGCATGATCGCGAAACACGCCTATGCCGCCGACATCGACGCCGCCATGCGCGCCGATCGAGCCGTTGGAGACGCGGCCGCGCGGTCGATAGGCGATGTCGAAGCGCTTCATCGTCACGCCTCGCGTCTCACGGCGCCGGGACCGTCGCGAAAGCGGCGCGGCACAGATCGCGAACGATATCGTCGCCGCGCATCGCATAGATCGGATCGACGAAGATGCGATGCGCCATCGTCTCGAGGAAGATTTCGCGAATGTCCTCCGGCGTGAGCGCGTCGCGACCTTCGAGCCAGGCGCGCACGCGCGCCGCGCGCACGAGAAAGGCGAGGCCCCGCGGGCTCGCGCCGCCGCGCACCAGGCCGCGCATTTCGACATTCGGCAGAGCGACGCCCGCGGCGTGCGGATCGAGCAGCGCATCCCAGAGCGCGGCCACATAGGCCTCGAGCGTCTCGCTGGCGTGGACGCGATTCTGGATGAGCTCGGCGACAGAGCCGAGCGCGCGATAGTCGAAGACGGGCTTGCCGATCTCGTCGAGCAGGCGATCGACGTCGTGAAAGCGCGGATCGAAGATCAGCGCGCGGCGGGCGCCGGCGTCGGCGGGCGTCTTCATGGATATCTCCATGAGAAAGCGGTCGCGCGCGGCCGCGGGCAGCTCGAATGTCTCCTCCCGCTCGACGAGATTGCGATCGGCGAAGACTTGCAGCGCCGGAAAGGAATATTCGCGATCGAAAGCGGTGACGCTGCGCTCCGCCATCAGCCGCAGCAGCAGCGAATGCACCTGCGGGCGCGCGCGATTGATCTCGTTGAAGAAGAAGATGGAGAGATCTTCCGCATGGCGCAGCACCGGGCCGGGCTCGACGCGTGGGCGGCCGTCGTCGGCGAGATAGGTGTGATAGAGGAGGTCGCTCGGCATGAGATCGACCGTGCCCTCTATGCGCGAGAAGGCGCCGCCGAGCGCGCGCGCGACGGCGCGCAGAAGCGTCGTCTTGCCGACGCCGACGTCGCCTTCCAGCAGCACATGGCCGCGCGCGAAAATGGCGATCGTCACCAAGCGAATGACGCGATTCTGGCCGAGCACGACACGCGCGACGCGTGTCTCGAATTCCTGCGCCTTGGCGCGCCAATCGGCCAAGACGGCGTCGGTTTCGGCGGTGTCTGTCACGCTGAACGATCCAACGTCTCGTCGGAAGAAAGGACGTTGCGGCCACGATCCCGGGAAGAGGGTCCGACGCGTTGTTGTCGAATGACGCCGGACCCGGATCGTGGCCGCATGACGACCGTCCCCGGGGGCGCGGGAACGGCATTCTCGCGCGAGCGCTTACGGAATCTTGGTGACGTCGTAGACGAACGCGCCCGTCTTCTTGAAGTGCTCGGCGCGCTTCTTGTTGCGCTCTTCCATGGCCGCTATCGCGGACTGGTTCTTGGCGAGCTCTTTGGGATCATGCTTGGGATCGTATTTCGAGCCCGCGACCTTTTCAGGAAAGCCGGGCTTAGGCTCCCAGCAATCGCCGGGCGCCTTGCATTTGGTGCCGTCATAGGCCGAGGCTGCGCCGATCGCAGCCGCATTCATGACGAACGCGACGCCGAGGGCCGCCGCAATCTTCAAAACTCCCATCGTGCCTTCCTCCAATTTATCCGCAGCTCGCGCCGCGTCCGTCGCGCCGCTCACGCATGCGCGACTTTCATTTTCCCGACGTCGTTCATTTTGCCGAGGTCTTGCACTGACCGGGCGGATCATCGGGGAATGTCTCGTGTCCAGGATAGGGCTTGTATTTCGCGCGCTGCTCCGGCGTCAGCCAGGTCGCTCCGGCAACGGGATCCTTATAGAGATGGCGGACCCAGGCCATGACCTTCAGCATTTCGTCGAGCTGAAGATTGGCGTATTGCGGCCCCATGGACGCCTGAGCGCCGCCGAAGATCGTCGAGAAAAATCCTTCGTCGGTCGCGTTCTGCGGATAGGTCCAATAGGAATCGTTGAGGCCGGGTCCGATCTTGCCTTCGCCCAAATGGCCGTGACAGCCAGAACAAGCGGAGAGAAAGAGCTGCTCGCCCTGCTTCAGACAGCTCACATCCTCATTGTAGGGATTGACGCCCGTCTGCAGGAATTTCTTCACGCCGGGCGTATCCTTGCCCTCGGGAAGCGCGTCGTCGAAGTTCAGCACCTCGCCGGTGATCGTGTTGCGAAAGGTGATGCCCGCATTCTGCGCGATCGCCGACAGGGCGATCAGGCTGGCGAAGGCGCCGCCGATCAGGACACAGGCCTTTTTCTTGCTCGATTTCATTTTTGTCGGTCTCTTCGATATTCGCCAAGCGTCAGTGCGCTGCGACCGGATTGACGATAGGCAGAAGCGGAACGCCTTCCGCCGTGAGGATTTGGTCGATCTTCGGCTTGGCGCGATCGAGGCCCGCATTCACTTGCGCGAGCAGTTCCTTGTCCGAAAGGCGCACGCCGACCGATTGGTCATAGTGCTGCCCGATCTTCTGTCCGTCGCTGCGCTTGGAATCGTCGTCGATCAGCGTCATGCGCAGAGGCGTCGGTGAGGATTTGACGAAGCGCGCCACGTCGGGCGCAAAGGCGGACGCCAGCTCGGCGTTGCCGCTCGCCACCTCGCCGATCATGCGCGCGGGGTCGATCTGCGTATATTGGTTGCGCGGCGAACGGAAATTCACCAGCGAATAGAGATAGGCCATGTCGTTCTCATATTCGCCGATCTCCTTCAGCATCACCTCGGCCGGAGAGCCGAATGGCACGGCGATGTGGTTGAAGGATTTGATGCGCGGATCGGACCAGGATTTGATGTCGAGATTATTCTCGGCCTTGGTCACGAACACATAGCCGGTGCGGAAATAGGGCTTGCTCGTCGCGACGCGCGGATCGCCCGTGTCCAGTCCAATGACGACGTCGCACTGGTTCTTGTCGAGATAATCCCTCACGAGATAAATCGCCGGCTTCGACGACCAGACGAATTCCACCTTGCGGCCCATCGCCTCGGCGAGCGCGACGGCGATGCGGTTCTCGAGGCCGGAGCCGTCCTTGAGGGAGAGCGGCGACTGCGCCTCCGAAGCGCAGATGCGCAATGTGTCGGCCTTGCTCGCAGAAGCGGCGGCCGATGGCTTCGTCGCTTGCGCGAGAGCGCCGGCGGCGCCGGTCAGCAGCGCCAGAGCGAGTCCAGAGGCGACGAGACGCGGAGAGGTGATACGCGACATGGGAGCGATCCGATCAGTTTGCATGTGTGGCGATGCCGCCCGGACGCGCTTCATGCATCCGGGCGACGCGCTGTGTCGGTCGCGAACAGGGGAGGACGCGGCCGACGACTGCCGATGGATCAGCGAGCCTTATATTCGCCGAGGCTCAGATCGTCATAAGGACCCTTGCCATTGAGCGAGAAGACGACGACGCCGCCGCCCATCTGCGTGTAATTGGCGAGCTGCTTGAACGCGCCCACCGCGCCGAGGCCGGCGGTCGGGTCCTGCAGATCGAACACGAGGCCCACTCCCGGCCAACCGCCGACGCCGTAGAGAATGGCGACATATTCGGTGCCCTTGTGGTTGTAGACGATCGGATAGCCGAGCACGCCGGAGGGAAGCTTGAACTTCCACAGCAGCTCGCCATTATCGCTGTTGCGGGCCTTGATGAAGCCGTCCAGCGTTCCGTAGAACACGATGTTGCCGGCCGTCGCCGTGGTGCCGCCCCAAACCGCGAAGCGCTCGAACTTCTCCCATTTGAACTGGCCGGTGATCGAGTTGTAGGCCTTGATCTGGCCGAGGCCTTCGCCTTTCTGACGATCGCCCTTCGGGCCGGGATACATGTTCAGCGTCGCGCCGACGAAGAACTGACCCGCGCGATAGGGAAGCATGAAGGGCTCCCAATCCATGCAGATGTGGTTCACGCCGAGGAAGAACAGCTGCTTGGTCGGATCGTAGGAATCATGGCCCTGATTGTGATAGCCCATGGCGGAAGGACAAATATCCTTGCCGAGATGGTCCATGCGGGTGCCATATTCCGGATCGCGAACGGGCAGGCCGCTCTTCAGATCGACCGTCTTGAAGACGTTGACCGTGTCGTCGATCTTATCGGCCGAGATCAGATCGCCATTGGTGCGGTCGAGCGTATAGACGATGCCGTTGCGGTCCGGATGCGTCAGGAGCTTGCGCTCCTTGCCTTCCTTGTCCTTCTGCTCCGTGAGCGTCAAGAAATTCACGCCGGCGAAGTCCCACTCGTCATGCGGGGTCTTCTGATAGCCGAACTTCGCTTCGCCCGTGTCGATGTCGCGACCGAAGATGGTCATCGTCCATTTATTGTCACCCGGACGCATCGTCTCGTTCCACGGCGCCGGATTGCCCGAGCCGTAGTAGAAGAGGTTCGTGCCCGGATCATAAGCGTACCAGCCCCAATTGGTGCCGCCGCCGATCTTCCAGGCGTCGCCTTCCCAAGTGGAGGTGCCGAGGCCCTTCTGGCCGTAATGGGGGTTCTTGCTGTTGAAGTCCTTGCCCAGCAGCACGTCCTCGTCCGGGCCGGTCGCGTAAGCGCGCCACGCCTGCTCGCCCGTGTGGACGTCATAGGCCGTCACATAGCCGCGCACGCCGAGCTCCGCGCCGGAGGAGCCGACGAGAACCTTGTCCTTGATGACATAGGGCGCAATGGTGAGCGTGGAGCCGACCTTATAGTCGGAATTCTCCATCTTCCACAGGAGCTCGCCGGTCTTGGCGTTGAGCGCCTCGATATGACCATCGAGCAGCGTCTTCAGGATGAGCGGCGGGGTCTTGGAGTCGCCCGGCCAATAGGCCAGACCGCGGTTGACGAGATCGCAGCAGGCCACCGCGCGAGCGGCCGCATTCTGCTTCGGCTTGTCCTGCCAGAGGATGCGGGTCGGATCGTCGAGATCGAGCGCGAAAGTGTTGTTCGGGAAAGACGTGTGAATATACATCTTGCCGTCGACGACGAGCGGCGCGCCCTCGTGGCCGTTGAGCAGGCCGGTCGAGAAGGTCCAGGCGACCTTCAGATCCTTGACGTTGCTCGTGTTGATCTGCGTCAGCGTGCTGTAATTGTCCGAATGATAGTTCTTACCGGGCATCACCCAGTTGTCTTCGCTCTTGGAGAGCTGGTCGAGCTTGTCGTTGGCCGAAGCGACGCCGATCGGCGCCACCGTCAGCACGGCGAGCAGCGATACCGAATTCAGTAGTTTCCTCATCGACGAGTCCTCCTGCAACAGCCATCGCCCGGCGGATCGCAGAGCGGAATGGAGATGTCGCCTCGTGAAGCATCGGCTCGCGATCTCTCGAGCCATGTCTTTGTTTGTCGGCCCTCGTCCTCGACGTCGTCGCCACATGATCACCGCGAAAAAGCGGAGGGCGGGGCCGGCGAGATATAGGTTTTCGGCCGCGCCTCTGTCTGTATGATTTGTCGGTAATCTGACGCGGGAAGATTCGGCATCGATGTGGCGTCTTCCTCACGACCGGCTCGGGCGAGACGTCCTGCCGAGGCCGCAGTCGCGCCCAGATGTCGCCAAACTGGCGGCGCCTTAATCGTCGGTTCTAGAGAGCGAGCGGATTGCGGAAGGACCGATATGGAACGGCTCATCTGGCTGACGGATGTCGACCGCGCGGACGAGCCGCTGCAGGTCTCCGTCGAGGCGCGCTCCGAGACGACGCTTCGCGTGCTCGTGCCGAACACGGTGATCCATTTCGAATTGCGACGGTCCGGCGACGGCAGGCCATTCGAGGGCGCGCTGGGCGGGCGCTATTTCCTCTTCGACCCCGCACCCACGACGCCCGAGGCCGAGACGCCCAAATAGGGCTCGTGGACCTTCGGGAAACTTTGCCGGATCGGCGCGAGCTTCGCGGGCGGCGAAAAAAACCTCGTGCGCCGCGCTGCGCCGAAGCTCGCGATCTATCCCATTCTGCGCACGCGCGCTCGCGTGCGTGATTGACAATGATGTGACGTTCGCGGCGCGCGCTGCAATCGAAACGTCGTTCATGTGTCACGAAACGGCAGCACGCGGCGCCTAGCTTTCTCGCCATGCTGCTCGCTTCGAACCGCCGCCTCTCACTCGAACGTCTCGTTCTCGCCGAGACGCTGCTCCTCTGGCGCGAGCGCCTGCTGCGCGCCGATCTCGTCGGCGTGCATTTTCTGGCGCGCTCCACGCAATTCACGCTGGGCCGAATGCTCGCGATCACGATCAGCAAGCTCGGCAATGGCTGGATCTATCCCATCCTCGCCGCGGCGATCTTCTGGCTCGTCGGACGCGAGGCCTGGCCGGTGATCGCGCTCGGCGGACTCAACGCCGCGCTGCTGCACACGCTGTTTCCGCTCATCAAGAAGCGCATCGGACGCAAGCGCCCGTTTCACGTCGATCCGCGGCTGACGTCGCTTCTGAAGATACTCGACGAGCATTCCTTCCCGAGCGGCCATATGATGACGCTCAGCGGCGTGCTGGCGCCCATCGTTCTCGCCTGGCCTTCGGCCGCCGCTTCCGCCGCCGCGCTCGCGCTCTCCATGGCGTGGTCGCGCATCGCCACCGCGCATCATTACCCCAGCGATGTGCTCGGCGGCGTGACGCTCGGCCTCGCCATGGGCTATCCGCTATCGGCCTGCATTCTCGGCCATTGGTGATCGCTGCCCGAGTACGGCGAGCGCGCGCTCCAGCGAGCTTTTCTCCTCATGCGCATAAATCGCTGTCTCATCGGCGACCTTGGTTCCGAGCGCATGCTCGAACGCTTCGCGATTGGCCGAAGCCGATAGCTCGCGGCGGCCGCCTTCGCCGAGATTGGACTGGAAGATTCCCGCCGCGCTCACCGGCAGAAAATCCTCATAGGTGATCGGCTCCGCAATCAGCGCGCCTTCGCGCAGCAAAGTTTCGGCATCGCCTGTCGCGCTCCGATTCTCGCCCGGCGCATAGCGGAAGAAAGCGAGGCCCTGCGCGCGCAAAGTCGCGGCGTCGTCCGGGAAGGCGACGAAGCGGCGCTCCAGCTCGGCTCGATAATCGGTGATCGCGCCATCGCGCGGCGGATTGGCGGCAAGCGTCTCGGCGAGCAATCGATCATAGAGCGCGCGACCCTTCGCCGTGAGGGCGGCGCCGCGCTGCTCGATCTCGCCGAAGCGCGCGCGATGCTCGCCGCGCGCCGCGTCGCGTCCCGCGAAGCGCACGGGCTCGGCAATGGCCTTGAAGCTCGTCTGGCGCAGCAATATCGGGAACTTGCGTTGCGGCGGACCTTCGACGATGGATTTCGGATCGAGCCCGCGCTCGGCGAGCGCCTTTTGCACTGCGTCTATGTCGAGCGTCGGCAGCGTCAGATGATTGATATGCGGTCCGTGGAAGCAGACGACATCGGCGACGAGCGGATGCGCCTTGCGATAGGCCTCATAGACGCCGGCGGTGACGGTCGCCTCGCCGCGCCAGCGAAACGTATGCAACGCCTCATGCACGAACTCGATCGCCAGCGCTTCGCCGAGCCCGCCATTGGCCTCGAAGATCTCGATGAGATGCAGGCAGCGCGGCGTGAAGATGCGTCGACGCGCAAGTATCTCCTGCGCCTCGCGGCGCAAATCCTCGCCCTCGATCAGCTCGGGACGCAAGAGCGAGGTGAAGATGCGGAAAGGGCAACGCCTGATCGACTCCGTCTCGACAGGCCGAAAGCATGTGGAATGCACCGGCACGCCGGCGGGCGTGAGGTCGTAATAGCCGACCGGATACATGCCCATGACGGTGAAGAGCCGCCGCAGCCCCGCGAGCTCCTCCGGCCGTCCGACGCGAATGGCGCCATGGCGCTCGACGCCGATGAGATCGAAAGCGCCGGAGCGGCGCAGCCGCGCCTCCAGCGCTGGATCGCGCGCCAGCGCCTCGCCGTCGATCTCTCCGACGATGCGCGTCATCTCCTGATAGCGCGGCACCTCGTCGCGATACATTTGCGTCATCGCCGCGGAGAAGATCGAGCGGATCGTATCGGCGGGAACATGGGTCTCGGTCATGTCGGACTCCTCGAGATCGATCACACGTCGAAGACGACGCCCTGCGCGAGCGGCAGAGCGCTCGAATAATTGATCGTGTTGGTGGCGCGGCGCATATAGGCCTTCCAGGAATCGGAGCCCGCCTCGCGGCCGCCGCCGGTCTCCTTCTCGCCGCCGAAGGCGCCGCCGATCTCGGCGCCGGACGGGCCGATATTCACATTGGCGATGCCGCAATCGGACCCTTCCGCGGAGAGAAAACGCTCCGCCTCGCGCAGATCGGTGGTGAAGATGGACGAGGCCAGGCCATGGCTCACATCGTTCTGCATATGCAGCGCCTCGTCCAGCTCGCGATATTTCATCGCATAGAGGATAGGCGCGAAAGTCTCGCGGCGCGAGACCGGCGCCGGCTCGGCCAGCTCGACCAGCGCCGGCCGCGCGTAATAAGCGTCCGGCCGCTCCTGCGCGAACAGGCGCTGGCCTCCGTAGATTTTTCCGCCGATCGTCGCGGCTTCGTCCAGCGCGTGTCGCATGGCGCGATAGGAATCGCCGTCGATGAGCGGGCCGATGAGCGTCTTGCCCTCGCGCGGATCGCCGACCGGCGCCGAGGCATAGGCGAGCGAGAGCCTTCCGATCAGCTGATCATAAACGGACTCGTGCACGATGAGGCGGCGTAGCGTCGTGCAGCGTTGGCCGGCCGTGCCCATAGCGGCGAAGGCGATGGCGCGCACAGCGAGATCGAGCGGCGCCGACGGACAGACGATGGCGGCGTTATTGCCGCCGAGCTCGAGAATGGAGCGCGCGAAGCGCTGCGCGAGCCGCGGCCCGACAGCGCGCCCCATGGCGGTGGAGCCGGTCGCCGAGACGAGGGCGACGCGGCGATCGTCGACGAGCTTCTCGCCGAGCTCGCGCCCGCCGATGACGAGCGCCGAGAGTCCTTTGGGCGCCTCGCCGAAGCGCGCCAAAGCGCGCTCGAACAGCGCATGTGTGGCGAGCGCGGTCAGCGGCGTTTTTTCCGAAGGCTTCCACACCAGCGCATCGCCGCAGACGAGCGCTATGGCGGCGTTCCAGGCCCAGACGGCGACCGGGAAATTGAAGCTGGAGATGATGCCGACGACGCCGAGCGGATGCCATGTCTCCATCATGCGATGGCCGGGACGCTCGGTGGCGATCGTGAGGCCGTAGAGCTGACGCGACAGGCCGACGGCATAGTCGCAAATGTCGATCATCTCCTGCACTTCTCCGCGCGCTTCGGAGACGATCTTGCCGGCTTCTATGGTGATGAGCTCGGCGAGCTCATTCTTGGCCGAGCGCAATTCCTCGCCGAATAGGCGCACCAATTCGCCCCGTCGCGGCGCCGGAATATTGCGCCATTTGCGATAGGCGGCGTCGGCCTCGCCGATCGCCGCATCTAAAGCATCGCTGTCTTCAGTTTTTACTCTGGCGATGACTTCGCCGGTAATCGGTGTTCGCACTTGCAAATTCCCATCGCGGAATAGCGCAGACGGAACAGTAATACGAAAGAGCAGCTCTTCAGCTCTCGCTGCGATATCGTTGGCTGTTGCACATGATTCCATAGCTGTGCTTCCCATCTCGCCGTTTTGCTGCTTTATTTGTCTCGCAAATACCCCGTGTTCGATGTATTTGCAACGCGAACGTCGGAGCGGCGTAACGACGCGCTCCACGAGAGAATGGCTCGCAGAGGCGTCGTGTCCCGTGAGCCGCCGATCGCCCGCACTGATGCAAATCGTCGAGGCGACGCCCACATAACGAACCAGCGAGGTCACTCGTTCATGAACGCCAACGTCAAGTCCGTCGACAATCCGCATCGCGCGCGCAATTACGCGCCGCTTCCGATCACGCTCTCGCGCGGCGAAGGCGCCTTTCTGTTCGATGTGAACGGTCGCCGCTATGTCGATATGATGAGCGCCTATTCCGCGGTGAGCCATGGCCATGCACACCCGCGCATTCTGAAAGTCCTCACCGAGCAGGCGCAGCGTCTCGCCGTGCCGTCGCGCGCCTATTACGACGATCGTCTCGACGCTTTCCTCACGGAGCTGTGCAATCTCACCGGCCTCGATGTCGCGCTGCCGATGAACACCGGCGCCGAGGCGGTGGAGACCGCGATCAAGGCGGCGCGCCGCTATGGCCGCCGCGTGCGCGGCTTGAAGAATCCCGAGATCATCGTGGCCAAGGGCAATTTCCATGGCCGCACGACGACCATCGTCGGCTTTTCTTCGGAGCCGTCCTATCGCGACGATTTCGGTCCCTATGGCGGCGGCTTCCGCGCGGTTCCTTATGGCGATCTCGCGGCGACGGAAGCGGCGATCGGTCCCGATACGGTCGCCATTATGGTCGAGCCCGTGCAGGGCGAGGCGGGCGTCATCGTTCCGCCGGTCGGCTGGCTCGCCGGCCTGCGTAAGCTCTGCGACGCACGCGGCCTGCTGCTCATCGTCGACGAGGTGCAGGCGGGGCTCGGGCGCACCGGCGCCTGGTTCGCGTTCCAGCACGAGAATGTGAAGCCCGATGGCGTCATGCTCGGCAAGGCGCTCGGCGGCGGCGTGCTGCCCGTGTCCGCTTTCGTCGGCACGCGCGCGCTGATGGATATGTTCACGCCCGGCTCGCATGGCTCGACCTTCGGCGGCAACACGCTCGCCGCGGCGGTGGGGCTCGAGGCGCTGCATGTGATGCGCGACGAGAAGCTCGTCGAGCGCAGCGCGAGCCTGGGCGAGCATATGCTGCGCCGTCTGCGCAACATCGACAGTCCCGCGCTGCGCGACGTGCGCGGCAAGGGCCTGTGGGCGGGCGCCGAGATCGATCCGCGCTACGCCACCGGCCGCGAGGTCTGCGAGATGCTGTGCGACAAGGGCGTGCTCTCCACCGTGACGCATCACAGCGTCGTGCGCCTGTCGCCGCCGCTCGTCATCGCGCGCGAGGATTTGGATTGGGCGCTCGATCGCTTCGAGGAGACGCTCGCCGAATTGGTCGAGCGCGCGCGTCCGGCCAAGCGCGCACTGGCGAGCTGATCGCCGCCTGTCATCATTGCGGCGCCGGGACGGAGCAGTCTCGGCGCCGTCTTCATGCCAGGAAACGAAAGGACTCGCGATGACGCAGCCGCATTCCATGTTCGAGCCCGCGCGCGCGCCGCGCGAGGAGCGGCGCCAGCGCGTGCTGATGTGCGCGCCGGATGATTTCGACGTGCGCTATGTCATCAATCCCTGGATGGAGCATCAGATCGGCCGCACCACGCGCACGCTCGCGCGAGAGCAATGGCAAAATCTGCGCGCGCTCGTCGCAGAGAACGCCGAGGTGGAGCTGATCACGCCGGCGGCGGGCCTGCCGGATATGGTGTTCACCGCCAACGCCGGCTTCGTGCTCGGAAACATCGCCGTCGTCAGCCGCTTTCGCGCCGAGGAGCGGCGGCCGGAGGAGCCCTTGTTTCGCGCCTTCTTCGAGGCGCGCGGCTTTCGCATCGCAGCTTGGCCGGAGCATCTGCCCTTCGAGGGCGCGGGCGACGCGCTCATCGATCGCGGCGCCGAGATCGTCTGGTGCGGCCATGGCATGCGCTCGGCCGAAGAGGCGCCGACGGCGCTGGAGCGCATCGTCGGGCGGCGCGTGATCGGCTTGCGGCTGATCGATCCGCGCTTCTATCACCTCGACACTTGCTTCTGCCCGCTCGCGGGCGGCTGGCTGATGTTTTATCCGCCGGCTTTCGACGCCGCCTCACGCGCCGCGATCGAGGCGATCGTTCCGCCCGAGAAGCGCATAGAGATCGACGAAGCGGATGCGATGCGCTTTGCCTGCAACGCCGTCGATCTCGATAGCGGTCTCGCGATGAACGACGCCTCGCCGCAGTTGCAGCGGCGCTTGCGCGCGGCGGGCTTCGCGCCCGTCGTCACGCCGCTCTCGGAGTTCATGAAGGCCGGCGGCGCCGCCAAATGCCTCACGCTGAAGCTTGCAGAGGACTAACCTTCTCGCCGTGCGGAAAGGTCATGGTGAATGTCGCGCCGGCGCCGAGCTGCGAATCGGCCTCTATGCGCCAGCCGTGGCGCTCGCATGTGGATTTGCACAGAGCGAGGCCGACGCCCGCGCCGGGATATTGCGTGAAGCTGTGGAGCCGGCGCAACGGCTCGAATATGGCCTCGGCGTATTTCGGCTCGAAGCCTATGCCGTCATCGGCGACCGAAAGGGCGAGCTCCGGCTCGCGCCGAAGGAAGAAGCGAATATTCGGCGTGTGGCCAGGCTTGCGATATTTGATCGCATTGGAGAGCAGGCTCGAGAGGCAGCGCTCGAATTGCGGCTTGTCGGCCTCTATCAGCACGCCCGGCGGAACGGCGACAGCGATTTGAGCCTGCGTCTGACGGATCAGCTCGGAGAAATCCGAGACGACGGCCTCGATCTCGCGGCGAATGTCCAGCGTCTCCAGCCGCGGCGGCGTCGAGACCTGGCGCGAGAAAGCGAGCAGCCCGTCGACCAGCTGGCGCGCGCGCAGCGCCGAGGCGCGCGCCACCTCGCCCGCATGCGCGGCCTCGCCGAGATCGCCCTTGGCGATCGAGGCGGTGACGATATCGGCGAAGGCGGCGATCTTGCGCAGCGGCTCCTGCAGATCATGCGAGGCGATATAGGCGAAGCGCGCCAGACGCTCATTGGCGAGCTGAAGCTCCTCGGCGCGCTCGACGAGCTGACGCTCGATCTCCTTGTGATGCGAGATATCGAACACGGTCACGGCGACGTATAGGCGTCCGTCCTCGCGAATCGGCGCGAGGCCGAGATGAATGGGAAATTCGACGCCCGATTTCTTGCGCGCGCGAACATCCCTGTCGACGCCGAGCAGTATGCGGCGCGGCGCCTTGTAATACTCCTCACGCAGGCCTGGGTGGCGGACGCGCACGTCATCCGGCAGCAGCATATCGACGGTGCGGCCGACGAGCTCCTCCGCCGAATAGCCGAACATGTCCTCGGTCGCGCGATTGACATAGAGGATGCGATCGTCGGCGATCAGAAAGCGCGCGGCGAAGGCGGATTCGACGATCATCTTCAGCTGTGCGGGCGTCGCATGCATTGGCGCTGACCATGCGCTGATCCTTCGGCGCCTCTATATGGGGAGCGCCTCACGCGGAACGAGAGGGGTGCGGCTTTTGGCCGTCGATCAGCGTCTTCAGCGTGTCGAGATCGATCGGCTTGACGAGATGGAGATCGAATCCCGCCGCCTCGCAGAGCCGCCGCACCTCGTCTCCACCGGAGCCGGTGGAGGCGATGAGCAGCAGATCGCGCCCCTCCGGCGCGGCGCGCAGCCGGCGCGCCGTCTCATAGCCGTCCATGATCGGAAGGCCGAGATCGAGCAGAGCGACATCGGGCTTGAAGCTCTGCGCCAGCTCGAGCGCGCGCATTCCGTCGCTGGCGACGCCGACCTCGTAGTTCTCGAGACGCAGCAGCTCCGCCATGGCCTCGCACACGGCCGCGTCATCGTCGACGATCATGACCTTGCGCCGCGACGTCTTCGTCTCCGGCGGAGCGGCGCGCCCGCCGTCCAGCACATCGCGCACCTTGCGCGCCAGCCGATCGATCGAATAGGGCTTCACGATCAGCTCGACGCCGGGGTCCAGCACGCCATTGTGGACGACAGCGTTGGGCGTGTAGCCGGTGGTGAAGAGAATCTTCAAATCGGGCCGGCGCTTCCACGCCTCCTCGGCGAGCTTGCGGCCATTGGTGTCGGGCATCACCACATCGGTGAACAGCAGCGAAATATTCGGGTTCACCTCGAGCTGGCGCAGCGCGGCGGCGGCGCTCTCTGCGGCCAGCACGCTATAGCCGAGCTCGGCGAGCGTGTCGGCGGTGAGGTCGCGCACGCGCACATCGTCCTCGACGATGAGGATCGTCTCGCTCTTCTCGCTGCGCGGCGCGGTGCGCGCAGGCGGCGTGGATGTGGTCGTCGCGCTGGCGGGGCCGTGATGGCGCGGCAGATAGAGCTTGACCGTCGTGCCGAGCCCCTGCTCCGAATAGATGCGGACATGCCCGCCCGACTGGCGCACGAAGCCATAGACTTGGCTCAATCCGAGCCCGGTGCCGCGCCCGGCGGGCTTGGTGGTGAAGAAAGGATCGAAGGCGCGCGCGACCGTCTCGCGGCTCATGCCGGTTCCGGTGTCCGTGACGGCGATCAGCACATATTGGCCGGACGGTATGCCCACCTCGCGCGCGGCATATTCCTCGTCGAGATAGGCGTTGCTCGTCTCTATGGTGAGCGCCCCGCCCTGGGGCATGGCGTCGCGCGCATTGAGCGCGAGATTGAGGATCGTCGTCTCGAGCTGGCTCGTATCCGCATAGGCGCGCCACAGGCCGCCGGCGAAGACCGCCTCCAGCCGCACGTCCTCGCCCAGCGTGCGGCGCAGCATCTCGGCCATGGAGGAGACCATCTTATTGGGATCGATCGGCTCCGGCGCGAGCGGCTGGCGACGCGAGAAGGCGAGCAGCCGATGCGTCAGCGTCGCCGCATGCTCGGCGCCTTCCAACGCGCTGTCGAGATAGCGCAGCGTCTCAGCC
Source organism: Methylosinus sp. PW1 (assembly GCF_000745215.1). NCBI lineage: Bacteria > Pseudomonadati > Pseudomonadota > Alphaproteobacteria > Hyphomicrobiales > Methylocystaceae > Methylosinus > Methylosinus sp. PW1. The sequence goes on from NZ_JQNK01000009.1 coordinate 1,646,178, forward strand.
GGATCGGTGGCGTGCCGCCGCTTGGCGAGATTGACGCTGCCGATGACGACGGCGAGCATATTGTTGAAATCATGCGCGAGCCCGCCGGTGAGCTGGCCGATCGCCTCCATCTTCTGCGATTGCCGCAATTGCTCGGCGAGCTGCTCGCGCTGCGCCGCCTCGGCGGAGAGGGCGGCGTTGACGTCGCGCAGCTCCGATTGCGCCGCCGCGATCTCCTCGAGCCGTCCGCGCAGCACGGCGATGGTCGCCGCGCCGATGAGAATGGTGATGGAGATGGCGAGCGCCGCGCCGGCGCGCAGCAGCGAGCCGTTGGTCTCCACGGCGCGCGATTGCGCGTCGATCAGCTGCTGCTGGCGAGCGGTCTTGTCGTCGAGGCCGACGCGCAGCTGCTCCATGAAGGCTTTGCCGGAGCCTGCGCGCACGATGCCCACGGCGTCCTCATGCCGTCCGGCCGCCTGCAGCTCCACGGTCTTGGCCATTTCGGCGAGCTTCTCATTGGCGAGCGCGCGCAGCATCTCCAGCGCATTGCGCTCTTCGCCCGGCTCGCTCACGCGTAGCAGAGCGTCGAAATCCGCGCTTATGCGCGTCTTCGCGACGTCCAAGGGCGCGAGATAGGCCGCGTCATTGGTCAGCAAATAGCCGCGCTGCGCCGACTCCGCCTCTTGGAGCCGATCGAGTATGCTGTGATGAATCCGCTTTTCGCCGATGAGCTGCCCCACGTCGCGATAGTCGGTCGCCTGCTTGCCGACGAAGGCGAAGGCGGCGAACAGGGACGCCGCGAGAATGGCGAAGCCGGCATAGAGAAACGACGAGGTATCGATGAATTTGCTGCGCATGAACATCCTCTCGGCGCAATGGCGGGTCGTCCGCTCGCCGCGAGCGTCCGCCTCCCGTCCGGCCCGAAATGTGGCTGAAGCCGCCGCGCGCTTGTCCTGGCGCAGCGAAATTCCCAAATCTCATGGTTGGCGCGCGGCCCGATCGCCGCTAGCCTGACCTCTCCCCAGGGCTCGCTCTCCTCACGGCCATGCATCTGTCGCACCTTTTTCATCCGGCGGTTACGGCATGGTTCGCCGATCATTTCCGCAATGCGACGCCGGCGCAAGCAGAAGCTTGGCCCCAAATCAAATCCGGCCGAAATATCCTGATCGCCGCGCCCACCGGCTCCGGCAAGACGCTGGCGGCATTTCTGGCGGCGATCGACGATCTCATCCGCCAGGGTCTCGCCGGGACGCTGCCGGATGAGACCCGCATCGTCTATGTCTCGCCGCTCAAGGCGCTGTCCAATGACGTCAGCCGCAATCTCGAGGCGCCGCTCGCCGGCGTGCGCGACAAGCTGAGGCAGGCCGAGCTGCCGGACGTCGATATTCGCGTCCTGGTGCGCACCGGCGACACGCCCACCGCCGAGCGCGAGCGAATGCGCAAGCGCCCGCCGCATATTCTCGTGACCACGCCCGAATCGCTCTATGTGCTGCTCGGCTCCGAATCGGGCCGCAAGGCGCTGTCGACGACGCGCGCCATCATCGTGGACGAGATTCACGCCGTCGCGCCCAATAAGCGCGGGGCGCATCTTTCGCTCTCGCTGGAGCGGCTCGCCGCGCTCTGCGGCGACGGATTGCAGCGCATCGGCCTCTCCGCCACGCAGAATCCCATTTCCTCGGTGGCGCATTTTCTGGTCGGCGCGGGATCGCAGGCGACGCCGGCGCGCGAGCCGGGAATCGTCGATTCCGGCCATCATCGCGCCCGCGATCTCGCCATAGAGGTTCCCGGCGCGCCGCTCGAGGCGGTGATGTCGGCGGAGGTCTGGGCTCAGGTCTACGACCGGCTCGCCGAGCTGATCGCCGAGCATCGCACCACCCTCGTCTTTGTGAACACGCGCCGCCTCGCCGAGCGCATCGCGCGGGAATTGTCGGATCGTCTCGGCGAGGAGGCCGTCACCTCGCATCACGGCAGCATGGCGAAGGAGCATCGCCTGCTCGCCGAGCAGCGGCTGAAGCGCGGCGAGCTGAAAGCGCTGGTCGCAACCGCGTCGCTGGAGCTCGGCATCGATATCGGCGATGTGACGCTCGTCTGCCAGATCGCCTCGCCGCGCTCCATCGCGAGCTTTCTGCAGCGCGTCGGGCGCTCCGGCCATGTCGTCGGCGGCCTGCCCAAGGGGCGGCTGTTTCCCTTGTCGCGCGACGATCTCGTCGAATGCGCGGCGCTGCTCGACAGCGTGCGGCGCGGCGAATTGGATCGGCTGACGATTCCGCATCGCCCGCTCGACGTGCTCGCCCAGCAGATCGTCGCCGAGGTCGCGGCGCAGGAGTGGGGCGAAGCCGAGCTCTTCGAGCGTTTCAAGCGCGCCTGGCCCTATCGCGCATTGGAGCGCGCCGAATTCGACGATGTGGTGAAGATGCTCGCCGAGGGCTATGCGACGCGGCGCGGACGGCGCGGCGCGCTGCTGCATCACGATGCGGTGAATCATGTTCTGCGCGAGCGGCGCGGCGCGCGCATGACGGCGCTCACCTCCGGCGGAGCCATCCCCGAGACCGCCGATTATCAAGTGCTGCTGGAGCCGGAGAATCACATTGTCGGCACGGTGCATGAGGATTTCGCCGTCGAGAGCATGGCCGGCGATATTTTCCAGCTCGGCAACGCCTCCTATCGCGTGCAGCGCGTCGAGCGCGGGACCTTGCGCGTCGAGGATGCGCAGGGCCAGCCGCCGACCATTCCCTTCTGGCTGGGCGAGGCGCCGGCGCGCGCCGACGAGCTGTCCCTCTCCGTCTCGCGCCTGCGCGGCGAGATCGCCGAGCGTCTGCGCCGAGACCCCGGCGGCGGCGAGGCGCAACGCTGGCTGATGGAGGAGGTCGGCGTCGCGCCGCCCGCGGCGGAGCAGCTGGTCGAATACCTCGCCGGCGCGCTCGGCGCCTTCGGCGGCGTGCTGCCGACGCAGGATTGCCTCGTGCTGGAGCGCTTTTTCGACGAGGCGGGAGGAATGCAGCTCGTCGTGCATTCGCCCTTCGGCGGGCGCATCAATCGCGCTTTCGGCCTCGCATTGCGCAAGCGCTTTTGCCGTAAGTTCAACTTCGAGTTGCAGGCGGCGGCGACGGAGGACAATATCCTGCTCTCGCTCACCACGGCGCATAGTTTCGAGCTCGCCGAGGTGGCGAAATATCTTCATTCCAACAGCGTGCGCGGCGTGCTGGTGCAGGCGATGCTGACGGCGCCCATGTTCATGACGCGCTGGCGCTGGACGGCGGGAATCTCGCTCGCTCTGCCACGCTTCCAGGGCGGCAAGAAGACGCCGCCGCAATTTCTGCGCATGCAGGCGGAGGATCTCGTCGCCGCCGTCTTTCCCGATCAGATCGCCTGCGCCGAAAATCTCACCGGCGAGCGCGAGGTTCCCGACCATCCGCTGACGAACCAGACGATCTGGGACTGTCTGCACGAGGCGATGGACATAGACGGGCTGGAGCGTCTGCTGCGGCGCATGGAGTTGGGCGAGGCGCGCGTCGTCGCCTGCGATCTCACCCAGCCTTCGCCGCTGGCGCTGGAGGTGCTCTCCGCGCGGCCTTACGCCTTCCTCGACGACGCGCCGCTCGAGGAGCGCCGCGCGCAGGCGGTGATGGCGCGCCGCTGGCAGGACCCGCAGAGCGCCTCCGATCTCGGCCGGCTGGACGAGGAGGCGATCGCGCGCGTGAAGAGCGAGGCATGGCCCGAGCCCATCGACCCGGAGGAGCTGCATGACGCGCTTCTTTGGATCGGCTGCCTCACCGAGGCGGAGGTCGCCGCCGCGCCGGACTGGGCCGGCTGGCTCGAGGCGCTGGCCCACCAAAAGCGCGCCACGCGTTTCGAGGCCGGGGCGGCGACCTTTTGGGTCGCGGCCGAGCGGCTGACGCAATTTCACGCGCTCTGGCCCAAGGCGCGGCTGGCGCCGAAGATTTCGCCGCCCGAGAGCGAGGCGCCGGCGCTGTGGTCGGCCGAGCAGGCGCTGATCGAGATTTTGCGCGGCCGGCTCGAGGGGCTGGGGCCGGTCACGCAGACGGGGCTCGCCGCGGCGCTCGGCCTCGAGCCCGCGAGTCTTACGACGGCGCTCGTCGCGCTGGAGGCGGAAGGCACGATCATGCGGGGGCGCTTCCTGCCCGGCGCCAATGACGAGCAATGGTGCGACCGCCGCCTGCTGGCGCGCATCCACCACTATACGATCAAGCGCCTGCGCGCGGAGATCGAGCCGGTGGCGGCGCGCGACTTCCTGCGCTTCCTCTTCGATTGGCAGCATGTCGCCGAGGAGGCGAGGCTGAAAGGGCCGGAGGCGCTGCCCGCCGCGCTCTCGGGCCTCGAGGGATATGAAGCGCCGGCGGGCGCCTGGGAGACGGAAATCCTCCCGGCGCGCCTCGCCGATTACGAGACCGGATATCTCGACTCGCTCTGCCTCTCCGGCCGCATCGCCTGGGCGCGGCTGACGCCGCCCGCCGCCGCCAAGGGCGCCCGCATGGTCTCGCCGATCAAAAGCTCGCCGATCGCTCTCTTGGAGCGGCGACGCCTAGCCGATTGGACCTCGATCGCGACGCCCGCCGAGCCGCCGGCGCTGAGCGGCCGCGCGCAATTGGCGCTCGAGACGCTGCGCGCCGAGGGGGCGCTGTTCTTCGAGGAGCTGGTCGACGCCTCGCGGCTGCTGCGCTCCGAGCTGGAGACCGCGCTGGGCGAGCTGGCCGCGCTCGGCCTCATCACCTCGGACAGTTTCGGCGGACTGCGCGCGCTGCTCGTGCCTTCCGAGAAGCGCAAGCCTTTCGACGGCGCGCGGCGGCGCGGCAAGGTGCTCTCCTTCGGCATGGAGAGCGCCGGCCGCTGGTCGCTCATTCGCCGCGCCTATGCGGCGCCGGGCTCGCAGGCGCGTCACGCTTGCGTGGAGCACATCGCGCAGGCGCTGCTGCGCCGCTATGGCGTCGTCTTCTGGCGCTTGCTGGCGCGCGAAGGCGGCTGGCTGCCGCCCTGGCGCGATCTCTTGCGCGTCTATCGAAGGCTCGAGGCGCGCGGCGAAATTCGCGGCGGGCGTTTCGTCGCCGGCTTTTCCGGCGAGCAATATGCGCTGCCGGACGCCGTCGGCCTGCTGCGCGAGATTCGCCGCCGGCCGGCCGATGGGCGTTATGTGTCGCTGTCGGCGGCTGATCCGCTCAATCTCATCGGCGTGCTGACGCCGGGCGGAAAGCTCGCCGCGCTCACCGGCAATCGCCTGCTCTATCGCGATGGATTGCCGATCGCCGCGCTGGCGGGCGGCAGAATCGAATTTCTGACGAGCGTCGACGAAGCGACGCGGTGGGAGGCGGAAAAGCGCCTCATCCGCTCGGCGGCGCGGGGGCAGCTCGCCGATCTGGCGTGAGCGGCATGGTCGAAAGCGCTTGCGCGGACGGGCTCGAATGGCTGAAAAGAATTCATGCGTCTTCGATCCGACTTTTTCGTCTCCGCCCTCATCCGCCGCGCCGAGACGGCCGGCTCCGTCGCCATGCTGCGCCGCCGCGGCTCCGAGGAAGCCGGCGCGATCTTCGTGAAGATCGACAGGCTGGATGGACGCGCGGCGCTGCTCGGTCCCGCGCCGCAGAGCGTGGATTTGCCGGAGGGCGTCGATCGCCTGTTCGCGCGTCTGCACGCCGAAGAATGGGTGACGCCGCTGGAGGCGGAGGAGCGCGTCCGCAAGGAGATCGCCTTCGACCCCGATTTGTGGCTGGTCGAGATCGAGGATCGCGAGGGCAAGAGCTTCGTCGACATAGGGGCTCGAGCGGCGTGATCCGATCGATCCGCCGCGCTCGAGGCAGCGACGCGCCGGCGATCTGGCGCGTCATCGGCCCGACCATCCGCGCCGGCGAGACCTATGCGCTCGATCGCGACATGGCCGAGGCCGACGCCCTCGCCTATTGGCTGGGCGCAGATCGCGAGACCTTCGTCGCGGAAGACGACGAAGGGAGGATCGTCGGCTCCTATTATTTGCGCGCCAATCAGGCCGGCGGCGGAGCCCATATCTGCAATTGCGGCTATATGACCAGCGCCGAAGCGGCCGGTCGCGGCGTCGCGCGCGCAATGTGCGCGCATTCGCTGGATCATGCGCGCGAGCGCGGCTTTCGTGGCATGCAATTCAACTTCGTCGTCGAGACGAATGTCCGCGCCATACGCCTATGGCGCTCTTTCGATTTCGAGATCGTCGGCCGGCTGCCGCGCGCCTTCCGGCATCCGACGCAGGGCTTCGTCGACGCCCTCGTGATGTTTCGTCAGCTCGGCGCGCCGGAAGGCTGAGCCGCGCGATATTTCTCCCAGCCGGCGGCGCGCAGCCGGCAGGCCGGACATTCGCCGCAGCCATGGCCCCAGTCGAAACGCTTGCCGCGCTCGCCGAGATAGCAAGTGTGGCTCTCCTCGACGATGAGCCGCACCAGCGGCTCGCCGCCCAGCTCCTCGGCAAGCTTCCAGGTCGCGGCCTTGTCGATCCACATCAGCGGCGTGAGGATTTCGAGCTTACGATCCATGCCGAGCGTCAGCGCCGTCTCCACCGCGCGGATCGTCGCGTCGCGGCAATCGGGATAGCCGGAAAAATCCGTCTCGCACATGCCGCCGACGAGACTGCCGATCCCGCGTCGATAGGCGAGCGCCGCCGCGAAGGCGAGGAAGAGAATATTGCGCCCCGGCACGAAAGTGTTCGGAAGGCCGGAGGCGTCGAAGGCGATCTCCGCCTCGCGCGTCAACGCCGTGTCGGAGATGGCGCCGAGCGCTTCTATCGAGATGGTGTGATCCTCGCCGAGCCGCTCCGCCCACAGCGGCGAGATGCGCGCTAGTCCCTCCCGCAGCACGCCGCGCTGCTCGAGCTCGACGCGATGACGCTGGCCATAGTCGAAGCCGACCGTCTCGACGCGCGCGAAACGCGAGAGCGCGAAAGCGAGGCAGGTGGCGGAATCCTGCCCGCCGGAGAAGAGGACGAGGGCGGAGTCTGACGTCAACACGATGCCTCTCTATGGTTCGCCGCCGGCGGAGCGTCAGGAACGCAGCGCCGAGAGCTTGCGAGTCAGCGCGTCGATATCGTCGACGAACCATATGGATCGCCCAAGATTCGCTTCATAGACGAAATCGCGCGTCGATCGGCTTCGATCCGTATGAGCGGATATATCCCCGACGATCGCCAATCGAAGACTGTAGTTGACGAATTTCTGAATCGTTTCGCCCGCGATGCGCGTTTCGAGGCGAAAGAAGTCTTCCGTTAGACGAGCGACCGGTATGGCCACCAAATTCGCCTGATGCTCCCAGGCCGCGCTCACAAACGCATTGGCGTCGCGCTCGGTCTCGAGCTTTGCGCCCTCTGCGCAGCAGAGCAGCGTGCGAACGCCATGGATGTCACGCGCGATATCCGTCATATCGCCTGCCTTCTCTTGCTTCGATGGGAGGCAATTCTAGCGGAAATCGCGTCCGGCGTCCTCACGCCGCCGCATTCCTCCGCCGCTCGACGCTGGCGAATTGCGGGGCGTCGTCGTCGAATTTCGGCAGCGCGTTCATCACGCGCTCCGGCGGGAAGACGACGATCGCCTCCGTGCCTTCGCGCACTCTGGACTTCAGCTTGAACAGACCGCCGTGCAGATCGACGAGGCCCTTGACGATGGGCAGGCCGAGGCCGGTGCCCTCCTCCGCATTCTTCTGCGCCAGCGTGCCGCGGCCGAAGGAGGACATGACGACGGCGATCTCCTCCTCTGGAATGCCCGGACCCGTATCGCGGATCGCCACATATTGCCCGCCGGCGCTGGTCCAGCCGATCTTGAGCGTCACCTGTCCGCCCTGCGGCGTGAATTTGATGGCGTTGGTCAAGAGGTTCAGCACGATCTGCCGCACCGCCCGCTCATCGGCCCAAATGCGCGGGAGATCGGGCTCCTTGGCCTCGATCATCTCTATGCCGCGCTTTTGCGCGCGAATGGTCAGCAGATGGCGGCAATCCTCGACGACGCCGGCAAGCGAGACGCTCTCCTCCTTCAGCTCATAGCGGCCCGCCTCGACGCGAGAGAGATCGAGAATCTCGTTGATGAGCATGAGGAGATGCTGGCCGCTCGAGTGAATGTCCTGCGAGTAGTCCTTATAGGCCGCCACCGCATGGACGCCGAACAGCTCGTTCTTCAGCACTTCCGAGAAGCCGAGAATGGCGTTGAGCGGCGTGCGCAGCTCATGGCTCATTGTGGCGAGGAAGCGCGATTTGGCGAGATTCGCCTCCTCCGCGCGGCGGCGCGCCTCGTCGGAATTGGCCTTGGCGTGCTCGAGCTCGCCGATGAGATCGTCCTTCTCGATACGGAAGAACAGGCTCTCGCGCGTCACATGATGAAAGCGCTTGGCCAGCACGACGAAGAAGACCTGCGCCGCGCCCACCAGCGCCAGCAGCGAGAGGCTCGTATCCTCTATCCCGTCTATGCGCAGGCAGACGACGATGGCGAGCGACATGGGCGTGATCGTCGCATAGACGGCGAAGGGTATGGTCGCCGTCACCATCGTGTTGAAGGCCGCCGCCAGCATCAGCATGGCGGTGACGAAAGCCTTGGCGTTGGGATCGCTCGCCTGCAGCAGCAGCAGCGCCATCGCCGCCCAGACGAGGCCGTGCAGAAATTCCGCGGCGACGAATTTGCTGCGCCAGCCGACGACATTGATCTCGTCGTCGGAAAGACGCTCGAGCTTCTTGGCGAGGCCGTAGCACAGCAGCAAGCTGGAGAAGGCCAGCACGGTCCAGATGATGTCGAGCTCGCCCTCCATCCAATAGCGGGTGAGCGCCGCCACCATGGCGATGAGCGCCGTGGCCGGCACAGCGGAATGGATGCGGGCGGAGGCGTAGGCGCGCAAGAGGCCGACGTCGCAGCCGCGATGTCCCGTGTCCGAGGTGGTGAGCTTCTCACGCGCCGCGCGCACCTCGGCGCTGCGACGACGGCGCTCGGCGACGACGCGCGGATCCTTGCCCCGGCCTCGCTCGATCATCTCGGCGGTTATGTCATTCATGATACGCTGGACCCGCAAGCAACGAAATTCTCGCCTTCGAACGGCGACCCCATAAAGGGAAACGCCGTCACGACCCTTTCCAGAAGCCGAAATAATTCTCCGCAATCTAGGCGTCAGGTCGAGCGTCGCCGATAATGGGACGGAAACGTTAACGGGGGACTCACGACATTTGTCGAATTTGATGGAATGGTCCCGCGAGGGAACGCAAAAGTGACCTTTTCCACCGAAAGCGAGGCCGTTCTGGCCGCGCTCCTCGCCGATGTCGGCGCCTGCCGCATCTGCGTCGAGCGGCCGCAGGGCGCGCCTCTGCCGCATGAGCCGCGGCCGGTGCTGCGCGTCTCGCCGCGCGCGCGGCTGCTGATCGCCGGCCAGGCCCCCGGAATGCGCGTGCATCGCTCCGGCCTTCCCTTCGACGATCCGTCCGGCGACCGGCTGCGCGATTGGATGGGCGTCGACCGCGAGACCTTTTATGACGTCTCGCGCATCGGCGTCGCCGCCATGAGCTTCTGCTTTCCAGGCTATGACGCCCATGGCGGCGATCTGCCGCCGCGCCGGGAATGCGCGCCGCATTGGCATGACGCGCTGTTTTCCGCGCTGCCGCGGGTGGAGACGGTTCTGGCCGTGGGCAAATATGCGCAGGCCTATCATCTGCGCCGTCTCGGCGTCGCGCTGCGCGCGAGCGCGAGCGTCACTGAAACGGTCGGACGCTGGCGGGAGCTTTCGGCGCTGCGGCCGAGGATCATCCCGCTGCCGCACCCCTCCTGGCGCAACACGGCCTGGCTGAAGCGCAATCCCTGGTTCGCGGAGGAGCTTTTGCCGGTGGTGCGGGCGGAGGTCGCCCGGCTGGCCGGGGCGGCCGGCCCGGCGAGAGCGGAAGCGGCGCCGCTCGGCGCGGCGATATTGCTTCGCAGCGCGAAAGCTGATTAGTCCTGTCCAACGACGTAGCTCCCGAGGATGAAAGCGGGAATGAACCACTCACAACGGCCGCCGAAGCCGATCGGCGCGGCCGTCCCGGCGCCCGCAGACGCCTCGCCCGCGGATCTCGATCCCACGGATTGGGAGGCGTTCCGCGCCGAGAGCCATCGCGCGCTCGACGCCATGATCGACCATCTCGCGACTCTGCGCGAGCGGCCGGTCTGGCGCGAGCCTTCAGCGGAGGCGCGCGAGCGCTTCCGGCGCCCGCTGCCGGCCGAGGGCCAGGGCCTTTCCGCCACGCTCGAAGATTTCGAGCGCTTCATCCAGCCCTACGCCAATGGCAATATCCATCCGCTGTTCATGGGCTGGGCGCAGGGCGCCGGCACGCCTGTGGGCATGATCGCGGAAATGCTCGCGGCGGGGCTCAACTCCAATTGCGGCGGCCGCAATCACATCGCGCTCGACGTCGAGCGGCAGATCGCCGCCTGGATGGCGGAGGCTTTCGGCTTCCCTCTGGACGCCTCCGGCGTCTTCGTCACCGGCACCTCCATCGCCAATTTCCTGTCGCTGCTGGTCGCGCGCGAGCATGCGCTCGGCGAGAAGAATGTGCGCAAGAACGGGCTCAAGGCGCTCGAGGAGCAGCTCGTCGCCTATGCCTCGCGGGAGGCGCATAATTGCGTGCGGCAGGCCATGGAGCTGGCCGGCCTCGGCGCGCGCCATTTGCGGCTCATCGAGTCGGACGGCTCGCATTCGCTGCGCATCGACGAGCTGAAGCGCGCCATCGCCGAGGATCGCGCGGCGGGGCTGCATCCGTTTCTCGTCGTCGGCACGGCGGGCGCGGTCGACACGGGCGCGATCGACGATCTCGACGCGCTCGCCGACATAGCGAAGGCGGAAGATCTCTGGTTCCACATAGACGGCGCCTTCGGCGCGCTGGCCGTTCTCTCGCCGGCGCTGAAGCCTTTGGTGAAGGGCCTCGAGCGCGCCGATTCCGTCGCCTTCGATTTCCACAAATGGCTGCATGTGCCCTATGACGCGGGCTTCTTCCTCGTCCGCGACCCGGAGGCGCATCGCCGCGCCTTCGCCGCCAACGCCGCCTATCTGACGCGCGCGCCGCGTGGGCTCGCGGCCGGCGAAATTTGGCCCTGCGATCTCGGCGCCGATCTCTCGCGCGGCTTTCGCGCGCTGAAGACCTGGTTCACCATAGAAGTCTTCGGCGCGCGGCGGCTCGGCGCCTGCATCGAGAAAAGCTGCGCATTGGCGCAGCGGCTGCGCGGCCATATCGAAGCCTCGCAGACTTTCGAGATGCGCGCGCCAGTGGCGCTCAATGTCGTCTGCTTCGGCGTGAAGGACGATGACGAGAGCGGCCGGCTCAATCGCGAGATCGTGATGGAGCTGCATGAGAGCGGCGAGGCGGCGCCGTCGCTCACTCTGCTCGACGGACATCCGACGATCCGCGCGGCGATCTTCAATCACCGCACGCGCGAGGCGGACATAGACGACTTCATGCAAATGCTGGAGCGCGCCGCGCAACGCGCCCGCGGCGAGCCGCCGCTGGCGCCGCTGCCGACGCCGCGCGAGGAAGGCGAGCCGCTCTCGCAGGATTGAGCGAGCGGCGAGCTGGCGTATCGCTTGCTTTTATCGTGCGAGGAAGGCCGCCGAGGGCGGCCGCTCACGAAAGGCGGCGTTCATGAACGTCCTCGCCATCATCTCCGCCGCGACGACGCAGGACGGCCGAGCGACCGGCGTGCTGGCGCCGCTCGCCGGCGCGCCGCTGCTGGGGCGGCTGCTCGATCGTCTCGCCCATGCGGAAAAGCTCGCCGGCATCGTCGTCACCACCAGCGACGAGCCGGAGGATGCGCCGATCCGCGAATTTTGCGCCGCGCGCGGAACGCCATGCCAGACCGGCGCGCGCGACGATCTCATCGGTCGCCAGCTCGCGGCGATGGCGGCGGCCGGCGCCAAGGGCGGCGTCTCGCTCGACGCCCGCAATCCGCTCATCGATCCGGCGCTCGTCACCCAGGTCGCCGATCTGCTGCAAATGACCGATGGAATGCTGGATTGGATCGGCAACACGCTGGCGCCGGCCTATCCGCGCGGCATGGAGATCGACGGCTTCACCGCCGCCGCGCTGACCGAGGCCGAGAAACGCTGCGGCGAGCCGGAGCAGCGTCGCCGCAGCCCGGCTTTTCTGCGCGAGAATGGCCGAATCTACCGCCCGCTGAGCCTGAAGGCCCCGCCGGAGGTCGCGCGGCCGGATGTGCGGCTCGACGTCGAGAGCCTCGCCGATCTGCCGCGCATAGAAGCGATTTTTCAGAGCTTCGAGGGCCGCACGGATTTCACGCTCGCCGAAATATTGGCCGCCGCCGATCGGCTGGCGGCGCAATAGCGCGCTTTTCCATACGCCTATTCCACGCCGGCGACATGGGTTCCATGGGTGACGGCGGCGCCGGCGCGCAGCGCCGCGGCGATGAAGACCGTCTCGGCCAGCTCCGTCTCCGTCGCGCCGGCGGCGATGGCCTGCTTGCGGTGGATCTCGAGGCAATAGGCGCATTGCGTCGTCAGCGCCACGGCGAGGGCGATCAGCTCCTTGTATTTCTTGGGAATAGCGCCGTCGGCCATCGCCGCGGCGTCGAATTGCCTGAAGGCCTCCCATGCGGCGGGCGCCGAGTCGCCGATCTTCTTCAGCCGCTTCACATTCTGCATATCGTACATGGGCTTGCCTCCCGGAGATCAAAGCTTACCTATCAGATGATAGGTTCGCACAATGCGCCATTGACGAAGTGCCTGTCAATGGCGCTACTCCCGGGCGGAAGGACGGAGTGGAATGGCGACGGCGCGACGCGGCGAGGTTACGGCCGCGAGGATTCTGGACAGCGCGGAGGAGCGGCTCTGCCGCTACGGCTATAATGGCGTGAGCTTTCGCGACATCGCCGCCGATGTCGGGGTGAAGAGCGCCAGCGTCCATTATTTTTTCCCCACCAAGCCGGCGCTGGTCGCCGCCGTGGCGCGGCGCTACGCCGATCTTTGCCTCGCGGAGCTGGGCGATCCACAGGCGCGAACGCCGGCCGAGGCGGTGGCGCTGGTGGCGGAAATGTTCCGCCGCACAGTGGCGGAGAAGAAGCGCATGTGCCTCTTCGGCATGTTGGCGGCGGAAGTGGGCGGCCTGCCGTCCGAGGTGGGCGCGGAAGCGCGGCGCTTCTTCGCCGAGACGCTGGCCTGGCTGCGCCTCGCCTTGCGCGGCGAGGCGGCCGAGGCGGAGGCGATACTCGCAGCTTTCGAGGGCGGCGTTCTGCTCGCCCGCGCCATGGATGATCCGGCGATGCTGGAGAAGGTGACGGAGCGCTTGGCCGCGCGTCACTTCACCACGAGCGGATAGCCGGCGACGACGAGATAGAGCCTCCCCGCCGCTGTGGCGACAGCCTGATGCAGCTCGCCGGCGGCGTCGCGAAAGCGCCGCGCCAGCGCATTCTCCGGCACAATGGAGAGGCCGACCTCCGAGGAGACGAGCACGGTCGACGCCCTCCGCTCGGCGAGCGCCTCGAGCAGCGCGGCGCGATCGGCGCGCAAATCCGCTTCGGCGAGCAGGCGATTGGTCAGCCAGAGCGTGAGGCAATCGACCAGCAGCGGAAGCTCCGGCGGCGCTGCGACAATGGCCGCGGCGAGCGCCTGCGGCGCCTCGACCGTGCGCCAATCCCCGGCGCGCCGCTCTCTATGCGCGGCGATGCGGCTCTGCATCTCCGCGTCGAAAGCCTGCGCCGTGGCGATATAGGTCCAGGGGCCGGGCTCGGCGGTCACGAGCCGCTCGGCGAAGGCGCTCTTACCGGAGCGTGCGCCGCCGAGGACGAAGGTCACATTTGGATTTTCGGTCATTCCCGACGGCGCCGAGCGACATGCGCGCGGCGCCGGCCCCTATTTGGACTTGCGCGTTCGATTGCGAAAATCGCTTCGCACTTTTCGGGACGATGCGCCAGAGGCGCCCCTTTCCCCGTCGAGCGGCTTCACACATTGCGAAGCACTCGGCCGTCATGGCCGGGCTTGTCCCGGCCATCCACGCCAAGCAACTGAGAAGCTAAAGGAAAGCGCCCGCTATCTTCGGATTCGTCCCCCAGGCCGGCTGCCCGTGGGCTTCCGCGTCACGCCAAACTTCAGAGACGCTTCGGCGTCCAGGCGTGGATGGCCGGGACAAGCCCGGCCATGACGTCGCGGGGGCGAGGATGTGCGGATCCGATAGCGCCGAGCGGCGGGATGGGCGAGGCTCACGCCGCCAGAGCGGCGCGCGCCTCGTTCTTGATGCGCTCGACCATGGAGCGGACGCCATTGCTGCGCTGGGGCGTCAGATGCTGGGCAAGGCCGAGCTCGGTGAACAGCGGCATGGCGTCGAGATCGATGATCTCATCGGCCGGACGGCCGGAATAGAGCGCGAGAATCAGCGCCACGAGCCCGCGCACGATATGGGCGTCGCTGTCGCCGCGCAGCGACAGCAGCGGCGCGCCGCGACCCTCGCGAATCACCTTGCTGTCGAGCCAGACCTGGCTCGCGCAGCCGCGCACCTTGTTCTCCTCGGTGTGGGCTTCATCCGGCAGCGGCTCCAGAGTGCGGCCGAGCTCGATGAGATATCGATACCGATCCTCCCACTCGTCGAGCATTTCGAAATTGCCGATGATCTCGTCTATCACCATTGTTCGCTCGCCCGCTCGAGACGCCTTTCCGACAGTTATATGGCCACTGTCCGTTTTGGCGCAATCGCCAGCGACGATGCAATCACGGCGCCGCGCCGAGGCCGGCGGGCCGCCGCGGCGGCTCGACCGAAGCCGTCGCGCGGCCGATTCGCTCCGCCGCCTGCAGGCAATCCATCGGATGCGCCATGCAATGGTCACGCGCGACAGCGACGATTCGGCTGGACGCCTCCTCGGCGAGATCGGCGAGCGCATCGCGGGCGAAGGCGACGGGCGAGGGCTCGGATTTCGATGGCTCGGATTTAGCGGCGGCTCGCGGCCTCGCGGGAGGATCGGCGAAAGCCCCTGCAGGGATGCGCGCCGCCACGGCGGGCGCGCGCGGCGCAGGACGGCGCTCGGCGTCCCGCAGAATGACGAGACAGACGACCCCGAAGAAAAACAGGCTCTTGAAGAGAAATCCCACGGCCGCCGCCTCGCTTCGCCGGCGGGGAGCCGCCGCGCGAGAGAAACGATGGCGCGCCGCCCTTACCGCTTCGTAAAGGCGCGGGGCTAAGAAGTCGCAAACCATATGCGTCGTTCAAAGCCCGTAAAACCCGAAATCTTCCATTTCTGTGGTCGGTTTAGCAGTCACTTAAGACCGATTTGTCACATTGCCCTCAATCCGGGAGCGTGTGATTTTGCGTAAGCCAGCTGCACCTTGGGCGACCGTGTCGAATGAATGGATCGAGCGTCTGGCGCAGTCCGGGCGCGCGATCGATTCGATGGAGCGCGCGCGTCGCGAAGCCTTCCTCCTGTCGCATCTCGTTCTGGCCGCCGGCGTGCTGATCGCGGCTCCGCTGTGGATCGTCGTCAATGGCGCGCCGACGCTCGGCGAGAGCGCGATCTTCGCTCTGGCGCAATTGCCGCTGCTGTCGGTGGTCGCGCTGCTGCGCCTCGACAATCTGAAGACCGCGCAATCAATCGCCGCCTTCGGCTGGCTGGCGCTCGCCGCGGCCTGCCTCTTCACCGGCGCGCATGTCGGCGCTGCGGCGCCCTTCGGCGCGCTCGCTCTCATAGAGGCGACATTCGCCTGCGATCTCGCGCTGATCTCGGCGACGGCCGCGGCCGCTCTCGTCGTGCTCGCCGTCGCCGCGCTGACCGCCGCGTCGGTCGGCGGATTTTTCGAGACGCTGCTGGCTGCGCCGCTGGTCCTCTATGTCGTGCTGCTGGCCCGCAGCGCGGCGAAGGTGGAGACGGTCCGCGCCGAGGCCGAGGCGCGCAATCGTCGCGATCTGCAGCTCGTCTCCGAGGCGGCGGGCGATCTCGTTATCGGCTTCGACGAGGGCGGCGCGGTCGCCTCCGTCGTCGGCGAGGCCGCCAAGACCTATGGGCTCGACGCGCGCGAATTGATGGGACGCGGCTTTTTCCAGCGCGTCCATGTCGGCGATCGTCCGGCCTTCCTCAAGCTCGTCTCCGACGCCATCGCCACTGGCGAGGCGATGCGCGCCACGCTGCGGCTGCGCATTGGCCATGCGCGCAACGAACGCGGCGAGTTCGTGGAGCCGGTGTTTCATTTCTTCGAGGCGCGCAGCAGCCTGGTGGAGGCCGCCGCTGGCGAGAGCACGGCCGGCGTCGTCTGCATTCTGCGCGATGTGACCGCCCAGCGCCACGCCGCCGAGACGATAGAGGCGGCGCGCCGCGAGAGCGAGATGGCCGCCGCCGGCAAGACGCGCTTCCTCGCCAATGTCAGCCATGAGCTGCGCACGCCGCTCAACGCCATCATCGGCTTCTCGGAAATGCTGGCGAGCGAGCAGCTCGCGCCGGCCGATCCGGCCAAGCGGCGCGAATATGCGGAGATCATCCGCAATTCGGGCCAGCATCTTCTCGCCGTCGTCAACACCATCCTCGACATGTCGAAGATCGAATCGGGCTCCATGCAGCTTTCGCCCGAGCCCTTCTCTCTGCCCGAGCTCGTCGATCAATGCGTGAGCATGATGCAGCTGAAGGCCGAGCAGGGGCAGGTGACGCTCTCGCGCGATTATACCGAGCGGCTCGAGGAGATCGTCGGCGACAAGCGCGCCTGCAAGCAGATCATCATCAATCTGCTCTCCAACGCCGTGAAGTTCACGCCCGCCAATGGCCGCGTGCGCATTCGTCTCTATCCAGACGGCAATTGCCTCGCGCTCTCCGTCATCGACAGCGGCATCGGCATTACCGCCGCCGATCTCGGCCGGCTCGGCGATCCTTTCTTCCAGGCCAGCGCCAGCCATGATCGCGCCTATGAAGGCACCGGCCTCGGTCTCTCCGTGGTGCGCGGCCTCGTCGGCCTGCATGGCGGAACCATTGCGGTGGAGAGCGCGCCGCGCAGCGGCACCAGCGTCACCGTGCGCCTGCCCCTCGATTGCCGTCCCTTTCAGAACAAGGCCCCCGCTCTCGCCAGGATCGAGACGATCGCCCGCCGCGGCGTCATCCGTCCCGCCGAGGAGCTCGAGGCCGCCGAAGACAGGGTGAAGAAAATTGCGTGAAGCTCTCGCCGGCACAAATCATGATTTTCTGCTCCGCGACGAGGATCGCGGCGAGACGCAGCGGCGCGGCCGCGGCGCCAAGGACAAGGCCAAGGCCAATAAGAAAGGCGCGCTGACCAGGCTGTTCGGCGGACGTCGGCGCGGCGTCGTCTTTCTCAGCCTCGCCGGCGCGACGGCGATCGGCGTGCCGCTGAATGCGCTGTATTTCCAGGACGGACGCCATCCGGCGCCGCTGTTCCGCGCCTTTGCGCCCGAACCCCGCGCGCCGGAGTCCCGCGCTGCGGTCGAGGCGCCGTCGCCGCCCGCGCGCCCGCAGGCCGCGACAGCGCCTGCCCAGCTGCAATCCATCCAGCCCGCGCCGGTCGCGCATGCGGCGCCCAAGCCCGCCGCCAAGCCGGACCCGGCGCGCGGCGAGAAACGCGACGCGATCGGGGCGCTGCTCGGGAATAAGGACGCGCCCAAGGCCAGTGAAGCCGACAAGAATGTGCAGGCCGCGCAGCGCGCGCTCGCCAAGCTCGGCTATGCGCTGCATGCGGATGGCAAGATGGGCGGCGCGACGAAGCAGGCGATCGAGAAATATGAGCGCGACAATCACCTTCCCGTCACCGGCGAGGTGACGCAAAAGCTGCTGCGCAAGCTGCAAGGCCAGGCGAGCGTCGCCGCGCACTGACGAAAAAGGGGAAAGAGCAGCGGACTCCAGCGTCCGCCGCTTTCGCGTCAGGGCTTCTGCATCTCGTCGAAGAGCGCGCCATCGACGAAGAATTTCTTCTGCGCCGCCGGCCAGCCGCCGAAGACCTTGTCGATCGTCACCAGATCGAGCTTGTGGAAGCGCTTCAAATCCGCTGGCGCGGCGAATTCCGGCTTCGATGGGCGATAGCCGTGCTTGGCGATGAGCGCCTGACCGGCCGGCGTGTAGAGGAAGCCGAGATAGGCTTCCGCCGCCTTGCGCGTTCCCTTGGCGTCCACATTGCCGTCGACGATCGACACCGCCGGCTCGGCGAGAATGGATAGCGACGGAACCACGATCTCGAATTTGTCCTTGCCGAACTCGTCTATGGCGAGAAAGGCCTCGTTCTCCCAGGCGATGAGAACGTCGCCGAAGCCGCGCTGAGCGAAGGTGGTGGAGGAGCCGCGCGCGCCGGAGTCGAGCACGGGCGCGTTCTTGTAGATCGCCTTCACCAATTCTGTCGTCTTGGCCTCGTCGCCGTTGAACTTCTTCAAGCCATAGGCCCAGGCGGCGAGAAAGTTCCAGCGCGCGCCGCCGCCGGTCTTGGGATTGGGCGCGACGACGACGACGCCGGGCTTGGCGAGATCGTCCCAATCCTTGATCCCCTTGGGATTGCCCTTGCGCACGAGCAGCACGATCGTCGAAGTGTAGGGCGAGGAATTATTGGGCAGGCGCTTCTGCCAATCGGCCGGAATCTTGCCGGTCTTGCTGGCGATGGCGTCTATGTCGTTGGCGAGAGCGAGCGTCACCACATCGGCGGCGAGCCCCTCTATCACCGAGCGCGCTTGCGCTCCGGAGCCGCCATGCGAGGCTTGGATCTGCACGTCCTGGCCGGTCTTCTTCTTCCAATCGGCGGCGAAGGCCTTGTCGACGGCCTTGAACAGCTCCCGCGTCGGATCATAGGAGACGTTGAGCAGAGTCTCGCCGCAGGCCGCCGACGCGAAGCTCAATGAAAGCGCGAGGCCGATGGCGCGCAAGAACCCGCGATACGGGAAAAGACCGGACGTCGTCTGCATGTCGCTCCATAAGAATATCGGAGGTTTCCGTTCGATCGGAAAGCGCTCCTAGTCTATGAGATCGACATTCATATCGGCAATC
This sequence comes from Methylosinus sp. PW1, assembly GCF_000745215.1. Lineage (NCBI taxonomy): Bacteria > Pseudomonadati > Pseudomonadota > Alphaproteobacteria > Hyphomicrobiales > Methylocystaceae > Methylosinus > Methylosinus sp. PW1. Next base: position 1,665,086 of record NZ_JQNK01000009.1, read on the forward strand.
ATGCGCCCAGCGCAACCCGCGCGAGAATCAGCGCGCGTGCGGGCGGATGCTGGAGGTGACGTCCCAATCCTTCGGCCCGCCTTCGGGCGAGAGCGCCGAGGGCTTCGGCCGCACGGGCGGCATGGGCGCGGCGAGGATGAGGCTGTCATTGACGCCGCCGCGCGAGGCCTGCGCCTGAAAAGCGGCGAGCGGCGGCTGGGCGCCGGGCGTGTCGACATCGTCGTCGTCCGGCCCATGGGCGACGAGCTGCGGATCCTGGCCCGGCGGCGGCGCGACGTCACGCGGAACCGGCTTGCAGATATGCCGATCGCCATTGCGGCCATGCATGGCGAGATCGACATGAATATGATTGTAGTGAAAGGCGTTGGAGCCGGGCGACAGCACAGTGGTGAAATGCCGGCAGGAGCCGCCATGCACCTCGGCGAGAAAATCCTTCACCTGCTGCTCGCCATGCGTCCAATCGCGCACGATGGAAATCTCGCGCCCGTCGGCGAGCACGAAGCCGCCGATATCGAGCGCATTGCCGAAGGAATGTTCCGAGAGCGGCGCGCCCGCCTGCGCATTCATGCCGCGGCAGGAATAGGAGCCCATGGAGTTGATCTGCGCCACCGGCTGGCCGAAGCGCGCCATGGCCGAGGGCTGCACCACATCGGCGAGCCATTGGTCGAGCTCGGCCACCATGGAGCAGTCGAGCGTCGCCCGCGCGTTGAAGGCGACCGCGCCGCCCTGCAGCGCAGTGACCTTCAGCGGCCTGGTGAGGCCGCAAATGCCCGGACCGTCAATCTCGGGCGCGAATTGCACATAGGCGGTGGGCTGCACGCGCTTTTCGGCGAGGCAGGCGTTCTCGGCGTGCGCGCGCCAGGCCGGGCGCTGCGGCTTGGCCATGAAGCCGCAGCCCGACAGCCCCGCCGCGGCGAGCGGCGCGAGGGTGAGCAGCAGCAATGGCGTTATGCGGCGAGCCATGCCGCGACAATGGCGGCGGGGCGTTAACGCGACGTCGAGAAATTTGGTTAACGCCAGCGTTTCTCGAACGTTAGCCGGAATGGCGCGGCGGCCGGAAATTTCGGTTTGACGAATCTCTCCGTATCATCGCTTAGTGCGAATCGAGCCTAATGGCTCAAATCCCTTTCGATTTCGAATTTGGAAAAGAGTTCAGCGATGTCCACACGATTCTGTCTCGCAGGGGCGATGCTCGCCCTCGCCTCCGGCGGCGCGGTCGCCGCCGATCTTCCGTCACGCAAAGCCCCGGCTCCGATCGCGGCTCCGGCGCCCCCGCTCTGGACCGGCTTCTACGCCGGCGTGAACGCCGGCTACACGTTCCAATCCGACAGCAGCCTCGCTCTGTCGTCGACCTCCTTGTCGCCGCTCGCGCCGATCATCGCCTGGGCGGCGGAGGCCAATGGCCTCTTTCGCGCCGGCTCGGACGGCTTCATCGGCGGCGGCCAGGCCGGCTATAACTATCAGCTCGGCGATTTCGTCCTCGGCTTCGAGGCGGATTTCCAAGGGCTGGCGACGGGCGACGGCGGCTCCGACACTCTGGTCACAGCGCGCTTCGCCGCCAACACCTTCTTCTCGGACAATCGGGCGTCGAAGAGCCTCGATTTCCTGGGCACGGCGCGTGGGCGCGTCGGCTATCTGGCGACGCCGACGCTGCTGCTCTACGGAACCGGCGGCCTCGCCTATGGCGGCGTGCGCAGCGCCGCTTCCGTGTTCCAATTCTCCGCGAACAATGGATTCTTCGGCGCCGGCGCGACGAGCGCCTCCGATCTTTTGATCGGCTGGGCGGCCGGCGGCGGCGCCGAATGGAAATTCGATCCCAATTGGAGCGTGAAGCTCGAATATCTGCGCTACGACCTCGGCCGCCTCGAGCAGAGCTTCACTCTGTTCCGCCCGGTCGGCCCCTTCGCCGCCTCCCACACATCGGCGCGCTTCGAGGGCCATGTCGTGCGCGTCGGCGTGAATTATCACTTCTGACCTGCGGCCCGAATAAAAAAGCGCCGCGGCCGTTTCCGGCCGCGGCGCTCTTCGAGAGCGGAGACGCTCAGCTCTGCGGCTCGCCGCGATCCCGGCGCGCGCGCATGAAGGATTCGAATTCCGCGCGATCACGCGCGCGGCGCAGCTCGTCTATATGCTCGGCGAACTCGCGCTCCGCCTCGGCGAGCTTGCGGCGCTCCTCCTCGAGGCGGGCGAGCTCGCTCTCGCGCCAATCGTCGAAAGCGACATTGCCCGAGGAGCGCATGAAGCCCGGACCGCGCCAGCCGCCGGTCGGGCCGGGCTGGCCGGTCGCCTCTTTCCAGCGGGCCTGGACATCGGCCGCGCGCTCCTGCGCGAAGGCGAAGAGATCGCCCTCATAGCCCATCTTCCGCTGCCACACTTTGAAGAGCACGATAGCGAGGCCGATCGGCCAGAAGACGATAAAGCCCAGAACCATCGCCAGAAGCTCGAGCGGCTTCCATGGCCGTCCGCCGTCTCCGAAGCGATAGTGAGATTCATGGCCCATGCGGGAGTGACGATGACAGCCCATGTTCGGACTCTCCAGTTCCTTCGCTCATCGCGGGCGCGCGCGGTGGATCCGCGCGCCGACGACGCAATGTGAATGTAACATACATTAACATTGTTGTTTCGCAAGGGGTCCGCCAAAGATTCCGCCTCCGCCGGCGCATCCCAGCCGATTTCGTCTCTCGCGCCGCGCCGCGCTATCCTGCACGCGACCTCTCTCGCGAATCGTTTCCATGACCGATTTCTCCGACGTGGACGCAAGCGCGCTCCTAGCACTGGCGACGCTCATCGGCGCCGGGGCGCTGCCTTTTCTGTTCCACCTCGCCTTCGGCCGCCGCAGGCGCAAGGGCCGCGCGCGCGCCGCCTCGGTCGCGCTGGCGCTCGGCCGCTCGCGCCGTCTGGCGCTGGTCGGCGTCGCTGGAGCGGAACGCCTGCTGCTGCTCGGCGAGACCAGCGATGTCGTGATCGAATCCCATGTCGCCGACGCCGCCCCGGCCGAGGAGGCGCCCGAGCCGCCATCAGAACTGCGCGGCCTGTTTCCGCTCGGCGCCGTCTCGCTGCTCGCAGGGGTCGCGGTCGGAATGCTCTGCGGCGTGTTCCGCCTCATCCTCGACGCCGCCGGGCGGATGCGCATGGCCATTCCCGAACGGTTCGCGGAGCGTCCGCTGCTCGGCCTCGCGATCATGGTCGCCGGCGCGGCGCTCGCCACTGGGCTCGCGGCCTATCTCGTGCGCCGTTTCGTCCCGGCGGCGGTGGGAAGCGGCATTCCGCATGTCGAATCGGTGATCGACGGCAGCGAGCCGCCCTCCCCGCCGCTGCTGCTGCCGGTGAAATTCATCGGCGGCGTGCTGGCGATGGGCGCCGGCCTCGCGCTCGGCCGCGAAGGGCCATCGGTGCAGATGGGCGCGACGCTCGCGCATCAGTTCGGCCGCTATCTGCGCTATGATTGGCGCGATCAGCAATCGCTGCTCGCCGCGGGCGCCGGAGCCGGGCTCGCCGCCGCCTTCAACGCGCCGCTCGCCGGCGCGGCCTTCGTGCTCGAGGAATTGCTGCGCCGCTTCGATATGCGCCATGCGACCATAGCGCTCGGCGCTTCGGTCGGCGCCATATCGGTCGTCCGGCTGCTGCTCGGGCCGGAGCCGGAATTGCGCGTCGCGACGCATTATCCCGTCGGGCCGCTCGATGTTCCGCTCGGCCTCGCGCTCGGCGCCGCCATGGGGCTCGCCAGCCTCGCCTATAATCGCGCCATTCTCCGCGCGCTGGACTTCGCCGATCGCTCGCCCTTGCCGGCGGAGGCGAAGGCCGCTCTGGTCGGCGCCGGCGTCGGCGCCATCGGCTTTCTCGCGCCCGATCTCGGCGGCGGCGGCGATAATCTCACGCAAAAGACGCTCGACGGCGCCTATGCGCTCGACGCCCTGCCGCTGGTCTTCGCGCTGCGATTCGCGCTCGGCGTCGTCTCCTATGCGGCGGGGACGCCGGGCGGATTGTTCGCGCCGCTGCTGGCGCTCGGGGCCGAGATCGGGCTCTTCTTCGGCCTCATGATTCCGGGCGAGGACGCGCTGACCATGGGAATGAAATTCGCGCTCATCGGCATGGCCTCGTTTTTCGCCGCCGTGGTGCGCGCGCCGCTCACCGGCATGATCCTCATCACTGAGATGACCGATAATTCCGAGCTGCTGCTGCCCATGCTGGCGGCCTGCTTCGCGGCCATGGCCATCGCCGCCGTCTGCCGCAACGAGCCGATCTATGACGCGCTGAAGGAGCGCTCCGCCCGTCTCGCGCGGCGGGCGGAGACTTAAACGGAGGAGGTCTCCGCGCGGCGGGCGGCGGACTCCATGAGATTGCGCGCGGCGGCGTCGAGCACGGGGATGGGATCGAGCCCCTTGGCGGCGTCGAGATGGCCGGAGATGGTCAGCATGGCGACGCCATGGGCGAGCGCCCAGAGCTGCAACGCCAGCTTGCGCGCGCCCTGCGCCGCAACGCCCCGCTGCTGCAAAAAAGCCACCACGGAGCGCCACAGAATATCCAGCGCATGATCGGCGGCGTCGGCGGAGGGCTCGCTCGCCAGCGTCGCCGCCGAGCCGAACATTGCGGCGTAGAGGCCGGGCTCCTCACGCGCGAAGGCGAGATAGGCGGCGCACATGCGCCACATGGCCGCCGCCGCCTCCGGCCGTCCTTCGTCCCAGGCTTTTTCCAACGCCGAGCCGAAGGAGAGAAAGCCGCGCCGGGCGACCTCGTTCAGCAAATCCTCGCGGCTGGCGAAATGACGGTAGGGCGCGGCCGCCGTGACGCCGACGCGCTTGGCCGCCTCGCCGAGGCTGAGATTGGCCGGCCCGCCTTCCGCCAGCAGCTCGAGCGCAGCCTCGACCAGCGCCTCCTTGAGGGCGCCATGGTGATATTTGCGCTTGATGGTCATTCGTGCGGCATGCGTGAGGCGAAGCGTTCGCGCAGCCGTCGCACAGATGGACGCCGAAGGGAAGTGGGCCGTCGTTCCTCGAACCGATCAGCCGCGCGTGCTTCGAGACGCGGCCTTCGGCCGCTCCTCAGCATGAGGGACGCTTGTGTGACCCAGAGCACCCCCTCATGCTGAGGAGCCCGCATAGCGGGCGTCTTAAAAGCACGAGGGGCTCCAGAAGGCGGAAGCTCACCCCGCCTCCGGCCGCACCATATGCTCCTTCAGCACCTGCTCCGTGCCGGCGTCGATCTCCTGCAGCAGCACCTCATAGCCCCACAGATTGGCGAGATGGCCGAGCACCATTGCGGCGTTGGTCAGCTCCAGCATCTTGCCGTCGCGCACGCGATGATGCAGCACGAGCTTGCGATTGCCGGCGAGATCGACATCGACGATCTGAATGTCCGGCGCATAGCCGCCGACGTCATATTGCGCCGCGAGGCTGCGGCGCAGATCGCGATAGCCGCGCTCATTGTGGATCGACGACACTTCGAGATGCGGCTGCTCACGATCGTCGACGACATGGAACAGCCGCCAATTGCGAATGAGCCGCGGGCTCAGGAATTGCGCGATGAAGCTGTCGTCGCGGTAATTCGCCCAGACGTGGCGCAGCACCTCCATCGCATCGCCGGTTCCGGCGATCTCGGGGAACCAATAGCGGTCCTCCTCGGTCGGCTCGCGCACGATGCGCTCTATGTCGCGCATCATGTCGAAGCCGAGCGCATAAGGATTGACGCCATTATAGGACGGGCTGTCGTAGAAGGGCTGCCGCGTGGCGTTGGTGTGCGAGGTGAGGAACTCGAGGAAGCTGCCGTCGTCGATCCGCCCGGTCTCGTGCAGACGACCGAGCAGCCGATAATGGCAATAGGTGGCGCAGCCCTCGTTCATCACCTTGGTCTGCTGCTGCGGATAGAAATATTGCGCGATGAGCCGCACGATGCGCAGCACCTCTCGCTGCCAGGGTCTCAGACGCGGCGCGGCCTTCTCCAAAAAGTAGAGGATGTTCTCTTGCGGCAGGCCGAGCAGGGCGCGGCGCTTGTCGCTGGCCAATTGCTTCGCGCCATGCGCGCGGCCGGGGACGGTGCGCCACAGATCGTCATAGACGCGCTCGCGCTCCTCCTTGCGATCCTGCTCGCGCTTCTCCTCCATATGGAGATTGAGCGGACGCTTGCGCGGATAGCGGTCTATGCCTTGCGGCATCAGCGCATGGGCGGCGTCGAGCAGGCGCTCCACCTCCGCATGGCCGTAGCGCTCCTCGCAATTGGCGATATAGGCCTTGGCGAAGGAGAGATAATCCAGAATCCCTTCTGGATCGGTCCATTGCCGGAACTGGTAATTATGCTTGAAGAAATGATTGTGGCCGAAGGCGGCGTGCGCGATCACCAGCGTCTGCATAGTGGCGGAATTCTCCTCCATTATGTAGCTGATGCAAGGATCGGCGTTGATGACGATCTCATAGGCGAGGCCCTGCAGCCCCATTCGATAAATGCCCTCGTGCTGGGCGAAGCGCTTGCCGAACGACCAATGCTTGTAGAAGAGCGGCATGCCGGTCGAGGCGTAGGCGTCGAGCATCTGCTCGGCGGTGATGATCTCGATCTGATTGGCGAATGTGTCGAGCCCGAGCTCCTTGTGCGCAATGTCCGCGACCGCGTCGTGGATGCGCTGGATCGTGCCGAAATCCCAATCCTTGCCTTCATAGAGCAGCTCGCCGCGCATCAGCCGACCTCCGCCGTCTTGGCCGCGCGCCGTTGGAACAATTGCCGGAACACGGAATAGATATGCTCGCGCCGGGAGACGCGACGCATCTGGAATTTCTCGCTTTCCTTTTGCAGCGCGGCGTAGGTGAGCCATAGCGAGCTCTGCCCGTGATGCGGCACATAGCCATGCGTCTCGGCATTCGGCCCGCTCACTTCCACATAAGCGAAATATTGGCACAGCGGCAGAATTTGGTTCTGTAGCAGCTCGCGCGTCTGCGGATTGTCGCTGGAGAGATTGTCGCCGTCCGAGGCCTGCGCGGCGTAGATGTTCCACACGCCCGGATCATAGCGCTCGCGAATGACCTTCAGCATCTCCTGCAGAGCGGAGGAGACCATTGTGCCGCCGGTCTCGGCGGAGCGAAAGAATGTGTCCTCGTCCACCTCGCCGGCGCGATCCGTATGGCGGATGAAGACGATCTCGACGCGCTTGTAGCGCCGCGTCAAGAACACATGCAGCAGCATGAAGAAGCGCTTGGCGAGATCCTTCATATGCTCGGTCATGGAGCCGGAGACGTCCATGAGGCAGAACATCACCGCCTGCGTCACAGGCTTGGGAAAACGCTCGAAGCGGCGATAGCGCAGATCGATCGGATCGAGATAGGAGATGCGCGACCTCTTGTTGCGCAGCGCCTCGAGCTCGGCGGCGAGGCGCTCGGATTCGGCGTCGTCGCGGCTCTGCGCCTCCGCGAGGCGGCGTTCGAGATCGTCGACCGTCGATTGCTTGGGCCGCTTCAGCGCGATGCGCCGCGAGAGCGACGTTTGCAGCGTGCGATGCAGCGCGAGATTGGCCGGCGTGCCGGTGGTGGTGTAGCCGGCGCGGCGCAGACCTTCCTTCTCCGTCTGCGCGACGCGCCTTTTGGCGAGATCGGGCAGCTCGAGATCGTCCAGGAATATGCTCAGAAATTCGTCACGCGAAAGGATGAAGCGGAAGGCGTCCTCCTGCCCATCGCCGCGGCCGACCTGGCCGCCGCCGCCTTCGCCCTCGCCTTCGCCGCGCGGGCGCTCGATGAGATCGCCCTCGACATAATCCTTATTGCCGGGCAGCACGAGATCGCGCCGCGAGCCCTGCGTGTGGCGGAATGTGGGCTCGCGCGTGCCCTCGGAGGGAATGGAAATCTCTCCGGGGCTCTCGAGATCGCCGATCGCGCGGTCCTTGCTCGCCTCGCGAACCGCCTTCTCCACCATATCCTTGGCGCGGCGCAAAAAGCGCTGGCGGTTCGCGAAGCTCTTGCTTCCGGGGTTCAACCGACGATCGACGATGTGCATCGTTCCATCACCCGTTCTTCGCCGGCTCGCCTTACGATCAGCCGGCCTGTTTTACGCGCATGTACCACTCGACCAGACGGCGCACCTGGCGCTCTGTATAGCCGCGGGCCATCATGCGGCTTACGAATTCTGCATGTTTTTTTTCTGTCTGCGTGTCTTTTTTCGATCCGAATGAAATGATCGGCAGCAGTTCCTCCACCTGGGAGAACATGCGCCGCTCGATGACGTCGCGGATTTTCTCATAGCTCGCCCAGGAGGGATTGCGCCCCTCATTGGCCGCGCGCCAGCGCAGCGCGAACTTCACCACCTCATTGCGGAAGTCCTTGGGATTGGCGATGCCCGCGGGCTTCTCGATCTTGGTCAGCTCCTGGTTCAAAAGGTCGCGGTCCAGCAGCTGTCCCGTGTCCGGGTCCTTGAAATCCTGATCCTCGATCCAGGCGTCGGCATAGTCGATATAACGGTCGAAGAGATTCTGTCCGTAATCCTGATAGGACTCTAAATAGGCTTTCTGAATCTCATGGCCGATGAATTCTGCGTAGCGCGGCGCGAGCTCGGCCTTGATGAACTCGAGATAGCGCTTCTCGATCTCCGGCGGCATCTGCTCGCGGCGCAGCGACTGCTCCAGCACATACATGAGATGCACCGGGTCGGCCGCGACCTCGACCGTGTCGTGGTTGAAGGTCGCCGCCAGCACCTTGAAGGCGAAGCGCGTCGAGCAGCCGTCCATGCCCTCGTCGACGCCGGCGGCGTCCTTATACTCGAGCATGCTGCGCGCGCGCGGGTCCACCTCGCGCAGGCTCTCGCCGTCATAGACGCGCATCTTGGAGAAGAGATTGGAGTTCTCGTGCGGCTTCAGGCGCGAGAGCACGATGAAGCGGGCGAGCATCTCCAGCGTGCTCGGGGCGCAGCTCGCCTCGGCCAGCTCGGAGCCGCGCAGCAGCTTCTCGTAAATATGCTGCTCTTCCGTCACCCGCAGGCAATAAGGCACTTTGATCACATAGATGCGATCGATGAAGGCCTCATTGTTGCGGTTGTTCTTGAAGCTCTGCCATTCCGCCTCGTTGGAATGGGCCATGACGATGCCGGAGAAGGGAATTGCGCCGATATTCTCGGTGCCGATGTAATTTCCCTCCTGCGTCGCCGTCAGCAGAGGATGCAGCATCTTGATCGGCGCCTTGAACATCTCGACGAATTCGAGAAGGCCCTGATTGGCGCGGTTGAGGCCGCCGGAATAGCTGTAGGCGTCCGGGTCCGCCTGCGCGAGATTCTCGAGCTTGCGAATATCCACCTTGCCGACGAGCGAGGAAATATCCTGATTATTCTCGTCGCCCGGCTCGGTCTTGGCTATGCCGATCTGGCGCAGACGCGAAGGCGTGATCTTCACCACGCTGAATTTGGTGATGTCGCCGCCGAACTCGTCGAGACGCTTGAGGCACCAGGGGCTCATCAGCCCGTTGAGGCGCCGGCGCGGAATGCCGTAGCGCTGCTCGAGCATGTCGCCCGCCGTCGCCGGATCGAAGAGGCCGAGCGGGCTCTCGAAGACGGGCGACAGCTCGTCGCCGGCCTTGAGCACATAGATGGGATCGATCTCCATCAACGCCTTCAGGCGCTCGGCGAGCGAGGATTTGCCGCCGCCGACCGGGCCGAGCAGATAGAGGATCTGCTTGCGCTCCTCGAGCCCCTGCGCGGCATGGCGGAAGAAGCTGACGATCCGCTCGATCGTCTCCTCCATGCCGAAGAATTCGGCGAAGGCCGGATAGACGCGGATGGTGCGGTTCATGAAGATGCGGCCGAGCCTCGGGTCGCGCGATGTGTCGATCAGCTCCGGCTCGCCGATCGCGTCGAGAATGCGCTCCGCTGCGCTCGCATAGGTCTTCGGATTCTCGCGGCATAGATCGAGGTATTCGGAGAGCGTCATCTCGACGGCTCTTCTGCCTCTGTAGGACCTCGCAAAATCCGCAAAAACGTCGGAGTTCGTCATGGGGCACCTGTCGCTGGAGCGCTATGGCTCACGATTCCCGAGACGGCTCGAAATCCATCGGCCGCCCTCTCGTCTTCGCCGTCGACCGCCCCACCCCTGTCGATGGCCAAAAGACCGAGCTCAGGGCATTCGAGGCAAGGTTTGTGCCGGTCGCGGCGGGAAGCTCGTCTCCTGTCATATGAGCATCATTGTCTGCTCAGGGTAGACGTAACGGTTGCGATTCCCTCTTCGCCGAGGGCGTCGACATCACTCTGGCGCCGATCCCCGCTCCACACGGGCCGTCGATATCAACTGGGGCGCGATCGCTGATATTGGCGAAGTTCGGCGGCCGCGTCGACACCAATCCTTTTCCCGATGGTAAAGTTCTCGAGAAGGAGCGGCTCAGCCCGCTTTTCCCTCCGCCGCGGCGCAGCGTCCGCACAGGCCCGCGATCTCGACGACGCGCGTGCGCGGCTGAAAGCCGGCCGCCGCGGTGAGGCCGGCGAGGCCGCGCGTCAGCTCCGGGCTCGTCGCCTCGCTCACCTCGCCGCATTCGTCGCAAATGAGGAAGATCACCGGCTCGCCGGCCTCATGCGCATGGCCGCAGACGACGAAAGCGTTGCGGGAGGCCAGCCGATGCGCGAGGCCCTGGTCCAGCAGATAGCCGAGCGCCCGATAGACCGAGATGGGCGCCGGGCGCTTGCCGCTCTCGTCGGCGAGAAGATCGATCATCTCATAGGCGCCGACCGGCCGGTTCGCCTTGGTGAGAATGTTCAGCGCGGCGCGGCGCGCCGGCGTGAGGCCCCGCGCCGTCGTCCCCGGCGCCGCTCGCTTGATGGTCATGGCGCATTGTAGCGCGCCGCGGCCGTCCTGACGAGAGCGCCCGCGCCGGCTTGCGCGCGCGCGGCGCGCCTCTATAGTCGCGGCGCGATGCGCGCCCGCGCGAGGCGGCGCCGAAAGAAGAATCTCGAATGACCCGCTCCAAGAAAGACATCAAACGCGTCGTTCTCGCCTATTCCGGCGGCCTCGACACCTCGATCATCCTCAAATGGCTGCAGACGACCTATGGCTGCGAGGTGGTGACCTTCACCGCCGATCTCGGCCAGGGCGAGGAATTGGAGCCCGCCCGCGCCAAGGCCGAGCTGCTGGGCGTCAAGCCCGAGCATATTTTCATCGAGGATCTGCGCGAGGAGTTCGTCCGCGACTTCGTCTTCCCCATGTTCCGCGCCAACGCCCAATATGAGGGGCTCTATCTGCTCGGAACCTCGATTGCCCGCCCGCTCATCGCCAAGAAGCAGATCGAGATCGCCCGCAGGCTCGGCGCCGACGCCGTCTGCCACGGCGCCACCGGCAAGGGCAATGATCAGGTCCGCTTCGAGCTCGGCTATTACGCGCTGGAGCCGGACATTACGGTCATCGCCCCCTGGCGCGAATGGGACCTGACCTCCCGCACCGCGCTCATCGATTTCGCCGAGAAGAACCAGATTCCGATCGCCAAGGACAAGCGCGGCGACGCGCCCTTCTCTGTGGACGCCAATCTTCTGCACACCTCTTCGGAGGGCAAGGTGCTCGAGGATCCGGCGGAGGAAGTGCCGGATTATGTCTATTCCCGCACCATCGATCCTGAAAAGGCGCCGGACGTCCCGCAATATGTCACCGTCGATTTCGAGAAGGGCGACGCCGTCGCCGTCGATGGCGTGGCGCTCTCGCCGGCTGCGCTGCTGACCAAGCTCAACGAGCTCGGCCGCGCCCATGGCATAGGGCGTCTCGATCTCGTCGAGAACCGCTTCGTCGGCATCAAGTCGCGCGGCATGTACGAGACTCCCGGCGGCGCCATTCTGCTCATCGCCCATCGCGGCATAGAGAGCGTGACGCTGGACCGCGGCGCGGCGCATCTCAAAGACGAGATCATGCCGAAATACGCCGAGCTGATCTACAACGGCTTCTGGTTCGCGCCGGAGCGCGAGATGCTGCAGGCCTTGATCGACAAGAGCCAGGAGCTCGTCACCGGCCGCGTGCGGCTGAAGCTCTACAAGGGCTCCGTCCATGTCGTCGGCCGCGAGAGCCCCTATTCGCTCTACGACAAGGAGCTCGTCACCTTCGAGGAGGGCGCGGTGGCCTATGACCATCGCGACGCCGAGGGCTTCATCAAGCTCAACGCCCTGCGCCTGCGCACGCTGGCCAAGCGCGGCGCCCGCGGCGCGAAAGCGAAGCCCTGAGGCCGAGCTGAGAAAGAAGCGTTTCCGGTCGGACACGGGCCGGAAACGCTCTGGACCAGAAACGCTCCCGCCTCCACGACTTCGCCTTCGATAAATCGAGAAACGGTCGCACTATATGAGGAAGTTCGGCTTCACACCCGAGGCTGATCCCATGCTGCGAACCATTCTCGTAGCGCTGATCGTCTGCCTCGCCCTCGTCGGCGGGGTGGCGACTGCGCTCCATCTCTACAACCGGCCGTCGGAACTGCGCGTCGCCGTGGTTCAAGGGACGCAGGATTTCCGCCTGCTCACCGCGGCGGCGCAGACTTTCTCCCATCAGCACGAGCCGGTGCGGCTGAAGATCACGCCGGTCGCCGACGCCGCCGCCGCCGCCGCCGCGCTGGAGCAAGGCTCGGCCGAGCTGGTCGTGGCGCGCAGCGACGCGCTGCCGCCCTCGGCGCAGGCCATCGTCGTCCTGCATCGCAACGCCGCCGTGCTGGTCGCGCCTGGCGGCTCCAAGATCAAGCGCGTCGCCGATCTGCGCGGCAAGACGATCGGCGTCGTCCAGGAGATCGCCGGCGGGCGCGGCAATGTCCGGCTGCTCGAGACAATCCTGGCTCAATATGACATTTCCGAGCAGGGACTTGCGACAGTCACGCTACAGCCAGCCGAGGTCGAGGCGGCGCTCCGCGTACACAAGATCGACGCCGTCTTTTTGGTCGCCATTCCGCAGATCGGCCCGGCCAGCGACGTCATCCGCAAGATCGCCGCGAGCGGAGCCAAGGGCAAGCCGCCGGTCTTCCTGCCGGTGGCGGAGGCAAAGGCGATCGCCAAGCGCTATCCGACGCTCGAGCCGACCGAGATCGTCCATGGCGCCTTCGGCGGCGATCCGCCCCGCCCGGACCAGGCGCTGGAGACCACCAGCGTCGCCGTGCTGCTGGTGGCGCGGCCGTCGCTCCAGGGGAATGTCGCCGGCGAGACGACGCGCGCTTTTCTCACCAGCCGCTCGGCCATCGCCGCGCTCGCGCCGCTCGCCAATAATATGGAGGCGCCCTCCACCGACAAGGATTCGGTCGTGCCTGCGCATCAGGGCGTGATCGATTTCATCGACGGCGAGGAACGCGGTTTCTTCGACAAATACAGCGACTTCTTCTATCTCGGCGCGATGCTGGCCTCACTGCTCGGCTCGGCCGCGGCGACGCTCGCCAGCCGCATGCGGACGAAGACGCACGAACATTCCGAGCGGCTGATCGAGCGCCTGCTCGAGATTCTGCCTGCCGCCCGCGCGGCGCAGGATTTCGCCGAGCTCGACGATTATGAGCGCGAGCTGGACCAGGCGCTGGTCAGCTCCGTCGCGGATCTGCGCCTGCGCAATATGGACGGAACCTCGCTGCATGTGGTCTCGCTGGCGCTGGACCAGGCGCGGCTGGCGATCCAGGACCGCCGCCGCACGCTCTGCGAGGCGAAGGGCGAGGCCACGGTGACGCCGTTCAAGAACATCCGCATCGCGGAATAGCCGCCCGGCAAAGGACGTTCCGATGACGGATGTGCGCTGGCGCACATTTTCTGCGGGCGAGAACGCGTAAGCCGACCATGGCGCGCGACCGGATGGAGCACGCGATTTCGCGGGACCACGCCAGGTCGCCCCTAATTCAACGGCGCGGGGGCGCGTCGAATCGTGCTGTCGACCAACGACAGCCGAGTTCGGATGGCGGCTCGACGGCCATTAGGCAAATTGCGGCGAGCCAGATGGATGGCCGGTTCGGGTCATGCTCGTCGATATCATTACCTGATCGCTTTACGGAGAATATTATGGCGTCGGATCGCGACCTGCTCGCAATTGCGCTGAAACAGCACGCAATAAATGACCTGACACTTTTGAATAAGGAGCTGGAGCAGCAGTTCGACAAATGGACCAATCGGCGAACCGGCTTTCTCGACCTGCTCGTCGCGGCCCACGACGACGCCGCCAAAGATCAAGCGGATATGCTGAAAGCGCACGAAGAGGAGCAACGTCGCTCGTGGGAACGATCGATGTTCGTGCTGCAATTGATCTCGATCGGCGCTGTCGCATGGCTCGGAGCCGCATTGGAGCTCAAGCTGGGGCCGAAACTATTTTCCGCCTATGGAGCCCCTCCTGTCGGACCGGGCGGTCTGCAGGTGTGGCTTCCCAAAAAGTGGCTTCCCCGAATACCCGATGAGTTCAAAGCGAAATGGTTCGGCGACATGGGGAAGGACTTGGCCGGTCTCTTCGTCGAAAAAGGCAGAGACAGTCTTGCTCCCGGAAAATCCGATCTCCCGCCGGATGAAAAGGGATCGGCCGCCACGATCGCATACTCGCCGAACGCCGCCGCCTTCGGGCAACGCCTTTGGGAAGAGGTGAACAAGCAAAAGCGTGCTGTGACCAGCGCCGTGAATCATTTGGCGGAGGTTATGAACTCGTCGGCCACGATCGGCGATGCATTGGTTATGAAATTATATGGCCTGAATCCCCGGATCGCTCGCCAAAATCGCCAGGCGCAGGAAATCGCCGGATATAAGATGATCGACGATGCGCTGGATAAAGTTAGAAAAAAATGGGCGACTGACTATTACTATTATGGCTATGAGCCGCCATCGCAGATAAATTGGGGACGCGTCCGTCGTCAAATCGAAAGACAGCTGTGGGCTATTTGGATTCTACAGCAGAACTTCCACCTAGAAAAAGCAGCTGGAGTCTACATTATTTGGGGCTCATCCGGGGGCGTCTTGTCGAAGACGGGCGGGTTCGCGTCGGCGATCGAGGACAATGTCATTCTCGAACGCCTCTCTGCGCGCAATGCGGCTGTCATGTCCCTCATTCTCGAGGGCGTGGCGGACATGGATCGAGGCAAATTGCAAGAGCGGCTGGATACGCTCGTCGATTGGGCGAAGCGGCTGAATCCGAAGGAGGTCCAGGGAGCGCTGGAGGGAGTCGAGCGCACCCTCGGTCCGATTGGCGCTATTTGGGAGTAAGACGGAACGGCGCCCATCGCCGCGTGACGAACTTCGCAGAGCCGTCCGCGGGGCGCCGGAGGCAATCCTCGGCGGCTGCAACCGAACCGTCCCCGGGAGACCGCCAGCCTGAGCGTGCCGGGGCTCTGGGGCAAAAGCGCCCAACGAAAGCCCGCAACGCTTCCCATTCGCGTCGCGCTCCTGTATGAGATGCCGCACTGCAAAAAGCCGCGGTCCGCCTCGCGCCCGAAAGGAGCGCCGGGCCGCGCTTCGCCCGCGAACCGATCGGCCCTAATCCCATGAAGCTGCGCAACATCGCCATCATCGCCCACGTCGACCACGGCAAGACGACGCTCGTCGACCAGCTGCTCCGGCAATCGGGCGCCTTCCGTGAAAATCAGCGGGTCGCCGAGCGGGTGATGGACAGCAACGATCTCGAGAAAGAGCGCGGCATCACCATCATGGCCAAGGCGACCTCCATCGCCTGGAAGGACACGCGCATCAATATCGTCGACACCCCCGGCCACGCCGATTTCGGCGGCGAGGTGGAGCGCATCCTCTCCATGGTCGATGGCGCCATCGTGCTGGTGGACGCGGCCGAAGGGCCGATGCCGCAGACCAAATTCGTCGTCGGCAAGGCGCTGAAGATCGGCCTTCGCCCGATCGTCGCCATCAACAAGGTCGACAAGCCGGACGCCCGCATCAGCGAGGTCGTCAATGAGGTGTTCGACCTCTTCGCCGCGCTGGACGCCACCGACGAGCAGCTCGACTTCCCGATCATCTACGGCTCCGCCAAGCAGGGCTGGATGGCCGAGGAGCCGACCGGCCCGCAGGACGGCATGGGGCCGCTGTTCGATCTCGTCATCAAGCATGTGCCGGAGCCCAAGATCGAAGAGGGCGGCTTCCGCATGCTCGGCACGCTGCTCGAGGCCAATCCCTATCTCGGCCGCATCGTCACCGGCCGCGTCTTCGCCGGCAGCGTGAAGCCCAATCAGGCGGTGAAGGTGCTCGACCGCACCGGCAAGGTCGTCGAGCAAGGCCGCGTCTCCAAGATTCTCGCCTTCCGCGGCATCGAGCGCCAGCCGATCGACGAGGCGGAGGCGGGCGACATCGTCGCCATCGCCGGCCTCGAGAAATACAATGTCGCCGACACGCTCTGCGCGCTCGAGGTCAATGAGCCGCTGCAGGCGCAGCCGATCGACCCGCCGACGCTCTCCATGACCTTCCTCGTCAACGACTCGCCGCTCGCCGGCACCGAGGGCGACAAGGTCACGAGCCGCATGATCCGCGCCCGCCTGTTCAAGGAGGCCGAGGGCAATGTCGCGCTGCGCGTCGAAGATTCGCCCGGCGGCGAGAGCTTCATCGTCTCCGGCCGCGGCGAATTGCAGCTCTCCATTCTGATCGAGACCATGCGCCGCGAGGGTTTCGAGATCGGCGTCTCGCGTCCGAAGGTCGTGTTCCAGAAGGACGAGGACGGCGAGATTTTGGAGCCGATCGAGGAGGTCGTGATCGACGTCGACGAGGAGCATTCCGGCGTCGTCGTGCAGAAAATGTCCGAGCGCAAGGCCGAGATGATCGAGATGCGCCCCTCGGGCGGCAATCGCCTGCGTCTCGTGTTCCATGCGCCGACGCGCGGCCTCATCGGCTATCAGGGCGAATTGCTGACCGACACGCGCGGCACGGCGATCATGAACCGCCTGTTCCACTCCTATTCGCACCACAAGGGCGAGATCGTCGGCCGTCGCAATGGCGTGCTGATCTCCAATGAGCAGGGCGAGGCCGTCGCCTACGCCATGTGGAAGCTCGAGGATCGCGGTCCGATGATGATCGAGCCGGGCTGGAAGGTCTATCGCGGCATGATCGTCGGCGAGCATACGCGCGACAACGATCTCGAGATCAACGTGCTCAAGGGCAAGCAGCTCACCAACATCCGCGCCGCCGGCAAGGACGAGGCCGTGCGCCTCACCCCGCCGATCAAGATGACGCTGGAGAAGGCGCTGGCCTATATCGAGGACGACGAGCTGGTCGAGGTGACGCCGAAGTCGATCCGCCTGCGCAAAACCTACCTCGACCCCAATGAGCGCAAGCGCGCGCGCGGCAAATCGGCCGCCGTGGCCTAATCTCGACGCGCGCTTCCTTCTCCCGCCTGCGGGAGAAGGTGGCCCGGCGCAGCCGGGTCGGATGAGGGCTTCGGCGGTTCGCAGACTCTTAAAATGTAAAACGCACAGCGGCGGCCCGGACCCTCATCCGACCCTCGCTGACGCGAGGGCCACCTTCTCCCACGAGTGGGAGAAGGAAGCGCGCTTCACGCCGCCAGCGGCATGCGGCATGCGCTGAGCGCGCGCAAATATCCGTCCATCCAATTGAAGGAATCATGCTTGCGCACGCGCGCCAGCAGCGCCGCGTGACGCTGCTTGCGTTCGGCGAGCGGCATCACGATCGCCCTCTGCATCGCATTGGCGACCTCATCGGCGTCGTAAGGATTGACGATCAGCGCTTCCTGCAGCTCCTCCGC
The DNA here is from genome assembly GCF_000745215.1 of Methylosinus sp. PW1. NCBI lineage: Bacteria > Pseudomonadati > Pseudomonadota > Alphaproteobacteria > Hyphomicrobiales > Methylocystaceae > Methylosinus > Methylosinus sp. PW1. Next base: position 1,682,706 of record NZ_JQNK01000009.1, read on the forward strand.
CGCGCCGGCGAAGCGCGACAGCACCAGCACGCCGGGGTTCTCGGCGTCCTGCGCCACGACATATTCCTTGGCGACGAGATTCATGCCGTCGCGCAGAGGCGTCACCAGCCCCACTTGTGAGCCGCGATAGAGCGCCGCCAGAGTGTCGCGATCGACGCGGCGATGCAGATAGCGCACCGGCGTCCAGTCGAAATCGCCGAACTGCCCGTTGATCTCGCCCGACAGCGCCTCCAGCTCGTGGCGAATATCGGCATAGGCCTGCACATCCTCGCGCGTCGGCGGCGCGATCTGCATCAGCGTCACCGCCTTGCAATTCTGCGGATAGATTTCCAGCAGGCGCTTGAAGGAGCGCAAGCGATCCGGCAAGCCTTTGGTGTAGTCCAGCCGATCGACGCCGATGACATTTATGCGCGGCTCGCCGGCGCGATGCAGCCTCTCGATGCGCTTGGCGGCGCTCGGGCTCTCCGCCATGGCGGCGAAAGAATCGACGTCGATGCCGACAGGGAAGACGGAGGCCGTCACCGTCTTGCCGCCGACGCGCACGAGATCTGGCGTCAGCATCTCGCCCTGCATGAAGTCGCACATGAAGCGCAAGAAATTGGCTTGGTCGGTCTTCGTCTGAAAGCCCACGAGATCATATTCGACGAGCGCGCTCATCAGCCATTCGTGCTCCGGCATGGCGCAGAGCACATCCGGCGGCGGAAACGGAATATGCAGGAAAAAGCCGATGCGATTGGAGACGCCGCGCTCGCGCAGCGCCGCTCCGAGCGGAATGAAATGATAATCATGCACCCAGACGAGATCATTGCTTTTCAGCATGGGCGCTAGCTTTTCCGCAAAGCGATCATTGACGCGGCGATAGCCGTCGATCGCCTCTTGCGTGAAGCGCGCGAGATCGAGCCTATAATGATGCACGGGCCATAGCGCGGCGTTGGCGAAGCCGAGATAATAATCGCGATAATCCCGCTCGGTGAGCGGCATTGTGGCAAGCGTCAGCTCGTCGAATTTCACACGCGATACGTCGATCTCCGCATCGTCCGGCACGATCTCGCCATTCCAGCCGAACCATACGCCGCCGCGCTTGCGCAGAGCGTCGAGAATGCACACCGCGAGCCCGCCGGCGGCCTGGCTGCAGCCGGGATCGGCGACGCGATTGGAGACGACGACCAGGCGTTTCATATGGCTTTCTCCCAAGAACGCGACAGCCTCATGGCGCAGTTGATGACGCCGACCATGGAATAGGTCTGCGGATAGTTTCCCCAGGCTTCGCCGGTTTTGACGTCTATGTCTTCGGACATCATGCCGAGCCGATTGCGCTGTGCCAGCAGCGCCTCGAAATAATCGCGCGCCTCCTCGCGCCGGCCCATGCGCGCGAGCGCGTCGATGCGCCAGAAGGAACAGGTGGTGAAGGCCGTCGTCGGCTCGCCGAAATCATCGGCCGCCTCATAGCGCATCATATGCGCGCCGCGGCCGAGCGCAGATTCGATCTGCTCGAGCGTCGAGACCATGCGCGGATCATTGGGATCGATGAAGCCGACCTCCGTCATCAGCAGCACGCCGGCGTCGAGATGCTCACCGTCGAGCGATTCGACGAAGGCTTGGCGCTTCTGCGACCAGGCACGCTCGAGAATCACCTGCTTGATGCGCTCCGCCTCGATGCGCCAATCGCGCGCGCGCTCCGGCTCGCCTATGTAATCGGCGATGCGCGCGAGCCGATCGGCCGCCGCCCAGCACATGAGGCTCGATGTCGTATGGATGCGGGCGCGCGAGCGCAGCTCCCACATGCCGGCGTCGGGCTTGTCATAGCAGGCGAGCGCCTGCCGGCCCATATCCTCGAGCCGCAGGAAATCCATGCGCGTCGGCGGCGACATGAGGCGCCGGTCGAGAAAGGCCTGCGCGACGCCGAGTATCACATTGCCATAAGAATCGTGCTGAAAATGCTGATAGGCTTGATTGCCGACGCGCACCGGCCCCATGCCGCGATAGCCGGGAAGATTGGGAATGATGCGCTCGGTGAGCTCCGATTCCAGACCGAGCCCGTAGACCGGCTGAATATGCGAGCCCGCCGCCGAGGCGACGATATTCATCAGCCAATCGAAATAATTCTCCATCTTGCGCATCGCCGCCATGCGATTGAGCGCGCGCACGACGAAATAAGCGTCGCGCACCCAGCAATAGCGATAATCCCAATTGCGCTGCGTGTCCGGCGCCTCGGGAATGCTCGTCGTCAGCGCGGCGACAATGGCGCCGGTTCCTTCATAGGTGCAGAGCTTCAGCGTGATCGCGGCGCGCAGAACCGCGCTCTGCCATTCGAACGGAATCGCCAGACGATGCACCCAGCGGCGCCAATAGTCGCGCGTGCGCTCCTCGAAATTGCGCGCCGTATGCGCAATCCCCTCATGCAATGTCTCGTCCGGGCCGAGCACGAGATCGATCGGGCTGCTCAGATTGAACAGCGTCTCCTCGCGCACATAATCGAGCGGCGCATTGGTGGTGAGCCGCAACACCGAATGCGGGCCGACATAGCGAATATGATGCGAGCCGAAGGTGAGGCTGGGAAGAGCCGCGCCGTAATCGTAGCGCGGACGCAGCCGAATGCGAATGCGCGGCGTGCCGGACACCGGCGTCAACCGGCGGATCAGCATGTTGGGATGATAGAGGCGATCGCGCCAGAAAAAGCGCGGCGCGAAATCGGTGACGCGCACAGAGCCCTGCTTGCCATGCAGCACCGTCTCCAGCACCGCCGTGTTGCCGCAATAATCCTGCTCGCTGTGCACGCGATCCTCGAGATCGATCGCGAAAAAGCCGCTGTCTTCCATGTCCGGCGGCGAGCCGAGCAGGCTGTGGAACACGGGATCGCCGTCGAAGCGCGGCAGGCAGCACCACACCACGCTGGCGTCGCGATCGATGAGCGCGGCGAAAGAGCAATTGCCGACCACGCCGAGCTCCAGATCGCTGATCTTGCGCTCATGATTCTGCGCATCGCTCATCGCGCGCGCTCCGCTTGCGACACGCGCGCGAGATCGGCGAGCCAGCGATGCAATTCGCGCAAGTCCGCCGCTCTATAGCGCGCCAGTGTGGCGCTTCTCCCCACTTTGATGGAGAGGCCGCCGAGCGCGTTGACGGCGCCGAAGGCGACCTCATCGGTCACATCGTCGCCCGCGAAAATCGGCATGCGGCCGCGAAAGGGCTCCTCCTTCAAAAAGGCCTCGATGACATCTCCCTTGTCGGCTCCTTGCAGTCGAATCTCGAAAACCTTCTTTCCGGGCAGAATCTCGAGATCGGGACGCTCGCGCGTCGCGCGCTCGGCGAGGCCGCGGCATTTCTCCTCGAGCTCCGGCCGAAGGCGATAATGCAACGCGACCGCGCCCGTCTTGCGCTCGACGACGACGCCCTGCTCGCCATCTAGGCCTTGCGTGATCGTACGAACGACAGCGTCGAGATCGCGGCCACCTTCAGCGGCGCCATGCATGCGGCCGGCGGCGTCGCGACGCTGCAATCCATGCACGCCGGCGACGGGCAGACGCAGCGGGCTGAGAAGCGCGTCGATAACGGCGATGTCGCGGCCCGAGACGACAGCGAGAGCGTCGCCCGCCGTGCGCCGCAACGCATCGAGCAGCGCGATCGTGGCCGCCTCCACCCGCACAGCCTCCGGCCGCTCGGCGATCTCCGCGACTGTGCCGTCGAGATCGAGAAACAGCGCGAAGCGACCGATATCGTCGACATTGGGCAACATTATTCGAGCGTCTCCCTCTGGCGCATCTTGCCGCAGCGACTTGTCGTGCTCATGTCGAATGGTAGAAACGGCGACGTTCGCGCCGGCGCGCCCTCTCGCGATCGGCGTGTTCCCGCCTTCGCTTGTGAAACAACTATGGACGACTTCCACCTTTTCAATGACGATGTGCGACCATCGTGACAGTGACGCTCGCGTCTCTTCTCGACGAGCTTCGCCGGTTGCGCGCCATCGTTCGGGACGAATGATATGCCGCCTGTCGAGCCGTTTCACGCGCCTTGGTTTCCCGCCGATGAAGAGATCGCGGCGAAACTCCTGTCGCAGCCGGGCGACGCCGAGCGGAGCGCCCGCGTCGAGCCGCTCGCGCGGCGCCTGCTCGCCGCCATGCGCGCGCCGAAGGGCGTGGGCAATGTGGAGAAGCTGCTGCAGGAATATTCGCTGTCGACGCGCGAAGGGCTCGCGCTCATGGCCCTCGCCGAATCGCTGCTTCGCGTGCCCGACGATTCCACTCTCGATCTTCTCATCGCCGACAAGCTCGCCGCCGGCGCCTTCGATCGCCACGCGCCGGCTTCCGATGCGCTGCTCGTGCAAGCAGCCGCCTTCGCGCTCGGATTATCGACCAAGATTTTCGCCACAGACGAAACTCCGCGCGGACTCGTCGCGCAAGCGGCGCGGCGTCTCGGCATGCCAGCGCTGCGCGGCGCCGCGCGGCAGGCGATGAAGCTGATGGGCGGTCACTTCGTCCTCGGCCAGACGATCGACGAGGCGCTCGCGCGCGCCTCCGCCGATGACCGCTGGCGCTATTCTTTCGACATGCTCGGCGAAGGCGCACGCAGCGCCGCGGACGCCGAACGCTATTTTGCAGCCTATGCGGCGGCGATCGACGCCATAGGCGCCAAGGCCTGCGCACGCGCGCTTCCGCAGCGGCCGGGCGTCTCCGTCAAGCTCTCCGCGCTGCATCCGCGCTTCGAATCCTTGTCGCGCGCGCGCGTGCTGCGCGAGCTGACGCCGCGGCTGCTCGAGCTCGCACGCCTCGCCCGTAGTCACGATCTCGTCTTCACCATCGACGCCGAAGAGGCGGATCGGCTCGAGCTGTCGCTCGACGTCATCGACGCTGTCGTCGCCGATTCCTCGCTCGCCGGCTGGGACGGATTCGGCCTCGCGATTCAGGCCTATCAGAAGCGCGCCGCCGCGGTCATCGACCATATGGAGGCGCTCGCACAAGCGCATGATCGGCGCTTCATGGTCCGCCTCGTCAAAGGCGCCTATTGGGATACGGAGATCAAGCGCGCGCAGGAACGCGGCCTCGCCGACTATCCTGTCTTCACGCGCAAGGCGATGACAGATTTGAATTACATCTCCTGCGCCGATCGTCTGCTCGCCGCGCCGCGCATCTTCCCGCAATTCGCAACACATAACGCCGCCACAGTGGCGACGATCGTCGAGCGTTCGGGCGACCCCACACAATATGAATTCCAGCGCCTTCATGGAATGGGCGAAGAGCTGTTCGGGGCGCTGCTCGAAGAGCAGAGGGACGCGAGCTGCCGCGTCTATGCGCCGGTCGGCCCGCATCGCGATCTGCTTGCCTATCTCGTGCGGCGGCTCATCGAAAATGGCGCCAATTCATCCTTCGTCGCGCGCGCAGCGGACGCTGCGACGCCGGAGAACGAATTGCTCGCCTCCCCCGGCGCGATCATCGGCGCGACGTCGCGCGCGCGTCATTCGCGCTTGCCGCTCCCGGCCGATCTCTATCGGCCCTTGCGCGCAAATTCCAAAGGCGTTGAATTCGGCGATCGTGACGCGCTCGCGGCATTGCTCGCCGAGAGAGACGCGGCGCCCGCCATTCTAACCGCCACGCCATCGTCTGGACCCAGCGCGCTGGCGCCGCGCGAATTGCGTTCCCCGATCGATTCTTCGCTCATCGGCTCCATCGTCGAGGCCGATGTCGAAACCGCCCGCGCCGCAATAGCGATAGCTTCACGCGCCTTTCCCGCATGGGAGGCGACGCCTGTAGAAGCGCGCGCCGCCATTCTCGAGCGCGCCGCCGATCTCGTCGAGGCGCGCCGCGGCTTTCTCATAGCATTGCTGCAACGAGAGGGCGGCAAGACGCTCGACGATGCGCTCGCGGAAATACGGGAGGCGGCCGATCTCACCCGCTATTATGCGGAGCAGGCCCGGCGGCTCTGCGCTGAAGAGAATCTTCCCGGTCCGACGGGCGAAGACAATCGCTTGCGACGGCGTGGGCGTGGCATTTTCGTCTGCATCTCGCCATGGAATTTTCCATTGGCGATTTTTCTCGGCCAAGTCGCCGCTGCGCTCGCGGCCGGCAATTGCGCCATCGCCAAGCCCGCGGAGCAGACGCCGCTCGTCGCGCGCGAGGCCGTCGCGCTTCTGCATGAAGCGGGCGTCCCGCGCGACGCTCTTCATTATATGCCGGGCGCCGGCGCACTCGGCGCTGCGCTCGTGGCGGACGAGCATGTCGCCGGTGTCGTCTTCACCGGCTCGAGCGAAGCCGCGCATTCCATCAACCGAACGCTCGCGGCGTCGAATGGGCCGATCGTTCCGCTCATTGCCGAGACCGGCGGCGTCAACGCGATGATCGTCGATTCGACAGCTCTGCTCGAGCAAGTGGTCGACGACGTGCTCGCGTCGGCGTTTCGTTCCGCGGGGCAGCGATGCTCGGCGCTGCGTCTTCTCTGCCTGCAGGACGATATCGCCGAGGACGCGCTCGCCATGCTGATCGCCGCGACGAAGGAGCTGCGCATCGGCGATCCGCGCGATCCTTCCACACACATCGGCCCCGTCATCGATAGCGCGGCGCAAGCGCGGCTTTACGACTATTTGGCGCAGCGCCGCGCGCAAGGGCGCGTGCTCTACGCCGGCGAGGCGCCGCAGCGCGGCAGCTTCGTCGCGCCGCATATCGTAAAGCTCGATCGCGCCGGCGATCTGCGCGAGGAGATTTTCGGTCCCGTCCTCCATATTGCGACCTGGCGCGCAGAGGATGAAAAGGATTTGTCGACTCTCATCGATGAAATTTCCGCAAATGGATTCGGCCTCACAATGGGTCTGCACACGCGCATAGAGGCGCGCATGCGCATGTTCGCGGAGGCGACGCCTGCCGGCAATCTCTATGTCAATCGCAACATGATCGGAGCCGTCGTCGGCAGCCAGCCTTTCGGCGGATCGCGCATGAGCGGCACCGGGCCGAAAGCCGGCGGCCCCGACTATCTGCGCCGCTTCTTGCGCGAGGAGACGGTGACGATCAACACCGCCTCCTTCGGCGGCGACTCGCGACTGCTGGCGATGAAGGAGTGACGCTAATGAGGCTCCGCCAGCGTTCTCGGTCTTGAAACGCGATGCGCCCGCCAAATATAGGCTTTTATCGCGTCCGGAGGCTCGGGACCGATGCGTCACTGGATTCCTTCGCTCGATTTCGCGCTTGGCGAAACCGCCGACATGTTGCGTGATCAGGTCGAATCTTTCGCCGCGCGAGAGATCGCGCCGCGCGCCGCGACGATCGATCGCGAGAATGACTTCCCTTCCGATCTCTGGCCCAAAATGGGCGCGCTCGGTCTGCTCGGCGTGACCGTCGAGGAAGAATATGGCGGCGCCGGGCTCGGCTATCTCGAGCATGTCGTCATTATGGAGGAGCTGAGCCGCGCCTCAGCTTCCGTAGGCCTCTCCTATGGCGCGCATTCCAATCTCTGCGTCAATCAGCTGCGTCGCAACGGCACATCCGAGCAGAAGCGACGCTATTTGCCCAAGCTCGTGTCCGGCGAGCACATAGGCGCCCTCGCCATGTCCGAGCCGGACGCCGGCTCCGATGTGGTCAATATGTCGATGCGCGCAGAAAGGCGCGGCGACCGCTATGTGCTGAATGGCGATAAAATGTGGGTGACGAATGGTCCCAACGCCGATGTCGTCATCGTCTATGGCAAGACGGCACCCGCCGCAGGCGCGCATGGCATTACCGCTTTTATCATAGAGAAGGGTTTCAAAGGCTTCACGCCCGCGCAAAAGCTCGACAAGCTCGGCATGCGCGGCTCCAACACATGCGAATTGCTGTTTAGCGATTGCGAGGTTCCAGAAGAGAATGTGCTCGGCCTGCCGGAGCGCGGCGTGAATGTTCTGATGAGCGGGCTCGACTATGAGCGCGCCGTTCTCGCCGGGGGGCCGATCGGCATCATGCGCGCCTGCATGGATATTGTCGTGCCCTATGTGCATGATCGCAAGCAATTCGGCCAGCCGATCGGCGAGTTCCAGATCATGCAGGCCAAGCTCGCCGATATGTATACGGCGCAAAATGCGGCGCGCGCCTATGTCTATGCCGTCGCGCGCGCCTGCGACCGGGGCCGCACGACGCGCAAGGACGCCGCCGGCGCCATTCTCTTCGCCGCGGAGAGCGCGACGCGAATGGCGCTCGAAGCCATCCAATGCCTCGGCGGCAATGGCTATATCAATGATTATCCAACCGGCCGGCTGCTGCGCGACGCCAAGCTCTATGAGATCGGCGCCGGCACCAGCGAGATTCGTCGCATGCTGATCGGCCGTGAGCTTTACAGCGAAACTGCGTGACGGTCGAGGCGAGCTGCCGCAAGAAAAGAATTGGCCAAGAGAGAATTTGGCAATGACAGTTCTGGAGACGAGCTTGGATACGAGCTCTGCGCAATTCGCGACCAATGCGCGGGCGATGCGCGGCCTCGTCGCCGATCTGCGCGCAACCGCCTCACGCATCGCCGAAGGCGGCGGCGCGGCTGCGCGCGAGAAGCATGTCGCTCGCGGCAAGATGACAGCGCGCGACCGCATAGACGCGCTCATCGATCCCATGTCGCCCTTTCTCGAGATCGGCCAATTCGCCGCCTATGATCTCTATGACGGCGAGGCGCCTTGCGCCGGCGTCATCGCGGGAGTCGGGCGCATTTGCGGCCGCGCCTGCATGATCCTCGCCAATGACGCGACCGTGAAAGGCGGCGTCTATTTTCCGCTGACCGTGAAAAAGCATTTGCGCGCGCAAGAGATCGCCGCGCAGAACCGCCTGCCGTGCCTCTATCTCGTCGATAGCGGCGGCGCCAATCTGCCGCGTCAGGACGAGGTGTTTCCCGATCGCGATCATTTCGGCCGCATTTTCTATAATCAGGCGCAAATGTCCGCCGCGGGCATAGCGCAGATCGCCGTCGTCATGGGCTCTTGCACGGCCGGCGGAGCCTATGTGCCCGCAATGTCGGACGAGTCCATCATCGTACGCGATACCGGCACGATTTTTCTCGCCGGGCCGCCGCTGGTGCGCGCCGCGACAGGCGAGGTCGTGACAGCGGAAGAATTGGGCGGCGCCACAGTACATGCCCGCAGCTCCGGCGTCGTCGATCATTATGCGGAGAATGACGGCCATGCGCTCGGCATCGCGCGCGACATCGTCGCGACGCTCGGCGCGGCGCCGTCGCCGTCACTGCAGAAGCGCGAGGCGCGCGAGCCGCTCTATGATCCGATGGAGATCTATGGTCTGGTTCCGACCGATCGCCGCCGTCAATATGACGCGCGCGAGCTGATCGCGCGGCTCGTCGATGCGAGCGATTTCGACGAGTTCAAGAAGCTCTATGGCGAGACGCTCGTCGCCGGCTTCGCGCATATTTGCGGCTATCGCATCGGCGTGCTCGCGAATAATGGCGTGCTGTTCGGCGAAAGCGCGCTCAAGGGCGCACATTTCATCGAGCTGTGCGCGCAACGCGGGATTCCTCTGCTGTTTCTGCAGAATGTCACCGGCTTCATGGTCGGTCGTGATTATGAGGCGCGCGGCATCGCCAAGGATGGCGCAAAAATGGTGACGGCGGTGGCGACCGCCGCTGTTCCGAAATTCACAGTCATCGTCGGCGGCAGCTTCGGCGCTGGCAATTATGCGATGTGCGGCCGCGCCTATGGTCCGCGCTTCCTGTGGAGCTGGCCCAATGCGCGCATCTCCGTGATGGGCGGAGAGCAGGCGGCCGATGTTCTCTCCCGCGTGCGCGGCGACAGCTACACCGCCAAAGGGCGCGATTGGCCGCAAGCCGACCATGACGCCTATCAAGCGCAAATCCGCGCGCAATATGAGCGGCAAGGCCACCCCTATTATGCGAGCGCGCGTCTTTGGGACGACGGTGTCATCGACCCGGCGGATACGCGCCGCGTGCTTGCGCTCTCTCTCGCCACGGCGTCCAATGCGCCGCTCGAGGCGACGCGATTCGGCCTGTTCCGCATGTGAGGCGCAAATGTCCCTTCTTCGCTCGTCACTCGATTCCCGCGGCGTGGCCACTCTCACGCTCGCACGACCGGAGCGTCGCAATGCGCTGGACCACGCAATGGTCGTCGAGCTCATCGCGGCTCTGGAAAGTGCAGCGAACGATTCGCAGACGCGCATTCTCCTGCTCGCTGGCGACGGCCCCGCCTTTTGCGCCGGCGGCGACATAGAATGGATGAAGCGCGTCGCCGCAGACACGCCGCGCGCCAATGAAGAGGATGCGCTTCTGCTCGCGCGCGCGATGCGCGCGCTCGACACGCTGCCCAAGCCGACGCTCACGCGGATCCATGGCCCGGCCTATGGCGGCGGCGTCGGCCTCGTCGCCTGCTGTGACATCGCCGTCGCGAGCGATGCCGCGAGCTTTTGCTTGAGCGAAGCGAGGATCGGCCTCACGCCCTCGGTGATCGGTCCTTATGTTCAGCGCGCGATCGGCGCGCGCCAGGCGCGACGCTATTTTCTCAGCGCCGAGACGATCTCCGCGACACAGGCGCGCGCGCTCGGCCTCGTTCACGAGATCGCCCCCGCCACAGAGCTGGACGCGCGAGTCGCGCGCATCGTGGATGCGCTGCTCGCCGGCGCGCCCGGCGCGCAAGCCGAGGCGAAAGCCTCCGTGGCGCTCTTTGCCGAACGACCAATCGACGAAGCGCTGATGCGCGAGACGGCGCAGCGGATCTCCGCGCGGCGCGCATCTGCGGAAGGAAAGGAGGGTCTCGCGGCTTTCCTCGAGAAGCGCGCCCCCTATTGGAGACGGGATCGCGACGATGCTTCGTAAGATTCTCATCGCCAATCGGGGCGAGATCGCATGCCGCGTGATCGCGACCGCGCGGCGCATGGGCGTCATCGCGGCCGCCATCTATTCGGACGTCGACGCGCAGGCGCGTCATGTCGCGCTCGCCGACGAAGCCTATCCACTGGGCGCGGCGCCAGCGCGCGAGAGCTATCTCGCAATCGACAAGATCATCGCCGCCGCGCGCCGCGCGGGCGCGCAGGCCGTTCATCCCGGCTATGGCTTTCTCTCCGAGAACGCGGCATTCGCGGAGCGTTGCGCCGAGGCCGACCTCGTCTTCATCGGACCGACGCCGCAAGCCATGCGTCTCATGAGCTCCAAGACGCACGCACGCGCATTGATGGAAAGCGCCGGCGTGCCGATCGTGCCGGGCTTTCACGGCGCGCAAGATATCGAGAGCCTCGCCGCAGCGGCGATACGCATCGGCTTTCCCGTGCTCGTCAAGGCTTCGGCGGGCGGCGGCGGCAAAGGCATGCGCCGCGTCGCGACGCGGGGCGAGCTGCGCGGCGCGATCGAGAGCGCGCGGCGAGAGGCGGCGTCCGCATTCGGCGACGATTCGCTGCTGATCGAGAAGGCGCTCGATGGCGCGCGGCATATAGAAGCGCAGATTTTCGGCGATGCGCATGGCGCCCTCGTCGCTTTCCCAGAACGTGACTGCTCGATCCAACGCCGTCATCAGAAGATCATCGAGGAGACGCCCGCACCGGGCCTTTCGACAGAGCTGAGGTACGCCTTGCGCGAGGCCGCGCTCGCCGCCGGGCGCGCGGTCTCCTATATCGGCGCCGGAACGGTCGAATTTCTCGTGAAGGACGACAGCTTCTACTTTCTCGAGATGAACACGCGGCTGCAGGTGGAGCATCCGATCACCGAAATGATATCGGGCGTCGATCTCGTGGAATGGCAGCTGCGCGTCGCGTCCGGCGAGAAGCTGCCCGCGCGCCGAGACGAGATCGCGCCGCATGGACATTCGATCGAAGCGCGACTCTATGCGGAGACGCCGGCGCGCGATTTTCTGCCTTGTGTCGGCCGGCTCGAGCACTGGCGCACGCCGCGCGAGGATGGCGCTATTCGTGTCGAAACCGGCGTGCGTGAAGGCGATGCGGTAACGCCATTCTACGATCCGCTGCTCGCCAAGATCGTCGCGCATGGCGAAGACCGAGAGACCGCCCGCGCAAAGCTCGCCGCGGCGCTGCGTGATTGCGAGATCGTGGGCGTGGAGACGAATCTGCTGTTGCTGCGCGCAATTCTCGACAGCGAAGCGTATGCCGCGGGCGAGATCGACACGGGATTTCTTCCGCGTCATCTCGAGCTTATCCTCGCGGGATCGGAAGCGCTGGACGAGGACGCCGAAACCCTCGTGCTCGCAGCGGGCGCCGCCGCTCGGCTACGCCGTCTTCGCGCCGAGCGCAATGAGGAGACGCCTTGGGATGCGAGCGACGCTTGGCGCCTGAATGGCGCGGCGCGGCAGAAGCTGCTCGTCCGTTTCCAGGATCGCGACATTCCCTTGACGATCGCGCCCCTGCCCAAGGGCGCCTTCCGCTTGCAAACCCCCAAGTCGCTGCATTTCGTCGCGCTCGAGAGCGACGCAGAACACATGAGCCTGCGCATCGACGGCGTCGCGCGAAAGCTTTCGATCGTCGAGCGCCCAAAAGGCTTCGTCATCATATGGAATGGACGCAACCACGAGCTTTCGCTCGTCGATCCGCTCGCGCCGCCGCGCGCGGAACGCGATGACGAGGCGGCGCTCGCGGCGCCGCTGCCGGCGCGCGTCACCGGACTCTTCGCCAGCGTCGGCGAGAGCGTGAAGAAAGGCGCGCCGCTCGTCATGCTCGAGGCGATGAAGATGGAAATCGCATTGTCGGCGCCGCGAGACGGGCGCATATCGGAGATTCGGACGACGATCGGCGATATGGTGCGGCAGGGCGAGCGGCTGATCGTCTTCGCCGAGGGAGAAGCGGCATGAAGATTCCGCAACGCGTGCGCATCGTCGAGGTCGGCCCGCGCGACGGCCTGCAGAATGAAAGCGCGATGGTTTCAGTGGAGACCAAGGTCACGCTGATCGAGAAGCTGGCCGCGGCGGGGCTGCGCGACATAGAAGCGGGAAGCTTCGTCTCGGCGAATCGCGTTCCGCAAATGGCGGATACCAAGCGCGTGCTCGCACATCTTCGTTTGCCGCCGCATGTTCATCTGTCCGTTCTCATTCCCAATACGCGCGGACTCGAGGAAGCGCTCGCTTGCGGCGTGCGCGGCGTCGCCATTTTCGCCGCGGCGAGCGAGAGCTTTTCGAAAGAAAATATCGGCTGCACAATCACGGAGAGCCTGACGCGTTATGCGCCCGTCGTCGAAGCGGCGGTCGGCGCAGGGCTCGAGGTGCGCGGCTATATTTCCTGCGCGCTCGGCTGTCCCTATGAAGGCGAGGTCGCGCCACGCGCCGTCGCGACGCTGGCCCGCGATCTCGCAGCGCTCGGCTGCCACGAGATTTCACTCGGCGACACGATCGGCGTCGGCGTGCCTTTGCAAGCGCGGCGGCTCGTGGAAGAGGTCGGACGCGACGTTCCCTTGGCGCAGATCGCGGTTCATTTTCATGACAGCTATGGCCAGGCGCTCGCCAATATATTCGCTTGCGTAGAGATGGGCGTCGGCGTCGTCGACGCATCCGTCGCGGGCCTCGGCGGCTGTCCCTTCGCGCCGGGTGCGAGCGGCAATGTCGCAACGGAGGATGTTGTCTATATGCTCGAGCGTTCGGGAATCGAGACGGGCGTCGATCTCGCCGCGCTGATAGATGCAGGCGGTTTCATTTGCGAAAGCCTCGGACGCGAGACGGCGAGCCGCGCCGCGCGCGCATCGCTTCTCCAGCGCGAGAAAAGGCGCCGCGCATGAGCGATATTCTCGTCTCTCGCACGCGCAAGGTCGGGCGCCTGTCGTTGAACCGGCCGAAGGCGCTGAACAGCCTGACGCTGGATATGGTGCGCGATTTTTCCACCGCGCTCGACTCCTTCGGCGCCGATCGGGAGATCGTCGCCGTCGTGGTGACGGGCGAGGGCCAACGCGGCTTTTGCGCCGGCGGCGATATTCGCGCGCTCTATGAGTTGCGCGTCGGCGACCGCAGCCTCTATGAGACGTTCTGGCGCGAGGAATATCGGCTGAACGCGCGCATCGCCGCCTTTCCGAAGTCCTATGTCGCGATGATGGATGGAATCGTCATGGGCGGCGGCGTCGGCCTTTCCGCGCATGGCAATTTTCGTATCGTCACGGAGCGCACGCGTCTCGCTATGCCAGAGACGGCGATCGGCTTTATTCCCGACGTCGGCGGCTCCTGGCTGCTCACGCGCAATGGCGGCGTTGGGCGCTTCATGGCGCTTTCCGGCATGACGGTCGGTCCGCATGACGCGATCTTCGCCGGGCTCGCGGATGTGCTCGTGGATTCGGCCTCGCTGCCAGAGCTGCTCGCCCTTCTGAGCGATATAAGCGAGGCGGAAGAGCTGCGGCCGCTGCTGGCGCGCTTCGCCAAATCATCCGGCCTCGGCGCCTTGTCGCGACACGAGACTTTGCTGCGGCGCGTGACGGCGCATTCGAGCGTCGAGCGCCTCATCGCCGCGCTCGAGACAGAGGGTTCGGAGTTCGCGCGCGAGGCGGCGGCGACGCTCGCCATGCGCTCGCCGACGAGCCTGAAAGTGACGCTGCAGCTGCTGCGCCGCGCGGCGGATGCGGAAAATCTGGAAGCGTGCCTGCGCCAGGAATTTCGCACGGCTTGCAATCTTCTTTCGACGCATGATCTCTTTGAGGGTATTCGCGCCGCCGTCATCGACAAGGATCGCGATCCGCATTGGTCGCCGGCGACGCTCGCGGAAGTGGACGACGCCTCGGTGAAGGCGCTGCTCGATGGCGGCGCGGCGCCGGAGTTCGAATTTCGAGCCTGGACATGAGCGAGAGCTTCGATCCCGTGGTCATCATCGGCGCGGCGCGCACGCCGATCGGCGCGATGCTCGGCGAGCTGAAGAGAGTTTCGGCGCCGGAGCTCGGCGCGGCGGCGATTCGCGCCGCGGTGGCGCGCGCCGACGCGCCGACAGATCAGATCGACGATGTGCTCATGGGCTGCGTGCTGACAGCGGGCCTCGGCCAGGCGCCGGCGCGGCAGGCGTCGCTCGCCGCCGGTCTGCCGGAGGCCGCGGGCTGCGTGACGATCAATAAAATGTGCGGCTCCGGCATGAAGGCGATCCAGCTCGCGCATGACCAACTGCTCGCCGGCAGCTCGCACGCCATCGTCGCCGGCGGCATGGAGAGCATGAGCAATGCGCCCTATCTGCTCGAGCGCGCGCGCGAAGGCTATCGCATGGGGCATAAGAAGCTCCTCGATCATATGTTTCTCGACGGGCTCGAGGACGCCTATGACAAGGGCCGTCTGATGGGCGATTTCGCCGAGGATTGCGCGACGACGCATCAATTCACGCGGCAAATGCAGGATGATTATGCGACGCTCTCGCTCGAGCGCGCGCGGCGTGCGGCGCAGCAGGGCGATTTCGACTGGGAGATCGCGCCGATCGAAGCGCATGACACGACGATCACGCGCGATGAATTGCCGTCGAAAGCGAAGATCGAGGCGATCATGAAATTGAAGCCGGCGTTTCGCGAGGGCGGCACGGTGACGGCGGCCAATTCCAGCGCCATTTCCGACGGCGCCGCGGCGCTGACCTTGATGCGGCGGGAGCGGGCCGAGCGCGCCGGCCTCGCGCCGCTGGCGATCATTCGCGCCCATGCGACCCATGCGGGGCCGCCCAATCTGTTTCCGACGGCGCCGATCTCGGCCATGCGCAAGCTCGCCGAGCGCCTCGGCTGGCCGCTGTCGAGCGTCGATCTCTTCGAGATCAACGAGGCTTTCGCCGTCGTCGTGATGGCGGCGATGCGCGAGCTCGATCTGCCGCGCGAAAAGGTGAATGTGCATGGCGGCGCCTGCGCGCTCGGTCATCCGATCGGCGCCTCGGGCGCGCGCATCGTCGTCACTCTGCTCGCGGCGCTGCGCAAATATGGGCTGCGACGCGGCGTCGCCGCGCTCTGCATCGGCGGCGGCGAGGCGGCGGCGGTGGCGATAGAGACGGTGAATTAGAGTGTTTTCGAGCGAAGTGGGAACCGGTTCGCGTGAAGAAAACACGACAGAATTGAACTCTAGCGCCAGCGCTGCGTCGCCATCATCTTGCGCAGACGCTCCTGCACCAGCGCTGTCGCAGCGTCGCGCAATGAGACGCGCATTGTGGAAGCGCGCGCGATGATCTCTCGCATGTTGCGGGAAATCTTTTCTTCTATCGCCGCGAAAGCGGCCTTCTCGTCGCCGCCGGCATATTCCACGGATGCGCAGATCACGCCGCCGGCGTTGGCGATGAAGTCGGGCGCGCTGACGATTCCACGCTCGAACATGATGCGCTCCGCCTCGGCGGTCGCCGGAATATTGGCGCCCTGCACCACGAGCTTGCATTGCAAGCCGCCGACATTATCGGCGCGCAACACATCCGGCCGCGCGGCGGGGATGAAAATATCGCAAGGCGCGGCGAGCAGCGCATCGGGCGCCAGCGCTTCGCCGCGCGCATGGCTGGCGACGCTGCGGCCTTCGCTGCGGATCTGCGCCAATGCGTCAATGTCGAGTCCGGCCGCGTCATAGATCGCGCCGCGGCGGTCGGAAGCGCCCACCAATATCGCGCCTTTGCGCGCGAGGAATCGCGCGGCGTGCCGACCGACAGCGCCGAAGCCTTCGACGACGACGCGCGCGCCCTCGAGCTTCAGCCCGGCGGATGGCGCGGCCGCCTCCGCGGCTATGGCGACGCCATAGCCTGTCGCGCCGATCTCATCGAGCGGAACGCCGCCGAGCACGGCAGGCAATCCCACGGCGCGGCCGATCTCGTCATGCACATAGGCCATGCAGGTTTCGTTCGTACCCATGTCCGGGCCGGGAATGTAATCGGTCAAGGGCTCGATCGCCTTGGCGAAGGCGCGAATGAGCTGCTCTTTCTCCTGCGGAGGCATCGCAGGATCGCCGAAGATGACGGATTTGCCGCCGCCGTGGCGCAGACCGCAGGCGGCGTTCTTCAACGTCATGGCGCGGGCGAGGCGGAAGCATTCTTCGACGCCGACATCCGGCGCCATGCGCACGCCGCCTATGGCGGGGCCGGCGGCGATATTATCGATGACGACGATCGCCTCGAGGCCGACGCCCGGCGTGCTCACATAGACGATTTTCGCCGGGCCGAATTCGTCGACGAAGGGGAAAGCGTCTGATTTGGACGACGCGGACAGGGACGACGCGGACATGGATCATGAACTGGGCGCGCGCGCGAGCGATTCAAGCGCTCTTCGGCTCACGCAGCAAAAAATTCCCTAGGGCGGATGAAAAGCGCGAGGCGGCGCCTTACGTCACTCTGACGAAGCTCGAGGCAGGCCCGATGACCATTGGCGTCTCCTTCCAGATCGACTTTCTTCGTTTCCTCTCCGCGTCGGGCGAGCTCGACCCGGCGACGCCGCGCGAGGCGATAGACCCCGAGCTTCTGCTCGGCCTCTATCGCGCCATGGCGCGAACGCGCGCCTATGACGGAAAAGCCATCGCTCTGCAGCGCACCGGCAAGCTCGGCACTTTCGCCTCCGCTCTCGGGCAGGAGGCGATCGGCGTCGGCATAGGCGCGGCCATGCGCGGAGAAGATGTGCTCGCGCCGTCTTATCGCGACCATGGCGCGCAATTGCTGCGCGGCATGACGATGGTGGAAAATCTCGTCTATTGGGGCGGAGACGAGCGCGGCAGCGATTACGCCGTTCCGCGCAGCGACTTTCCCATCTGCGTTCCCGTCGGCACGCAAGTGGCGCATGCGGCGGGCGCGGCTTACGCCTTCAAGCTGCGCAATGAGAAACGCGTCGCGGTGACAATCCTCGGCGATGGCGGCGCGTCGACCGGCGATTTCTACTCGGCCTTGAACATGGCCGCCGTCTGGCGCGTTCCGCTCGTCGTCGTCATCAATAATAATCAATGGGCGATCTCGACTCCGCGCGAAATGGAATCGGCGACCGCGACTCTCGCGCAAAAAGCGGTCGCCGCCGGCGTCGAGGGACGTCAGGTCGATGGCAATGATGTGATCGCCATGCGCCATGTCGCGCATGCGGCGATAGAGAAAGCGCGCGACGGCGGCGGGCCGACGCTCATAGAGGCGCTGAGCTATCGGCTCGGCGACCACACGACAGCGGATGACGCCTCGCGCTATCGCGACGTCGAGATCGTGCGGCGCGAGGCGGAGAAGGAGCCGATCGCGCGGCTGCGCAAATATCTCGCGACGCGGGGATTATGGAGCGAGGAGCAGGAGAAGCGCCTCACGAAAGACTGCGCCGATGAGGTGGAGCGCGCGGTCGCCGCCTATCTCGCGACGCCGCCGCAGGCGTTCTCGGCGATGTTCGATCATCTCTTCGCGCAGCTGCCGGAATCGATGCGCGATCAATATGAGGAAGCGCGGCGCTTCGCGCCGGAGGATGGCGGCCATGGCTGAGCTCACTCTCGTCGAGGCCGTCAATCGCGCGCTCGCGCATGCGCTGGAGCATGATCCCGCCGTGCTGCTTCTCGGCGAGGATATCGGCGTCAATGGCGGCGTGTTTCGCGCGACGCTCGGCCTGCAGCAACGCTTCGGCTCGGGGCGCGTTCTCGACACGCCGCTCGCCGAGGCGGCCATCGCCGGCGTCGCCGTCGGCATGGCGGCGATGGGGCTGAAGCCGGTGATGGAGATTCAATTCAGCGGCTTCATCTATCCGGCGCTGGATCAGCTCATCAATCACGCCTCGCGTCTGCGCAATCGCACGCGCGGGCGGCTCAGCTGTCCCATGGTGCTGCGCGCGCCCAATGGCGGCGGCATTCACGCGCCGGAACATCATTCGGAAAGCCCCGAAGCCATGCTCGCGCATACGCCCGGCCTGCGCGTCGTCATTCCCTCTTCGCCGGCCCGCGCCTATGGCCTGCTGCTCGCAGCCATTCGCGATCCCGATCCCGTCGTCTTCCTCGAGCCGACGCGGCTCTATCGCCTCTTCAAGCAGGAGGTGATCGACGATGGCGAGAGCCTGCCGCTCGACACATGCTTCGTCTCGCGCGAGGGACGCGACGTCACGCTGATCGCCTGGGGCGGCATGCTGCATGAGGCGCTCGCCGCCGCCGACAGCCTCGCGAGCGAAGGCGTCGATTGCGAGGTCATCGACATTGCGACGCTGAAGCCGCTCGACGCCGAGACCATTTTGCGCTCGGTGGAGAAGACCGGCCGCTGCGTCATCGTGCAGGAGGCCGCGCGCACCGCGGGCTTCGGCGCGGAGATCGCCGCCGTCATCGCCGAGCGCGGATTGTATTTTCTGCAAGCGCCGGTGCGGCGCGTCACCGGCTATGACGTCGTGATGCCGCTGGCGCGGCTCGAGGGACAATATTTGCCGAGCGTCGCGCGCATCGCCGACGCCGTGCGCAAAACGATGGAGGCGGCATGAGCGTCTTCAAGCTTCCCGATCTCGGCGAAGGCCTGCAAGAGGCCGAGCTGGTGCAATGGCATGTCGCGCCCGGCGAGGAGGTCGCGCTGGATCAGCCGCTCGTCTCCGTGGAGACGGCGAAGGCGGTCGTCGAGATTCCGTCGCCGCAAGCCGGGCGCATCGAAAAGCTGTTCGCACAGGCGGGCGAGATCATTCGCATCGGCGGCCCGCTCATCGCTTTCGCCGGCGACGGCGAAGAGCCGCGCGCGAGAGAGGATAAGGGAACCGTCGTCGGCGCGATGGAAACGAGCGGCCGCGTGCTGCAGGAAGGCGCGGCGCCGCTCGGGCGCAATGGCGCCGGCCTGCGCGCGACGCCGGCGGTGCGCGCGCTGGCGCGGCGGCTCGATGTCGATCTCGCAATGGTGACGCCCTCCGGCGCCGATGGCGTCATCACCGCGAGCGATGTGCAGCGCGTGGCGCGCATATTGTCGGAGGCCGCGCCGCCCGAGCCGCTGCGCGGATTTCGGCGCGCCATGGCGCAGAATATGGCGTTGGCGCAAGCCGAGGTGGCCGCGGCGACAG
The DNA here is from genome assembly GCF_000745215.1 of Methylosinus sp. PW1. Lineage (NCBI taxonomy): Bacteria > Pseudomonadati > Pseudomonadota > Alphaproteobacteria > Hyphomicrobiales > Methylocystaceae > Methylosinus > Methylosinus sp. PW1. The sequence goes on from NZ_JQNK01000009.1 coordinate 1,702,548, forward strand.
TGGTGGACGACGCCGACATAGAGGCTTGGGGTCAGGGCGAGGATACGACATTGCGGCTCATTCGCGCGCTCGTCGCGGGCTGCCGCGTCGAGCCGGGACTCAACGCCTGGTTCGAATCCCATGCGCTGGCGCGGCGCGTGCTCGCCGCCATCGATCTCGGCATCGCCGTCGACTCGGCGGAAGGCGGATTATTCGTGCCCGTGCTGCGCAATGTCGCCGAGCGCGATCCTTCCGATCTGCGCGCCGGGCTGAACAAGATGCGCGCCGATATTGAGGCGCGGCGCATTCCGCCGGAGGAATTGCGCGGCGCCACCATCACCCTCTCCAATTTCGGCATGATCGCCGGGCGCTACGCCGCGCCAATCGTGCTGCCGCCGACCGTCGCCATTCTCGGCGCCGGGCGCATTCGCCGCGCGATCGTCGCCGATGACGAAGGCCGCCCCGTCGCGCGGCGCATGCTGCCGCTGAGCCTCACCTTCGACCATCGCGTCGTCACCGGCGGCGAGGCCGCGCGCTTTCTCGGCGCGGTGATCGCCGATCTTAGCCGCGCGGCGTGAAAGAGCGCGGCGGCGCCTTCGCCATATCGTCGGGCAAAACGCATAGAATTTGAATATATTTGTAGTATATTCGATCGATAAATGAATAGAATTTTCTATTATTTCACAGACGATCGTAAAAATCCCGTGTCTCACCCCATGCCGGCCTATATCATAATATATTGATATAGAACGATTTTCGTGACAGCCAGCGGCGCCGATGCGTCGCATAAGTACATGTCCTAATTTTGGAATTGGCCGCTAACAAGTATTGACGGATAGCGCGGCCCGCTGCAATCTCGCCGCCCAGGGAGAATTGGCGCTGATGACGTCCATGGATCAATTTGATCTCCGCACGCAATCGATCAATTTGAGCATTTCTTTCGGCTTCTCGTCTTTGCCGATCCGCTTTGCCCATTCGCCGATAGCCGGGCCTCATTTGCCGCCGGCTGATCGCCCTTCAATCGAACTGTAACGAGTTTGCGTAACGCGTAAGGAGCTTCTCATGATTACCGTGTCGCAATGCGCCGCCCAGACGGGCCTGGCCTCCAACGAGCTGGTTCTCGGCGCCATCCCCTCTTGCGAGCATGACGCGTTGCTCGAGAGCTATCTGCTCAACGGCCATCGTGGGCTCGAGGCCGTGCGCGAGATGATCGTCGCCGATCTGCGCGGCTTTCTCGATCTCGGCGTGACGATCCGCGCCGCCGATCTGCTGATCGTGCTGCGCCTGCTGCTCACCGCCCATCCGGAGGCGGGCCTCGTCCGTCACGCCGAGAGCGAGGCGGCTTTCGAGGCCGCGCTGCTCGGCCATTATGTCGACGCCCGCCGCGGCCGGAACGCCCCTCTGCGCGAGCCGGGCGTGGTGCTGTCCTTCTTTCGCGAGGGGCGCCGGCCCCGACGCCGCGACGCGCAGGGCGAGACACCGGAGTCCCTTTGTGGCGGCGACCCGATCGTCGCCCGCTTCGGCGCGCGGGCGTCCTATCTGCGCGGCGAGCGCTAGAGCTTCCGGCTCCAGAGTCCCGCCGGGTCGTTCCGAACCGAAGGGACTCTGGAAGGCGCGTCCTCGGCCGGATGGACGCGCGTCACGCGGGCGTCACGCGGCTATTGCCAATCGACGCGCCACATAGGATCATCCCGGCCCGACGCGCCTGTCGAGGCGCAAAACGCTCGGGTGGTCGGACCCGTTCTTTATGCAATCGGTAGACTGTTTCGATCTTGGCATTTCCGGCGACCACGCCTTTCGGCCTCGGCCGGGCGGAGCGCGCGCATGAGCGCCGCGGCCATCGTGCATGTCATCGACGATGACGCCGCCGTTCGCGACTCGCTGACGCTTCTTCTGAAAATGGCGGATTTCGACGTTCGCGCCCATGCTTCCGCGCGCGACTTTCTCGCCGGCCTCCGCCCCGGCGATGGCGGCTGCGTCGTCACCGATGTGCGAATGCCGGGCACGAGCGGGCTGGAGCTGCTCGCCGAGATCAAGGCGCGCGGCCTCGATCTGCCGGTGATCGTCATCACCGCCCATGCCGATGTGTCGCTCGCCGTTCAGGCGATGAAAGCGGGCGCCGTCGATCTGCTCGAGAAGCCTTTCGGCGAGGAGACGCTGCTCCGCTCTGTCCGCCAGGCGCTCGGTCTTCGCGGCGCGGGCGATGGCCGCGGCTCGGAGGCGGCAATCGCCCGCGACCGTCTGGCCAGCCTCACGGCGCGGGAGCGCGAGGTGCTGGTGGGCGTGCTCGAGGGCCGCCCCAACAAGATCATCGCCCATGAGCTCGGCATCAGCGTCCGCACAGTGGAGGCGCATCGCGCCCGGCTAATGGTGAAGATGCAGGTGAAGAGCCTCTCCGAGCTGGTGCGCATTTCCGTGCTCGTCCCGCGCGCCGCCTCCTTCTGACCGTTGCGCCGCCCGCCCGCCGATATGGAAGAGGCGCGGCGCGTGCTGCGCGCGCGCTTCGGCCATGAGGATTTTCTGCCGGGACAAGCGACCGTGGTCGCGGCGCTGCTCGAGGGGCGCGACGCGCTCGCGGTGATGCCCACCGGGGCCGGCAAATCCCTGCTCTATCAATTGCCCGCCGCCATGGGCGCAGCGCCGGTCGTGGTGGTCTCGCCGCTCATCTCGCTGATGCGCGATCAATTGCGCGGCCTCGCACGCTCGGGCGTCGCCGCCGTCGCGCTCCATTCGGGCCAGAGCGAGGTGGAGCATGGCGCGGCGCTCGCCGCCATCGCCGGCAGGCGGGCGAAGCTCGTCTATCTCGCGCCGGAGCGCCTCGTCGGAGACGGGACCATCGCGCTCTTGCGCGCCGCCGGCGTCGCGCTGCTCGCCGTGGACGAGGCGCATTGCGTCTCCCATTGGGGGCATGAGTTTCGCCCGGATTACGCCCGGCTGGGGGAGATCGCCGCACGGCTCGGCGCGCCGGTGCTGGCGGTGACGGCGACCGCCGGCCCGCGCACGCGCGCCGACATTATCGCCAGCCTGTTCACGCGCGCGCCGGAAGTTTTCGTCTCCTCCTTCGCGCGGCCCAATCTGCGCCTTTCTTTCCGTCCCCGCGGCGATGCGCTGGGACATCTGACGCGCTTCCTGCGCCGGCGGGAGGGAGAGAGCGGGGTCGTCTATGTGAATTCGCGCCGCAAGGCCGAGGCTATGGCGGCCACGCTGCGCGGGCTCGGCTTCGACGCGCTCGCCTATCACGCCGGCCTCGATGCGGCGACGCGCGCGGCGCATCAGGACGCTTTCTTCGAACGCGCCGGCGTGGCGATGATCGCGACCATCGCCTTCGGCATGGGCGTCGACAAAAAGGACGTGCGCTTCGTCGTCCACGCCGACCCGCCCGATTCGATCGAGGCCTATTATCAGGAGATCGGCCGCGCCGGCCGCGACGGCCTGCCGGCCGATGCGCTCGCCCTCTTCGATCCGCGCGAGCTCGCCGGCCGCTTCGGCTTCGCGCCGCCGGCGGACGATCCCGTCGCGCTCGGCGAGACGGAGCGGCGACGCGCCATGGCGCGCCTCTGCCTCACCCCCGCCTGCCGCTTCCAGACGCTGTTGGCCGCTTTCGGCGAGGAGAGCGGCCGCTGCGGACGCTGCGACAATTGCCGCGGCGGCCTGCTGGCGCTGCCGCGCCGTGCGGGCCTCGTCGCGCTCGGCTGGCGCGTGGCCGTTCTCGCCCGCTTCGCCGGCGCCGGCGCCGAGAGGCTCGACGAGCCGGAGGAGGCGCCCGATCCCGTGGCGATGGCGGCGAGCGTTTCATTGGGGCCGGAGCAGGAGCGGCCGCTCAGCGTCGCCGAAGAGCGGCTCTATCGGCGATTGCTGCATTTGCGGCTGGATATCGCAAAACGCCGCCGTCTCGCTCCGCGCGCAGTGGCGAGCGACGCCGCGCTGCGGCGCCTCGCCGTCACAAGGGCGCTCGATGGCGAGAGCGTCATCGCCGCGGAGGAATTTTTGCGCATGGTCGCGGAGGCTTAGAAGGAGACGGCCTAACCTTCCCCCTCCGCTTCCGCCTCCGGCGCCGGCCGCGCGCGCCTTTTCTTCAGCTCCCGCAAACGCGTCGAAGCGCGCGCGGCGCGTTGGCGCGCCTCCTCGCCGGTCGGCTGCAGCAGCTTGCGATATTCGTCGCGCTTCTCATGAATGGAAGCGATGACATAGCCCATGGGCACGCCGACATCGACGAGCACCGTCTCGGCGAGCTGCAGGCTCGACTCGATCGTCTCCGGTATCGCGTCGCTGGCGCCGAGCTCGTAGAGATGGGTGGCGTGCCAGGCGTCGCGGGCGCGCGCGACAATGGTCATATCGGCGCGCTCCTGATGCGCGAGGCGGACGATCTCCTGCGCGGCCTGAGGATTTTCCACCGTCACCACCAGCGCGCGCGCCTGGGCCACGCCGAGGCGCATCAAAAACTCGCGCCGCATGCAATTGCCCCAATAAATATCGACGCCCTTGTCGCGCGTCTGCGCGACGAGCTTCACGTCATTGTCGACGGCGACGTAAGGAATCTCGTGGCGGCTCAGCATGTCGCCGATGAGCGCGCCGACGCGCCCATAGCCGACGATGACGACGCGGCCGGCGGCGATCTCGCCCTCCGGCGCGAGATGGCCGAACTCCGCCTCATCGTCTTGCAGCCGGCGGCCGGGATTGAGCCATTCGCCGAGCCGCGCCAGCGCCGGCAGCACGAAGAGACCGAGCGTCACGGCGAGCATGGCGTCGGCGCCGAGATTTTTCGGCAGCACGCCGGAGGCGATGGCGGCGCCGACGAGAATGAAGGCGAACTCGCCGCCGGGCGCGAGCAGCAGCGCCACTTCCGCCGCTATGCGCGGGCGCAGGCGAAAGGCGCGGCCGAGCAGAAAGACGATGAGCGTCTTGGTCACGATGAGGCCAATGGCGATGACCAGCACCTGCCGCAAATCCTCGATCACGCGGTCGAAATCGAGGCCCGCGCCGACGGACACGAAGAAGAGGCCGAGCAGCAGGCCCTTGAACGGCTCGATCGTCACCTCGATCTCGCGGCGAAACTCGGTCTCGGCGAGCAGCAGGCCGGCGATGAAGGCGCCGAGCCCCATGGAAAATCCCGCCGCCGCGCTGGCGACGCCGGCGCCGATGATGACCAGCAGGCTCGCCGCGGTGAACAGCTCGATCGATTGCGCCGCCGCCACCAGATGGAACAGCGGCCGCAGCAGCAGCCGGCCGGCGATAATCAGCGCGCCCATGGCGGCGAGCGCCGGCAGAAAGGCGAGCAGCGCCTTCAGCCCTTCGCTCTCCACCTGCGGATCGGAGAGGAAGGAGATGAGGAAGAGCAGCGGCGCCACCATCAGATCCTGCAGCAGCAGCACCGAAAAGGCGGCGCGGCCGGCGGCGCGGTTGAGGCGGCGGCGCTCGGCGAGCAGCGGAATGACGATCGCCGTCGAGGACATTGCGAGCGCCGCGCCGAGCAGCGTCGCCGGCGCGGGGCCGAGCCCGGCCCAGAACACGCCCGCCGCCGCCAGCGCCCCGCCGCAGAGCAGAACCTGCGAGAGGCCGAGCCCGAAGACCAGCATGCGCATGCGCGCGAGCCGCTCCCAGGAGAGCTCGAGGCCGATCATGAACAAGAGGAAGACGAGGCCGAATTCGGCGATCTTGGCGACGCCCTCGAGATCGCTCAGCGCGATCGCGGAGAGAAGCTCATGGCGCTCGGCGAGCTTGCCGAGGCCGAAAGGGCCGAGCGCCGCGCCGGCGAGCAGAAAGCCGAGAATGGGGCTGATGCGCAGCCGATGAAACAAAGGCGCGACGACTCCCGCCGTGCCCAGAAACAGCAGCGCCTCGCGATATTCGCCCCACTGAAACGCCGCAGCCCCCGACATCGCCGTCCTTTCCCGTCACCGATTCGGGCTTCAGCATAAGGGAGCGGGCGCGCGGTCACGAAGCCGTTTCTGGGGCTCCGCCTTCTCCTTGCCGGCGGAGAAGGCGATGCGCCCGTCTCACATTCCCTTGCGCGGATCATAGGGCCTGGCCGTGCGCCATTTTTGGGAGAAGGCCTCGAGCTCGGCGTCGGCGCCCTCCGGCAGCAGCACGCGCAGCGTCACATAGAGATCGCCGGCCGGCTTGCCATCGGCGGCCGGCAGTCCCTTGCCGCGCAGGCGCAGCACGCGGCCGCCATTGGAGCCGGCGGGGATGGTCAGCTCCACCTTGCCGGAGAGCGTCGGCGCCGCCACCTTGGCGCCCAGAACCGCCTCGTAGAAAGAGATCGGCAGATCGAGCTTCAGATCGCGGCCGGAGATGGCGAACAGCGGGTCCGGCGCCACATGGACGGTGACGATGGCGTCGCCGGGCTCGCCGCCGGGCGGGGCGGCGTGGCCCTGGCCGCGCAGGCGAATCTGCTTGCCGTCCTCTATGCCGACCGGAATATTCACATCGAGCGTGCGGCCGCTGGGCAGAAAGACGCGCGTGCTGCCGCCCTTCACCGCCTCGGCCAGCGAGATGGTCACTTGCAGCGCGACATCCTCGCCGCGGCGCGGCGCGCGGGCTCCGCGGCGTCCGCCCGCCCCGGCGCCGAAGAGATCGGCGAAAAGATCAGAGGGGTCGAAGCCGGCGCGGCCGCCGCCGCCCGGAGCGTCGCCGCCGAAATGGAACTCGAAATGCTCGGCCCCGCCAGGGCCGCGCTGTCCGCGATAGCCGCCGCCCGGTCCCGCGCCGAAGCCCTCGAAGCCGGTGAAGCGCGGCTTGCCCTCGGCGTCGATCTCGCCGCGGTCGAATTGCGCCTTTTTCTTCTCGTCGCCGAGAATCTCATAGGCGGAATTGGCCTCGGCGAATTTCTCCTTGGCCTTGGGGTCGTTCTTGTTCTGGTCGGGGTGGTATTTTTTCGCGAGATTGCGAAACGCCTTCTTGATCTCGGCGGCGCTCGCCGTCTTGGCGACGCCCAGGACATCATATGGATCGCGCATTTTCTTCAAAAGCCCATAGTGGCGCCCGCCTCATGCGGCGCGGACGCTCATGTCTGACATGCCTATTTGGGAGAAGTGGCGGCCGCGCGCAAGGATGCGGCGAAGGTCGGATGACGAGACCGCTGATTTTTCAGGCCGGACGGGTCAGGCCAGATTTCTCAGGCCTTGCGGAAGGGCCGCACGTCGATCAGCGCCCAATCCGCGGATTTGTCGCGGCAGGCCGTGCCTTGCAATTGCTCGTGGCTCTCTTTTGTCCCGACTTCCGCCAGAAAAGCGCGGCAGACCTTGCCGTCCGAAGGATAGGGCTGGCCGACTGGCGTGAAGGAGCCGCGCGCATGGCTTTCGGGATTGTCCCAATTGACCGTCGCGCCGGCGCCCTGAGGATCGAGCGCGACGCCGAGAGCCGCATTGGCGCGCCGCCAATCCTCCTGGTCGAGCGAATGCGAGAGCGTCGGCGTGGTCTTATGCGGGATGGAGCCGGTCACATCGTCGCCGACATTCTTCCAGGCCGGGGCCGGCTCGCCGCCGGGAATGGCGAAAGAGCAGCCGCCGAGCGCGGCCGCCATCAGCGTGGCTGCGAGCAGACGCGCGGCGGCGAGACCGATTTGAGAAGCGGCCACGGCGGCGTTATGTGTGTCTCGCAGGTCGTGCAATGCGCTGCCTTACCACCAGGACCACCGCCATCGCTTCGGCGGCAGCTGAGGATTTTCCCGTGAAGGGGTTAAAACAGAGTGACTTCTGCGAGGCCTCCGAACCCTACGCATTATTCGGCGAGTGGTTCGGGGAGGCGAAGGCGAGCGAGCCCGACGTTCCCGAAGCGATGGCGCTCTCCACGGTGGACGAGACCGGCCTGCCGGATTCCCGCATGGTTCTGATGAAGGATTGGGGCGAATCCGGCTTCACCTTCTATACCAACGCCGAGAGCGCCAAGGGCCGCGAGCTCGCCGCCACGATGAAGGCGGCGGCGCTTTTCCACTGGAAATCGCTGCGCCGCCAAGTGCGCCTGCGCGGCCCTGTCGAGCTCGTGTCGGAGGCGGAGGCGGACGCCTATTTCGCCAGCCGGCCGCGCGACAGCCGCATCGGCGCCTGGGCGAGCCGCCAGTCGCAGCCGCTGGAGAGCCGTTTCGCGCTCGAGAAGGCGGTCGCCTATCAGGCCGCGCGCTTCGGGCTCGGCGAGGTGCCGCGGCCGCCGCATTGGCGCGGCTATCGTATCCTTCCGGTCGCGATCGAGTTCTGGGCGGATCGGCCCTTCCGCCTTCACGATCGCGTGCAATTTTCTCGCGAGGGCGCCGGCTGGGCCAAGGCGCGGCTCTATCCTTGACGCAGTCGTGCGGCGTTGGCCGCCTTTCCTCTCCCCGCCTGCGGGGAGAAGGAGACGCAGCGAAGCGATCGGCCGGATCATCGGACTCGAAAGAGGCGAAGCGATGCCATTCTCGTCAGACAGAAGGATCACGACGAAGAGCGAGCCTGAAGGCTCGCGGTCCTGGCCGGGCTCTGGACCGCGAGCCTTCAGGCTCGCCCTTCCCCTCGCGCTCTCCTGCGCCTTGTTCGCGCAGCCGGCGCGCGCGCAGGATTTTCTGCAGAGCCTGTTCGGCTGGGGCCAGCAGCATTCGGCGCCACGCGTGATCGAGCAGGCGCCGTCGCAGGGCAAGGCCAAGCCGAAGAAGAAGAACGCGGCGAAAACGCCGCCAGGAGGCAAGCAGCAGGCGCAGCCCAACGCCGAACAACCCGCCGCCGAAGGACCGCCGCCGCCCTATGAGCCGCAATTGCTGCGACTTTCCGAGATACTCGGCGCGCTCTCCTATCTGCGCGATCTCTGCGGCTCCGAGGATGGCGAGGATTGGCGCGCCAAAATGAGCTCGCTGCTGGAGGCGGAGGCCAAGACGGGCCAGCGCCGGCTAAAGCTGACGGGCGCCTTCAACCGCGGCTTTCGCGGCTATGAGACCACCTATCGCTCCTGCACGCCCAATGCGCGCCTGGCCATCTCGCGCTATCTCGACGAAGGCGGCCGCATCGCGCACGATATTGCGTATCGTTACGGGAATTCCTGAGGTCGGAAACGCGGATGTGCGTTAACCCTCCGGCAAGGACCCGTCTCGCGTGTCGCGCCGCCGTTGATTAGAGTGATCGCATGACGGGCTTTCCTTCCTCCACATTGGACGACGCCGCCGGCTCCGAGCAGCGGCGAGTCGCGCTCGCTTATCTCGCCGAGGCTTTCGCGGAAGCCGCGCTCGCCGGGATCGAAGGGGATTCCTTCGCCCATGTCGCGCTCTCGGCGGCGCTGCACGAGCTCGTCGCCACTTACGGCGAGGAGGAGGTCGCGGCTTTCGTGGAACGTTTGCCGCGGCGCTTGCGCGACGGCGAATTCTCGAGCGGCCTGCGCCATTGAGCGCGCTTTTCCGCTTACGCGCGTGAAAAAGCCGATAAAACCAGTTGTCGAGACGCTCTCCGAGCCGCTGCGCGATCTTTCCGCTCTGCCCGCGCCGGTGCGCGCGCTGCGCGAGAAGATCCTCGCCGCTTGCGAGACGGGCGACATAGAAGCGCTGCGCATTCCGATCGACTGGAACGAGGTGCGCCCCTTGTTCGAGCGCGGCGCGCGGCGGCCGGCGGGCGCCGATCCGATCGAGACCTTGAAATCGCTCTCATTCGATCGCGCGGGACGCGAGACGCTCTCGCTCGCGCGCGCCGTATTGTCGCAGCCTTTTCTGCGCATCGCGCGCGGGCCGTTCGAGAGCTATGAATGGCCCGCTTTCGCGCGACGTCCCGCGCCGCCGGCGAGCGAGGAAGAGGCGCGCGCGCTCTGGGCCTGCGTGCGCTTCGCCGATCTCGCCGCGTCCAATGCCGACGGCCGCCCGAAGGTGATGCGGATCGGCGTCGGCGCGGATGGCGTCTGGCACTATTTCTGGAACGCGGAATGAGCGCGCCGAGCTGATCTCGAGACGCGCGGCGCCCGACGAACGCGCCTCAGGCGAGACGCGCGGCGGAGCGCAGCTGATCGCGCGCGCGGCGACGATCCTGCACGGGCTGATAAGCGATCTGCGAATGATAACCGCAATAGGGGCTGCCGCCGCCGCCCGGCGAGCGCGCGCCGCAGAAGCGAAACTCGGCCGATGTCGGATCGCCGATCGGCCAACGGCACATCGACTCTCTGAGCTCCATCAGCGTGACGCGTTCGGACATTGGAATGACGACTTCCTCTTGCGGACGGGCGTCCGGCATCACCAGCGCGCGCGGCGCGAGAGCCAGCGCGACATTGCCGACGACAGCGGGCGCATGTCCGTGATGCATCCGCGGCGCGGCGACCTGCTGCGGGCGTTGCGGTTTCGCGACGCGTGGACGCGCTGCTATGGGCGTCTTGGCGCGCTGCGCGAGTCCGAGACGATGAATCTTACCAATAACGGCGTTGCGCGTGATGCCTGCGCCGATCTCGGCAGCCACCTGACTGGCGCTGAGGCCGTCGTTCCAGAGCTTGCGTAGCATCTCGACGCGCTCGTCGGTCCAGGACATTAAGGTCCTCCTCGATTAAGCCGGCTTCAGCCGAGAGAATCGGCGAACGCTCGCGCAACCGGCGACGCCGGAGTCGACAAGACGCGCACACACTCGAATGAAGGCGCCACACGAGATGTCGTGGGCGATGACGCGAACGCTACTCTACCAGTTGAATCACGCGCAAGAGTCCCTGGCAAGCGAAACAGCGTTCCCCACAAGGTAATGCCGCTCATTCCCCGCAGGTGTTGCGCGAAAGACTCACTATGGGCGTCGAAACGCATGGGATTTCACGCATGGCGGCGCATCTGGCGGCGCATTTCGCCGCGCGCGAACGTCTCTATATGCGTCATCGGCGCACGGCGGCTTTGTCGCGCGGTCGATCGCGACGGCTCCGGCGCCGTCGTTTCGCCGCAGTCCCGGCGCCGCGTCGCCTCGAAGAATGCGGCGGGAATGGGATTTGACCCGCGCAAGGGGAGGACCTAGAATGTTTCCACGAGAAAGATGCCGCCCCAGAAGGGCGGCACTTTGATTTTCAGACCCTCGCTGCATGGCGGCCGCTGCATGGCGGCGCGACCCGACGGGCGCCGGCGAGCCGAGGTCTCTCCGAAGGAGTCGCCAAGTGGTTTCGGCGCTGTTTCCGACCTATGCGCGGGCCGATCTCGCCTTCGAGCGGGGCGAAGGCGCCTGGCTCACCGCCAGCGACGGCGAGCGCTATCTCGACTTCGGCGCCGGCGTCGCGGTCAATTCGCTCGGCCATGGCCATCCGCATCTCGTCGGCGCCTTGACGGCCGCCGCGGCGAAGCCCTGGCACGTCTCCAATCTCTTTCAGATTCCAGAGGCCGAGCGCCTCGCGCGCCGCCTCGCGCAGGCGACATTCGCCGATCTCGTCTTCTTCACCAATTCGGGCGCCGAGGCGGTCGAATGCGCGATCAAGACGGCGCGGAAATTCCATGCGGTGGAAGGTCGGCCGGAGCGCTATCGCCTCATCACTTTCGAGGGCGCCTTCCACGGCCGCACGCTGGCGACCATCGCCGCCGGCGGCAATCCCAAATATCTCGACGGCTTCGGCCCGCCGACCGACGGCTTCGACCAGGCGCCCTATGGCGATCTCGAGGCCGTGCGCGCGCTCGTCGGCCCGCAGACGGCCGGCGTGCTGCTGGAGCCTATTCAAGGCGAGGGCGGCGTGCGCGCGGCGCCGCCCCGCTTTTTGGCCGGCCTGCGCGAGCTCTGCGACGCGCATGGGCTGCTGCTCGTCGTGGACGAGGTGCAGACGGGCATCGGCCGCACCGGGCGTTTCCTGGCGGTCGAGCATTCCGGCGTGAGGCCGGACATCGCCGCTCTGGCCAAAGGCATAGGCGGCGGCTTTCCGCTCGGCGCCTGCCTCGCCACGGCGGAGGCCGGCAAGGGCATGACCGTCGGCGCGCATGGCTCCACCTATGGCGGCAATCCGCTCGCCACAGCTGTCGGCAACGCCGTGCTCGATGTGGTGCTGGAGCCGGGCTTCGTGGAGCGCGTCGCCGGCCTCGGCGTGCTGTTCCGCCAAAAGCTCGCCGAGCTCGAGGATCGCCATTCCTCGATCATCGAGAGCGTGCGCGGCGAGGGGCTGATGTTCGGCCTGAAAACGCGCGTGCCCAATGGCGACTTCGCCGCTGCGGCGCGCGAGGCCAAGCTGCTGACCATTCCCGCGAGCGACAATGTGGTGCGGCTGCTGCCGCCGCTGATCGTCGGCGAGAACGAACTGGCCGAAGCCGCGCGGCGGCTCGACGCCGCCTGTGTGAAGCTGGAGAGCGCCGGAGCCGCGCGATGACCGTCCATTCGCCACTGACGGGCGTCCGTCATTTCCTCGATATTTCCGAGCTTCCGCCGACGGAGCTGCGACGCATTCTCGATATCGCCGCGGCGATAAAGGCCGCGCGCGTGCGCGGCGCGCGCTCGAGCTATCAGCCTTTGACCGGCAAGACGCTGGCGATGATCTTCGACAAGCCGTCGACGCGCACGCGCGTCTCCTTCGATCTCGGCATGCGCGAGCTCGGCGGCGAGACGATCATGCTGACGGGCCATGAGATGCAGCTCGGCCGCGGCGAGACGATCGCGGACACCGCCCGCGTGCTGTCGCGCTTCGTCGACGCCATCGTCATCCGCATTCTCTCGCATGACGATCTCACCGAGCTCGCCCGCTATGCCAGCGTGCCTGTGGTGAACGGGCTCACCAAGCTCTCGCATCCCTGCCAGGTGATGGCCGATGTGCTGACCTTCGAGGAGCATCGCGGCCCGATAAAGGGCCGCACCGTGGCCTGGACCGGCGACGCCAATAATGTGCTGGCGAGCTGGGTCCATGCGGCGAAGCCCTTCGACTTCACCATAAATGTCGCGACGCCGCCGGAGCTCGCGCCCGGCGACGAGCTGGTGGAATGGGCGCGCGCCAATGGCGTGCGGCTCAATCTCACCGCCGATCCTTTCGCGGCCGTCTCCGGCGCCGACGCCGTCATCTCCGACTGCTGGGTGTCCATGGGCGACGAGCAGGAGGAGGCGCGCCGCCATGCGCTGCTCTCGCCCTTCCAGGTGAACGCCAAGCTGATGGAAGCGGCCAACAAGGACGCGATCTTCATGCATTGCCTGCCGGCGCATCGCGGCGAGGAAGTGACCGACGAGGTGATCGACGGCCCGCAATCGGTGGTCTTCGACGAGGCGGAGAACCGCCTCCACGCGCAAAAGGGCGTGCTCGCCTGGGTTTTCGGAGCGAACGGGCCATGACGCAGCGGGCGCGCAAATGACGCGACGGGCGGATGAGGCCATCGCCCGGCCGGCGTCGCCCTTCGCCGAGGACGACAGCCTGCTGCCCTTCGCGGTCGAGCCGCTCGATCTGCGCGGGCGTCTGACGCGGCTCGGGCCGGCGGCGCATTCCATCCTCACCCATTATGATTATCCGCCGGCCGTGGCGCGCCTGCTCGGCGAGGCCGCCGCGCTGACGACGCTGCTCGGCTCGCTGATCGAGTCGCATGGCCGCTTTCAATTGCAGACGCGCGGCGACGGGCCGGTCGATATGATCGTCGTCGATTTCGACGCGCCCGGAAAGCTGCGCGGCTTCGCGCGCTACGACGAGAGCCGCGTCAAAGCCGGGATGGCTCCGGGCGATCTGCTCGGCCGCGGCCATCTGGCGCTGACCATGGAGCACGACCGCGACGCCGCGCGCTATCAGGGCGTGGTGCCGCTGGAGGGCGAAGGCTTCGCCGAGGCGGCGCATCGCTATTTCCGCCAGTCCGAGCAGATTCCGAGCTATGTGCGCCTCGCCGTGGCCGAGAGCGTGACGCCCGCCGGGCGCAGCTGGCGCGTCGGCGGCCTGCTGCTGCAATATCTGCCGGGGACGCCCGTGCGTCCGCGCGATCTCGATCCCGGCGACGCGCCCGCGAGCGCCGCCCTTTCGGACGACAACGAAGAGGACGCCTGGGTCGAAGGCCTGTCGCTGGCGGCGACGACGCAGGATCACGAGCTGGTCGATCCGGGACTCTCCGGCGAGCGCCTGCTCTATTCGCTGTTCCACGAGCGCGGCGTCACCGTCTATCCGACGCGCAGAATCGTCGAATCCTGCCGCTGCTCGACGGATCGCATCGCCAATCTGTTGCGCAGCTTCGCGCCGCAGGACCGCCGCGACATGATCGGCGACAATGGCCGCATCGGCGTGACCTGCGAATTCTGCCGCACGCTGCGCGAGTTCGACCCGGCGGATTTCGAGTAGCGCGGGCGCTGCTCCCATATGATTTACGGCTGAATGCCTCGAAGCGTTCTTCCTCTCCCCATTTGCGGGGAGAGGGCCGAGGTGAGGGGCTCGGGGCGTGAGCCACAGACGGAAAACGCCCCGAGCCCCTCATCCTCACCTTCTCCCCGCACGCGGGGAGAAGGAAGGCGGCGAACCCGCGCGAACCAATCGATCAGAAACTGCATCTTTCATTATTCATTGAGCTGGAACCGACGGAGAGACGTCATGACGAAGACGATAGAGAAAATCCCGAGCGTCCCGCACGACGCCGCGCTCACCGCAGGAACGCGCCTTCTCTCCATCGATCGCCTGCGCGGGCTCGTCATCATCGTCATGGCGCTGGACCATGTGCGCGATTTCTTCGACGCCGATGCGCTGCGCTTCGATCCGACCGATCTCGAACGCACCTATCCCGCTTTGTTCCTCACCCGCTTCGTCACCCATTTCTGCGCGCCGACCTTCACCTTTCTCGCCGGCGTCTCGGCCTATCTGCACGGCCTCTCGCTCGAGGATCGCGGCGCGCTGTCGCGCTTCTTGTGGACGCGCGGGCTGTGGCTGATCCTGCTCGACATCTTCATCATCAGCCCGGTGTGGACGGTGGGCTCAGGCGCGATCGAGCTCGGGACGCTCTGGGCGATCGGCTGCGGCATGATCGCGCTTTCGGCGCTCATCCATCTGCCGACGCGCGTCGTGCTGGCGATCGGCGCGGCAATCTTGCTTTCGCACAATCTCTTCGATGGCGTTCACGCGGCGCAATTGGGCGGCTTCGCGCCCTTGTGGAATGTGCTGCATGAGAAAGGGCCGCTGCCTTTCGGCCTGCGCGGCCAGGTCTATTATCCCGTGCTGCCCTGGATCGGCGTCATCGCGCTCGGCTATGGTCTCGCGCCGATCTTCCTATGGCCGCATGAACGTCGGATGCGGGCGCTCGTCACGCTCGGCCTCGCCTTTCTCGCGGGATTTGTCGTGCTACGCTTCGCTGGCGTCTATGGCGACGTCCGGCTCTGGCTGACTTATCCGGAAGGCGTCAGAACGGCGCTGTCCTTCCTCAACGTCACCAAATATCCGCCCTCGCTGCATTACGCGCTGGTGACGCTCGGCGTCGGGTTTCTGCTGCTGCCGGCGCTGGAGCGGGCGGGCGGCGCCTTCGGGCGCGTGCTGGCCACTTTCGGCCGCGTTCCGCTCTTCGCCTATGTGCTGCATCTCTACGCCATGCTGGCCGCGGCCTTGCTCGTCGCCATCGCGAAGGGCGTCGATATCAAAGGCCTCGAGAGCGGCGGCCCGCCGCCCGAGAATTACGGCCTCGGCCTTGCCGGCGCCTATGTCATGTGGATTTTGGTTATGGCCGCCATCTATCCGGCCTGCGCCTGGTTCGCGCGCGTCAAGCGACGCCGGCGCGACTGGTGGCTGAGCTATTTGTAAAGGAACGGCGGCGTTATCCGCCGCCGTCCGTCATTCGTCTCAATTGGCGTTGAGCCAGCGCAGCCCGCGGCACACGGAGTCATGGCCATAGAGGCCTTTGACCAGACATTTCGCCGCATCGGGGTCGGTCTTCAGCGCCCACAGCGAGCGCGCCGTCACCGCCGTATCGGCGAAATCGCTGAACAATCCATCGACGCCGAGCTTGTAGAAGGTCAGATATTCATTGACCGGAACGCCTTTGTAGTCGCTGGCGAGACGGCGCTGCTCATTGCGGAACGTATAGGGATGCACGAGCAGGCCGGCCGCATGGGCGTCGGCGACGACAGAGGTCGGCGGCAGCAGCTTGCGGTCCGCCTCATTGACGGAGCCGTCGCCATTGGCGTCGGCGCAGGCGTTGTTGACGATCTTGATGCAGGCGGAGCTGATGAGATAGGTCTTCCACGGCCCGACGCCATCGGCATAGGCGCGAACCTCGGCGAGGCCGGCGGGCTTCAGGAGATCGGCGAATTTGCCTTGGCGGCCGGCGACGGCCCAATCATAAGGCCGGTCATAGGGCGGCGTGAAATCCAGCGAGCCGTCGGGATTGACGTCATTGGCGTCGACGAGCTGGATCAGCCGCACCGTCGTCTTCTTGCGCAGATATTTCAGATTGGCCTGCTCGAAGCTCTGGATGAAGACGGGAGCGCTATGATGGTTCCAGCCATGGCGCGTCAGCACGGCGAGCAGGCGATCCTCGAGCGGGAGGTTGATCATTTGATGATAGGTCGGATGCTTGGTCTCGGGATAGACGCCGATGACGCGGCCTTCTTCGCGGCCCTTGCGCTTGGCGAGCTCGATGATCTCGTCGAAGCTCGGAATGCGGAAGCGGCCGTTGAAATCGGGATCGCGCTCGGCGAAGGCCTGCACGGCGCCGATCTGCTTGATCTCGCTCCAGGTGAAGTCGCTGACGAAATAGCCTTCCTGCTCGACGCCGTCGACGACGGCCTTGCGCTTGCGATTGGCGAATTGCGGCAGGCTCTTCACATTGGTGGTGGCGATGATGTTCGGCTCGTGACGAGCGATCAGCACGCCGTCCTTGGTCGACACGAGATCGGGCTCGATGAAATCGGCGCCGAGCTCGATCGCGAGAGCGTAGGATTCGAGCGTATGCTCGGGAACATAGCCGCCGGCGCCGCGATGGCCGATGACGATGGGACGTTGGGGACCTTCCTCGGAGGCGACGGCGGACAGCGGCGCGAGCAGCGCGGCGCAGATCAGCGCGCATGATGCGCGGGACAGAAGCTCGATCATGAAATAACCTCGAAACGATGTGCTTTTGACATCGCTCCGATAGATGGCCAGTCTCTCAGAGGTATGACGGCGGCGCGACATTCGCGCCGCCGCCGCCCTTGTTCCGCGCAGAAACGAGAGGTTTCGCAGTGAGCGCATATCTGTTTCCGCCGCCGGCGCCGGCCGCGCTCGCCATCGCCGGCGACGCCCGGCGCTTTCCCGTGCGGCGCATCTTCTGCGTCGGGCAGAATTACGCCGCCCATGCGCGCGAGATGGGCAAGGACCCCTCCCGCGAGCAGCCCTGCTTCTTCTCCAAGCCGGCCGACGCCGTGGTCGCCAGCGGCGCGACCATCCCCTACCCGCCGCGAACCGCCGACCTGCATCATGAGATCGAGCTGGCAGCGGCGATCGGGAGCGGCGGGGCGGATATCCCCCGCGCCGACGCGCTCGCCCATGTGTTCGGCTATGGCGCCGGAATCGACCTCACCCGCCGCGACCTGCAGAGCGAGGCGCGCAAGGCCGGGCGGCCCTGGGACCTCTCAAAAGGCTTCGACAATTCCGCGCCGCTGGGAGCGCTGGCGCCGGCCGCGCGCATCGGCCATCCGGGCAAGGGACGCATCAGCCTCGCCGTGAATGGCGCGGCGCGGCAGGACGCCGATCTCTCCGACATGATCTGGAGCGTCGCGGAGATCGTGTCGATCCTGTCGCAATTCGCGCGGCTGGAGGCGGGCGATCTCATCTTCACCGGCACGCCGGCCGGCGTCGGGCCGATCGTTTCCGGGGACCATGTGACGGGCGAGATCGAAGGCGTGGGAAGCGTCGCGCTGACCGTGGGGTAGCGATTCCCCACGGCGCGAAAATGCTCTATGGTCCGCCCGTTCCGCGACCCTATGGAGCGTCCATGCCCAGCTTCGACCTTCGATTTTCCCGTCGCGCCGCGCTCGCCGCGGCGGCTCTCGCCGTCTTCGGCCTCGCCGCGCCCGCCTTCGCCCAGAAGGCGCCGAGCGGCAAAATCCCGGTCGAGGAGCTGATGGGGCCGAACGCCCTGCCGGATATCGTCGAAGGCAAGGCCGACGCGCCGATCACCATCGTCGAATACGCCTCGATGACCTGCAGCCATTGCGCGGCCTTCCACAAGGACGTCTATCCGGCGCTGAAGAAGAAGTTCATCGACACCGGCAAGGTGAAGTTCATCCTGCGCGAGTTCCCGCTCGATCCGCTGGCGACGGCGGCCTTCATGCTGGCGCGCAACGCCGGCGACAAGCGCGACGCGGTGGTCGATCTGCTCTTCGCGCAGCAGAAGAACTGGGCCTTCGTCGACAAGCCGCTCGACGGCCTCGCCGGCGTGCTGAAGCAGACCGGGCTCGGCCAGGAGAAATTCGAGGCGACGCTGAAGGATCAGCAGCTCTTCGAGAATGTGAGCAAGGTGCGCGACCGCGCGGCGGAGAAGTTCGGCATTAATTCGACGCCGACCTTCTTCATCAATGGCGACAAATACAGCGGCGAGATTCCCGAGGCCGACCTCGAGAAGATTCTGACCGAGAAGGCGAAGTCGTAAGAGGCGTCGGCGCGAGGCCGGCGGGTCGGACGTATTCGAGCCCGAAGGCCCCCTCCCCAGCCCTCCCCCGCTTCGCGGGAGAGGGAGCAGATTGCACGCTTCATCGACGTTTCGCGTAACGTCGCCGCCTTCCCTCTCCCGCGAAGCGCACGGCTGTCCGGGGAAAGTTTTTCGGTTGTAGCCAACGTGTTGGAGGATTCGCGCAGGTTGTATTTTCTGCGTTCGAAGCGCCTCTCCGCTCTCTTTCTCGGACGTTCGCAAGCAGCGGACGTTGAAAAGCACGCGGAAAGCGCCCATCGTGGATTGCAACACTGCCTCCAAAGACTCGCATGCGTTGCGCGATATTTTTCCCCGGACAGCCGTGCGCGAAGCGGGGGAGGGTGAGGGAGGGGGCGCTTCTTCTCACATCGACCCCTCGCCGCCGACCAAGCCGGCGCCGATGGCGAGCCAGACGAGATGCGCGTCCGTGCGGGCGCCCATCTTGGATTTGATCTGATAGTGATAATTCTGCACCGTCTTGGCGCTGAGATTGAGCGCCCCGGCGATTTCTTCTGTCGTGCGGCCGGAGGCGACGAGGCGCAGAATCTCCGTCTCGCGCGGCCCGAGATCGTCGAGCGGCGAGCGGCCTTCGGCGAGGCGCTCCGCCGCGATCTCCCGCGCTATGTCGTCGCCGAGCGCGCGGCCGCCATGGGCGACCGTCTCCACCGCGCGGACCAGCTCGGCCGCCTCGCCGCCCTTGGTGACGAAGCCGCTGGCGCCAGCCTCGAACGCCTTCAGCGCATAGGCGGCGGCGTCATGCATGGTGACGACGAGAATGCGCGCCTTCTTGTCCCATTGACGAATATGGCGCACCGCCTCCAGCCCGCCGGCGCCGCCGGCGAGCTGCAAATCCATCACCACCACATCGGGCGAGAATTTGCGATAGGCCTGATAGGCCGCGGCGGCGCTGTCCGCCTCGCCGACGACGCGAAAGCCCGGCTGGCGCTCCAGCAGGCGACGATAGCCCTCCCGCACGATCGGATGATCGTCGACGAGCAGGACCGAGACGCCGCTCACGCCGCCCGTCCGAATGCGCCGGCGGCGTTGGAATTGGCCGGCGCCAGCGGAATGCGCGCCGCGACGCAGACGCCATGCGCGGCGCGGTCGATGGAGAGGCTGCCGCCGAAGGCCGAGACGCGCTCGCGCATGCCGAGCAGGCCATGGCCGGCGGAAAAATCGATGCGCGTCGGATCGCCCTCGCCATCGTCCTCCACAGTGAGCGCGACAACGCCGTCATTGGAGGCGAGGCGCTCCACGCGCAGAAAAACCTCGCTCGGCCGGCCGTGGCGCATGGCGTTGGTGAGGCATTCCTGCGCGATGCGGAAGACGCTGGTGGAGACCGCGGGCGGCACGCCGGCGAGATCGCCCATCAGATCGAGATGCACGACCGCACGCGGCGCCGTCTGCGCATTCCAGCCGGCGACGAGCTGAACGAGGCAGGCCTCGAGGCCCAATTCGTCCAAATCCTGCGAGCGCAGCCGCGCCAGCGCCTCGCGCAGCGTCATCGTCATGCGCCGCGCCACCTTGCCGATGGAGCGGGCGTCGGCGGCGAGATCGGGCCGGTCGGAGGCCCCCGCCTCTATCGCCGCGGCGAAGGCGCTGGTCGCCGTCAGGCATTGGCCGAACTCGTCATGGAGATCGCGCGCCAGGGCGCGGCGCTCCTCCTCCTGCACCTCGAACAGCCGCTTGGTCAGCGCGACGCGCTCCGCCGTCGTCTGCGCCAATCGCTCGGCGAGGTCGTTGACGGCGCGGGCGATGAGGCCGAACTCGCCGCTGGTGAAGGATTTGACGCGGTGGCGGTAATTGCCCTTCTCGAGCCGGCGCAGCCCGTCGACGATCGTCTGCGTCGGCGCCAGCGCATGGAAGATGGCGAGCGCCGCCAGCAGGCAGACGCCGACCGCCATGGAGGCGGCGACGCCGGCGACGATGGAAATCTCGCGCCAGGCCTGCCGCACGGCGGCCGCCGAATCGGCGCGCGCCACCACGGCGCCCGTCTCCGGCTGGCGCACGGTGAGCGGCCGCGACACCGGCGCCGGCGCGCCGAACAGAAGATCGAAAGCGTGGGTGAACCATTGCGGCGCCTCGACGCCGACGCCGTCCATCTGGCTGCACAGCACGCGCGGCTCCTCCGTCCCCGGCGCGAAAGTGATGCAGACGCCGGGCGAGACGAGCTTCAAAGTGGCGAGCGACTCCCAATTGGGAATAGGCAAAATATTGTCGCGCCGCATGGAGCCGCGCCAGAGAATCTCGCGCCAGAAGAGATGCTCGAGCTCATGGGCGACGCGCTCCGCCGAGGCTTGCGTCTCCGCGCGGATGGAGCGATTGGCGTCGTCCATCACCCAGCCGATGGCGAGCGCGAGGCAAAAGCCCACAATGGCGACGAGTCGCATGATGAGGCGAATGATCAATTGCATCGGGCTTCGCTCCGGCTCTCTCCCAGCGTGGCCGAGTAAAGCAGGAATCGCCTTGACCGCCAATGCGATCCGGCCGTCGCTCCGCTTCCCCTCGGGAAAATCGGGCAAAATGCCCGGCGCGACGCGGGCTCGAGCGCTCTAGGGCGCGCGGCGGGGAGCGGGCAGGATCGCGCCTCTCCCCTGCCGGGGCTTTCGGAGATTTACGATGAGACAGCCATCGATCGCGGCGCGCCTGCCGTCGCGCAACGCCTTTCTGCTCGCCTTCGCCGCACTGCTGCTGGGCATGGCGCTCGCCATCGCCTGGGTCTTGGGCTTTACCCTGTTCTACCCGGACAGCGCGCTTGCCCACGCCATCCCCCGGCGTGACGATCTCATCCGCGCTCATATCGACTATCTGATGATGGCGCAGTTCGTCTTCGTCTTCGCGCTGCTGTTCCGCCAATACGCGATACGGCCGCCGATCTGGATGATCGTCTCTATCTGCTTCGGCACGTTCAACAACCCGCTGTCCTTCGCGCTGCGGGCGCTGAGGCCGAAGATCGATCCGGCGACGCTGCCGCCGGTCGAGCCGCATTTTCCGCTGATCGCGGGGGTGAGCTTCACTCTGACGACGGTCGGGTTTCTGACGGCGGCCTTTCTCGCCGTCCGCGCGGCGTGGCGGGCGGGGAATGCAGAGGCGGCGCCGACGATCGCTCGGAGCCTCGAGCGAGCGGAATAGTCAGGCTCGCTTTTCCACCTACCGGGCAATCATACGATTTCCGGTTGATCGGCACGCAGACAAAGCAACAGCCCCTTCATCCTGAGGAGGCACCGAAGGGGCCGTCTCGAAGGATGGCCGCCGCGCCTTCTGGAGCATCCTTCGAGGCTTTTTGCATTCCGCAAAAAGCGCCTCAGGATGAGGGGATTGTGTTTGCCGGGCCGAAGCGATCATCCCGGCGACTGTTCACACCAGCCGGCTCTGCGCCTTGGCCGCCTCGATGAAGAGCGAGCGGAATAGCCAGGCTCACTTTTCCACCTTCCCGGCCAATCATACGATTTCCGGTTGATCGGCACGCAGACAAAGCAACAGCCCCTTCATCCTGGGGAGGTCCCGAAGGGGCCGTCTCGAAGGACGGCCGCCGCGCCTTCTGGAGCATCCTTCGAGGCTTTTTGCGTTCCACAAAAAGCGCCTCAGGATGAGGGGATTGTGTTTGCCGGGCCGAAGCGATCATCCCGGCGACTGTATCACACCAGCCGGCTCTGCGCCTTGGCCGCCTCGATGAAGCTGGCGAAGAGCGGATGCGGCTCGAAGGGGCGCGACTTCAGCTCCGGGTGGTATTGCACGCCGATGAACCAGGGATGGTCGGGAATCTCGACCGTCTCCGGCAGCACGCCATCCGGCGAGGAACCGGCGAAGGAGAGGCCATGCGCCTCCAGCCGCTCGCGATAGGCGTCGTTCACCTCGTAGCGATGGCGATGGCGCTCCGATATGTCGCAGCGCCCGTAGATGGCGGCGATGCGCGAGCCGGGCTTCAAATGCGCGGGATAGGCGCCGAGCCGCATGGTGCCGCCGAGATCGCCGGTCGCGGAGCGCTGCTCCAGCGCATTGCCGCGCAGCCATTCGGTCATCAGGCCGACGACGGGCTCCTCGCAGGGGCCGAATTCGGTGGAATTGGCCTTCTCTATGCCGGCGAGGGCGCGGGCCGCCTCGATGACCGCCATCTGCATGCCGAAGCAAATGCCGAAATAGGGAACGCCGCGCTCGCGGGCGAAGCGGGCCGCGAGAATCTTGCCCTCGGCGCCGCGCTGGCCGAAGCCGCCGGGCACGAGAATGCCGTTCACATGCTCTAGATGGGCGGCCGGATCGGAGCTTTCGAACACCTCCGATTCGATCCAGTCGAGATTGACCTTCACCCGATTGGCGATGCCGCCATGCGCCAGAGCCTCGATGAGGCTCTTATAGGCGTCCTTCATGCCGGTGTATTTGCCGACGACGGCGATCGTCACCTCGCCCTCGGGATTGTTGACGCGCTGCGTCACCGCATTCCAGCGGCTCATATCCGGCTTGGGCGCGGGGTCTATGCCGAAGGCGGCGAGCACCTGCGCGTCGAGCCCGGCGGCGTGATAGGCGCGCGGCACGTCATAGATATGGGCGGCGTCGCGCGCCTCGATGACGGCGTTCTCGCGAACATTGCAGAAGAGGCCGAGCTTGCGGCGCTCCTCGCGCGGGATCTCGCGATCGGTGCGGCAGAGCAGAATATCCGGCTGAATGCCGATGGAGCGCAGCTCCTTCACCGAATGCTGCGTCGGCTTGGTCTTCAGCTCGCCGGCGCTGGGGATGAAGGGCAGCAGCGTCAGATGGATATAGATGCAATGCTTCTCCGGCAGCTCATTGCCGAGCTGGCGGATCGCCTCGAAGAAGGGCTGGCCCTCAATGTCGCCCACCGTGCCGCCGATCTCGATCAGGACGAAATCGACATGGTCATTGCCCTCGAGGGCGAATTCCTTGATGGCGTTGGTGACGTGAGGGATCACCTGGATGGTCGCGCCGAGATAGTCGCCGCGCCGCTCCTTGGCGATGATGTCCTGATAGATGCGCCCGGTCGTCACATTGTCCTGGCGACAAGCGGGACGTCCGGTGAAACGCTCATAATGGCCGAGATCGAGATCGGTCTCGGCGCCGTCGTCGGTCACGAAGACCTCGCCGTGCTGGTACGGACTCATCGTGCCAGGATCGACGTTGAGATAGGGATCGAGCTTGCGCAGCCTCACCGTGTAGCCGCGCGCCTGAAGCAATGCTCCGAGCACCGCTGACGCCAAGCCCTTGCCGAGTGAGGAGACCACGCCGCCGGTGATGAAGATGTACCGCGCCATGGGAGCTTACGCTTATCGCCTCTGGATCGATTCGGAAAAGACTTTTTTCGTCGGCCGGCGGAATTCCACCGGCCGTTCGCTGGCCGAAGCTGCGAAGGGCGGCCCTCGCGAGCCGCCCGCGCCTCACTTCTGCTCGGCCGGAGCCTTGTCCGCGCCCTCCGGGGCTTTCGCCTCCGGCTCCTTCGCGCCTTCCGTCGCCGGAGCGGCGGCGGGCGACTCTGCGGCCGGCGGCGTCGCGCCCTGGCGCTGCTGCTGGACGCGCTGCAGCTGGTCGAAGATGCTCTCTTTCTTCTCGGCCGGAGCCGGCGTCGAGGCGCCGGCCGCCGGCGCCCCGGCCGCCGGAACTTCCTTCAGCTCCAGCTTGGCGGGATCGAGCCCTTCGCCGCTGCCGCGCTCCCAGGCCGGAAGAACGGTCAGCGCGATGCTCGTCAGAAAGAAGATGGCGCCCAGAATGCCGGTGGCGCGGGTGACGGCGTTGGCCTGGCCGCGGCCCGTGAACAGGCCGCCGCCTCCGCCAATGCCGAGCGCGCCGCCCTCCGACTTTTGGTAGAGGATCAGCACGACGAGAGCGACCACCACCATCAGGTGGATGACGATGATAACCTGCTGCATGAACCGCTGTCTCCCGGCGCCCGGTTTCCGCCCGCCCCGCGGCCCGCGCATTTTCTTGTCGCGGGCCTTCTACACCAATTGCGCGGGACTAGGGAAGGGGCGGCGACTGCCGCCGGCTCAATAGAAATTGCCGTCCTGGCCCCTCCAGCCCTTCGGGTCCTGGTCGAAGCGGGTCTCGTCGCTGAAGTCGAGCTTGGCGCCCGGCTCTATATATTGGCGATCCTTGATCTCCTGATTGGAGACGGTGGTCGAGAAATATTTGCTGGTCGAGCAGCCGGCCTTGACCGCTCCGGCCTCGTCCGGCTTGCAGTCGAGATTGGCGCCCTTGGGGAACTCCACCGAGCCGGTGAAGTAGAATTCGACGGCGTGATGGCCGGCGCCCTCGACATCCAGCCGCCAGAAGCGCGACACATCGAACTTCACCACCTTCGCATCCGCGTCGAACTTCTTCTTCAGCCGGTTCTCGAACACCGAGCGGGCGTTGTCGGCGGTCGGCTCGCAGGAGAACAGGCAAAAGGCCTCGGCGCGGCCGGCGGTGAGCGCGGCCACGAGCAGAGCGGCCGCCACGATCTTCGATTTCGACATGAAACGCGTCTCCTCTTTTCGTTTTTATCCTTCACGCCGTCCAAATGCGACGGGCGCGAAGCGGGGCTCCTTATGGGGCTCGGAACGCAGGCTGCACGGCCGTCGCGATCCCGGCAAGCCGACGGCCTCGGACAGATTGTCGCATCACGATGGATTTCTCCGCGATGTTGCCTTGCGACGACGCGCGTCTTATTGACGGCGCAACCCCGAGAACCAGAGATAGAGAGGATTTCATGGCCGCCTACAAGCTCCTTCTCCTGCCGGGCGACGGCATCGGCCCGGAAATCATCGCCGAGGCCGAAAAGCTCATCGCCTTTCTGAGCGCCTCCGGCGTCGCCGCTTTCGAGACGGAGAAGGGCCTCGTCGGCGGCTCCGCCTATGACGCCCATGGACAGGCGATCAGCGAATCCGACATGGCCCTGGCCCAGAGCGCCGACGCCGTGCTGCTGGCCGCCGTCGGCGGGCCGAAATGGGACGGCGTGCCTTATGACGTGCGCCCGGAGGCCGGCCTATTGCGCCTGCGCAAGGACTTGGGCCTCTTCGCCAATCTGCGCCCCGCCATCTGCTATCCGGCGCTGGTCGACGCCTCCTCGCTGAAGCCCGATCTCGTCGACGGCCTCGACATCATGATCGTGCGCGAATTGACTGGCGGCGTCTATTTCGGCGAGCCCAAGGAGATCACCGATCTCGGCAATGGCCAGAAGCGCGGCGTCGACACGCAGGTCTATGAGACCTATGAGATCGAGCGCATCGCCCGCATCGCCTTCGAGCTCGCCCGCAAGCGCTCCAACAAGGTCACATCGTCCGAGAAGGCGAATGTGATGAAGTCCGGCCTGTTGTGGCGCGAGGTGGTGACGGCCCTGCACGCGCGCGAATATTCCGATGTGCAGCTCGAGCATATGCTCGCCGACGCGCTCGGCATGCAGCTCGTGCGCCGGCCCAAGCAGTTCGACGTGATCGTCACCGACAATCTCTTCGGCGATCTTCTGTCGGACGTCGCCTCCATGCTGACCGGCTCGCTCGGCATGCTGCCCTCCGCCTCTCTCGGCGGGGAGGACGCCGCCACGGGCAAGCGCAAGGCGCTCTACGAGCCCTGCCACGGCTCCGCGCCGGACATCGCCGGCAAGGCGCTCGCCAATCCGATCGCCATGATCGGCTCGCTGGTGATGGCGCTGCGCTATTCCTTCGGCCTGATCCCAGTCGCCGACGCGATCGACAAGGCGATCGCCGATGTGCTGGCCGCCGGCCTGCGCACGGCCGATATCGCCGGGCCGAACGACAAGCCTGTGTCCACCAGCCAGATGGGCGACGCGATTCTGGCGGAGCTGAAGAAGACATTGGGGTGACGACGACGGTCGCGGGGTTCTTCCTTCTCCCGCTCGCGGGAGAAGGTGGCCCTCGCGTCAGCGAGGGTCGGATGAGAGCGCCAAAATCTCGGCGCCTCGCATGGACGACCGCTCTCGACCTTCGAACATCCGGCGAGCCTTGAGAGCCCTCATCCGACCCGGCTACGCCGGGCCACCTTCTCCCACGAGTGGGAGAAGGGCGCGCGCATCGATCAGCGCCTTCACCTCATCCCGTATCGGCTCCAACTCCTCTTCCGTGAACGTCTCCTTATCGAGCAGCCGCTTCGCCGTCTCCTCGTGAATGCTCGCGCAGGCTTTCAATATCCGTGTCGCGCGCGCGAAGGCGTCCTCCACCAGATCGCGCACGGCGCGATCGATGCGCGCGCTCGTCTCCTCGCTCGCCTCGGAACGCTGGCCGAGATCGGCTAAGTCGAGATAGCGCGGCCGCTCGGCGATATAGGAGGCTTGGCCGACCGCGGGCTCCATGCCGTAGCGCGTCGCCATGGAGCGCGCCATCTCGGTCGCGCGTTGCAGATCGTCGGCGGCGCCGGTGGTCGCCTCGTGGAACACATTCATCTCCGCCGCGCGGCCGCCGAGCAGAACCGTCATGCGATTCATCAGCTCCGAGCGCGTCATCAGATAGCGGTCCTCGGTCGGCATTTGCATCGTATAGCCGAGCGCGCCCATGCCGCGCGGAATGATCGAGACCTTCTTGATCGGATCCATATCCGGCAGCGCCATGGCGACGATCGCATGGCCCATCTCGTGATAGGCGACGATGCGCCGCTCGCGCGGATGCAGCAGGCGATTGCGCTTCTCCGGCCCGGCGATCACACGCTCGATCGCAGAGGTGAAATCGTCCAACGTCACCGAGACCGCGCGCCGGCGCGTCGCCAGAGTCGCCGCCTCATTGACGAGATTGGCGAGATCGGCGCCGGTGAAGCCCGGCGTCATCGCCGCGATCTGCGTGGGATCGATATCGGCGCCGAGCTTTATCTTGCGCAAATGCACTTTCAAGATCGCGGCGCGGCCGATCTTGTCCGGCCGATCGACGGAAATCTGCCGATCGAAGCGCCCGGCGCGTAGCAGCGCGGGATCGAGCACCTCGGGCCGATTGGTGGCGGCGAGCAGCACGACGCCGGCGCTCGGATCGAATCCATCCAATTCGGCGAGCAATTGATTGAGCGTCTGCTCCTTCTCGTCATGGCCGCCGGAAAGGCCCGATATTCCGCGCGCGCGGCCGAGCGCATCCAATTCGTCGATGAAGATGATGCACGGCGCGGAGGCGCGCGCCTGAGCGAACAGATCGCGCACGCGCGCGGCGCCGACGCCGACGAACATCTCCACGAATTCCGAGCCGGTGATGGAGAAGAAGGGCACGCCCGCCTCGCCCGCCACCGCGCGGGCGAGCAGAGTCTTGCCGGTGCCGGGCGGGCCGACGAGAAGAATGCCTTTGGGAACGCGCGCGCCGAGGCGTCCATAGGTCTTGGGGTCCTTCAGAAAGGCGACGATCTCCTGCAATTCCGCCTTCGCCTCGTCGACGCCGGCGACATCGGCGAAGCCGACCTTCACATCCGTCTCGACGAAAATCTTGGCGCGGCTCTGGCCGATCTGCATGACCGAGCCCAAGCCTTGCGTCATGCGGCGCGACAAAAAGCTCCAGACGAGGAAGAAGAGGGCGATCGGCACGACCCAGGAGAGCAGGGTCGAGACCCAGGTGTTTTCGACGATTCCGGAATATTTGACATTGGCGGCCTGCAGCTCGGCGGCGATGTCGGTCGGCACGCGCACGGCGACGATCTGCTTGCGCCCATCCTTCATCGGCTCCTCGAGCGTCGCGCGCATCATGTCGGCGCCGACCTCGACCGAGGCGATCTTGCTGTCGCGCAGGAGGTTCTGGAACTCGCTATAGGGAACGACCTCGGTCTGACGATAGACCGTCCACATCTGCTGCAATATGAGCACGCCGATCAGCGCCAGCAGAAAATAGGCGAGATGAAAGGACCAGGGCTTATCCTTCGGGGGCTCCATTGATCTCGCCTCCACGTCGCTGAAGCTGGACCGAGCGTCCGCGCGCATACGCGAAAGAGACGAGGCGCGCCGATGGAATATAGGCGCCGCCGCGAGCTTATCCATCGGCGCGCATGTCGCAGGCGCCTCTCCGCTATTTGCGCGCAGCGGAACGTTCGGGCGCCCCTCGCGCCGCCTTCTTTTTTATAGGACGAGCTTCGGCTCGGCGCGCTTCGAGCGCTGGAGGCGCGCTCGCTATCTCGGCCGCGACTTCCTCGACTGCGCCTTGTGGCGCGAGGCAGGCGGCGAGCACACGCTCGATCAGGGGACGCATGGTCGCCGCATTGGCGTCCTGGAGCGCCTCCTCGCCGAGGACTTGGCGCAATATCGAGATTCCGAAGAGGCAGGCGTTGAAGAGAATGGCGCGCTCCTGCGCCGCCGGCCCTTCGAGCGTGGCGGCGATAGGGCCGATGAATTCCGGGCCGCTGCGCATACGCAATACTTCGCGCGCTTGCGGATTGGTCATGGAGCGCACGACGATCTCCAGCGTCTCATTCTCGCGCTCGCCGAACAGGCCCTCGGCATATTGCGCGCTGAGGCTGCTCCCTTCCGAGACGACCGGCCGCTCCTTCGCCCGCGAGGCCGTCAGCGCCGCCGCATAGAGCTGCTCCTTGGAGCCGAAGGCGCGGTGGACGAGCGCGACATCCACGCCGACATCGGCCGCTATGTCGCGAAGCTTGACGTCCTCATAGGAGGCCGAGCCGAAACGCGCGAGCGCCGCCTGGAGAATGCGCTCGCGCGTTTTCTCTCCGCCGCGGCTTTCTTTGCGCTTCGCCTGCATCTCGAAATCCTTCCCGCCCGTACGCGCGCAAAATATGCGCGCATCGCCGGTGGTCAATCGGATTTGCGGCTCGCCGACTCAACATTGTTGACTTTTTTCGAGTCTCACGTATTTTCCACCTCGTTCTGCGCTGCTGGAGCGAGCGCGAAGATATTTCGATCGGCGATGACTTTCGAAGCCGTCATTGCAGCACGCCAAATGAGAGCGCAGCCGATTCCGCCAGGCTTCGGCGACGCCGCTATCGTCTGGAGCATCGATCATTCCATCGAGCGTCGCTACGAAGAAAGAAGGATGAGATGAAAGGACGCATTCACCTTCTGGACCCTGATCGACCGGACGAGGCGCTCGAGGTCGACGTCATCGCCCATGACGAGGCCGTGCTCTCGGTCGGCGTGCCGAACACTTACGTCAGCTTCGATCTCACGCGCTACGACGCGAGCGCGCCCTATCGCGGCGTGCTCGGCGGGCGCAGCTTCCTTTTCACGCCCCCTGCCCCGCGTCGCCGCTCGCCGGCGCGCGAAGCCTCGACCGGCGTCGTCGCCGTCGCCAAAAAGCGAACGCTCCAGAAGATCTGAGCCGGCGAAAACCGGCCGTGGCCGGCGCCGTCCTTCAACGGCCGCCGCGCACGGCCGCCTCGAGAAAATCCTCGAGCGCGCGAATATAATCCATATCCTCGAAGGCTCTGCGCTTCTCGGCGGCGACGCGGGCGGCGAGCCCGGCGCGAAAAGCGCGGTCGCGCCCCAGCCGCACGGCGATCTCGACATAATGATCGAGCGAGGAGGCGATGGTCTCCTCGCAGCCGATGCGGCGCAGAATCGCGGCGGTATGGCGCCCGCGCATGAACGCGCCCGGCAGGCTCACGATCGGGCGATCGGCGCCGAGCAGATCGAGCGTCGAGCGGCCGCCGGACCAGCCGGGCGTGTCGAGAATGACATCCGACGCGGCCGCTGTGGCGATGAACAGCTCTTGCGGCATTTGCGGCAAAATCACGCAATGATCTTCAGCGGAGAGTCCCGCGGCGGCGAAGACGCGCTGCATCCGCGCGCGGAAGACCGCAGTCACCTCCTCGCTCTTGGCGAAGGCGATGAAGAGGAATTTGCACGGTCCGATCGCCGCGGCGATGCGCGGATAGACGGAATCATAGCAGGGCAGATATTTGTAGAGCGCTTGGCCCGAGAAGAAGATCGGCGCGTGCGGCTCGGCGTCGAAGAGCGAGCGATCGAGCTTTTGCAGCGCGAGCGTCTCCGCCTTGTAATGCAGGCCGAGATTGGGCAGAAGCGCGAGACGCTCGGTATAGAAACGCTCGGCGCCTTCGGGCTCCATCAGCGCGCTCGACAGAAAATGGTCGATCGTCGGCATGCCGCTCGTCTCCGGCTGGCCCCAGGCCATGCATTGCACGGGCGCGAGACGCTGCGCCGCCAGCCAGCCCGACACGGGATCCATGCCGATCTCGGGATAGAGCAGAACATGCGGCGCCGCGGCGACAATGGCCTCGCGCCAACCTTCCGGCGTCGAAGGCTCGCGCGGAAATTGGTCGCAGGCCTGCGCTGCGCGAATCGTCTCGGCGTCCTCAGTCTTGCCGGTATGAAAGCCGATGATCTCGAAACGAGCGCGATCGAGTTTCTCGATCCAGCTCTCGAGAAAAAGACGGAACACGGTATGGCGGCAGAAGAAGCCGCTGACGATTCCAACGCGAATGCGCTCGCCCGCCGCCGGCGGCGGCGCGAGCGGCGCGGCGGGATGCGCCTGCGCGAGCGTGCGGCAGGCGAATTCGCCATAGAGCGACTGCAATTGCCGATCGTCCTCGCCCTGATAGGGAAGGAAAAAGGGCTGCGTCGCGGAGATCGCCGGCGCGAGCGCGGCGGCGATCGCCGCATCCTGCGCGGAAGCAACGAGCGCTGCGAGCGCCTGCGCATAGCGCGCGCGGCGAATGGCGACCTCCTCCTGCGTCCCATAGAGGATCGGCAGCTCCGCCATGCACAGCGCAATGCGCGCGCCGCCGTGGCCGGGATCGGCCGCGATGGCTGCGCGATGGCGCGCCACCGCGTCATCGGTGCGTCCCTCGAGATGCAGCAGACAGCCGAGATTGTAATGCGCGTCGGAGAGATCGGGCTTCAGCGCCAGCGCGCTCTCATAGCAGACGATCGCCTCGGTATGGCGGCCGAGCTCCTGCAGCACGACGGCGAGATTGTTCCAGTAATTGGCGTCGCCGGGCGCGAGACGCACGGCGACGGTAAGACGCGCGGCGGCCTCGCTCCAGCGGCCGCGCCGCATCAGCCAGCGGCCGAAATTGCCTTGCGCCTCGACGAGCCGCGGCTCGAGTTCTATTGCGCGCAGAAAGGCCGCCTCCGCCTGCGCGGCGGGGCCGATCTCGGCCAGCGCATTGGCGAGATTGTACCAGATGACGGCCTGATCCGGCGCGCATTGCGCGGCCTCGGCGTAATGCCGGGCGGCGTCGGCGCCATGGCCGAGCTCCATCAGCGCGCTGGCGAGATTGCAATGCAGCGCGCCGGAGTCCGGCCGCAGCGCGACCGCGGCGCGATAATCCACGACCGCCTCCTCGAGCCGCCCCAGCGCGCGCAGAGCGAGCGCGCGGCTGTTGTGATGGATGGCCTGTCCAGGCGCTATCGCCATCGCCTCTGCGATCAGCGCGAGGCCCGTCTCCGGCGCGCCGCGCTCCGCCTCCAGCAGGCCGAGAAGATGCAGGCTGTCGGCATGTTCCGGCCAGCGATCGAGAACGCCGCGATAGAGCGCCGCGGCCTCGTCGATCGCTCCCGCCTCATGGCGCGCGCGCGCCTGTCGAAAAGCCGAATCCGGCGTGATGTCGTTCATGCGTCGCGAGTGATCCACGAATCGGGCCGAGGCCACATCTGTGCTCTATCTCGGACGCCGATGTTGCGCCATCTTATTCGCCGTGTTTCTGAACAGCGAACGATCGCGCCATCCTCTCCGGCCGCCGCCGCGCTAAATGTCGTGTCGATGCGTCATTCGTCACGACGCCGATTGCAAGCCTCGGTAGGCTGCGCGCCAGCGGCGCTCGCCGTGAGAGTGAGAGGTCCCATGGACGCGCTCCAGCCGAATGCGACGCCACGTTGGGAATGGCGCATCTTCGGCGCCGATCTCGCGGCGCTGGAAAGCCGGCTCGGCTCGCCGACGAGCCTGCCGCGCCGCAGCGACGAGACCTATCTGCTGAACGCGCTGACGCCGCATTCTGCGAAGATTCGCGACGAGGCGCTCGAGGTGAAGCGTCTGCTGCGCGTCGACGATGGGCTGGAATTGTGGGAGCCCGCCTTTCGGGCGCCCTTTCCGGTGACGGCGGAGGATCTCGCCGCCGCCGCCGCGGCCCTGGCGCTTCCGCTGCCGCTGAGCCGGCTCGATCGCGCCGCCTATGGCGAAGCGCGCTTTCTCGCGGAGATCGTCGCGCCCTGCCCCGCGTTGCGCGCCGTCGCGGTGCGAAAGTCGCGGCTGCGCTTCTCCTTTCGCGGCTGCGCGGCGGAATTCGTGCGGATGCAGATCGGCTCCGCGCCAATGGAGAGCGTCGCGCTGGAGAGCGAGGACGAGCGTCGCCTCGCCGAGGCGCTCGCCGCGCTCGACGCCGATCCGCGGCTCAATGTGAATTTTCCCAAAGGCGTCGAGCGCGCCGCCGCTCTGGCGATCTGAAGCAGGAGGAGGAAGGAATGGGCGTCGAGATCGAGCGGAAGTTTCTGGTCACGCGCGAGCTGTGGCGGCCGCGCAACGACGGCGTCGCCTTTCGCCAAGGCTATCTCTCGCGCGCCGAGGATCGCGTGGTGCGCGTGCGCATCGCCGGCGGCGCCGCCTTTCTGACGATCAAAGGCCGAACCTCCAACGTCACCCGCTCGGAATTCGAATATCCCGTTCCCGTCGAGGATGCGCAGATCATGCTCGATCGCCTGTGCGAGCGGCCGCTGATCGAGAAGACGCGCTATGAGGAAGTGTTCGGCGGCCATATCTGGACCGTGGACGTGTTCCTGGGCGAAAATGACGGGCTCATCATCGCCGAGATCGAGCTCGGCTCCGAGGAGGAGAGCTTCGACCGCCCGGGCTGGCTCGGCCGCGAGGTCTCGGGCGATCCGCGCTATTTCAACTCTGAATTGTCGAAGCGGCCCTTCGGCTATTGGAACACGCCATAACGGCTCGGAGCCCCCCCCCCCGCTTCGACAAAGCCCCCGGAAATCGGCTAAAGATCGCTCTCCCTCGAGAAAGCGAATCAAAAGCCCATGACCATCCGCCTGCATACGGGCGACCTGCCGGACGGCGCCGATCTCGGCCCCGTCGTCGCCATCGACACGGAAACGCTCGGCCTCAATCCGCATCGCGACCGGCTCTGCCTCGTCCAGCTCTCCGGCGGCAATGGCGACGCCGATCTGGTGCGCATCGCGCCGGGCCAGACCGCGGCGCCCAATCTGACGCGCATGCTCGCCGATCCGAAGGTGCTGAAGCTCTTCCATTTCGCGCGCTTCGACATCGCCATTCTGGCGAAGACCTTCGGCGTGATGGCGGAGCCGGTCTATTGCACCAAGATCGCCTCCAAGCTCATCCGCACCTACACGGATCGCCATGGGCTGAAGGATCTCGTGCGCGAATTGCTCGGCGTGGAAATCTCCAAGCAGCAGCAATCCTCCGACTGGGGCGCGGCGACGCTCTCGGACGCGCAGCTCGCCTATGCGGCCTCGGACGTGCTCTATCTCCACGCGCTGCGCGAGAAGCTCGACACCATGCTGGCGCGCGAGGGCCGCGCCGATTTCGCGGCCCGCTGCTTCGAGTTTCTGCCGACGCGCGCGCGGCTCGATCTCGCGGGCTGGCCGGAGACCGATATTTTCTCGCATGAGTGACGCCTCGAATTCGCCATGCGGCCGGCGTTATCTCGCGGCGGCGCCGGAGCGTTTTTGAGCGTGGCCGGAACCCAGATCGAGGATGACGCGCAGAATTGGCGGGCAGAATTAGAATGAACGACGCCTCGTCGCCGACCGACAGACGCGATCGGCTCGCCTCCATCATCGCGCCGAGACGCGACGCCATTCCGCAGGCGCGGCGCCATTCCCAGCGCGTCGCCCGGCTGCGGCGCTGGCTGCTGTGGGGCAGCGGCGCGATCGTCGCCGCCGTGGCCGTGGGCGTGGCGCTCCATTCTCTGCGCTTTCTGCCGGCCGATCTGCGCTTCTCGCGCATCGCCATGCAGGGCACGCGCATCACCATAGAAAGCCCCAAGCTCGTCGGCTATCGCAAGGACGGCCGCCCCTATGAGCTGCACGCCCGCACCGGCATTCAGGATATCGCCAAGCCCGATGTGTTCGAGCTGGAGCAGCTCGAGGTGCATATACAGAGCGACAATGAGACCAATGTCGTGCTGACGGCGGAACATGGCCTCTATGACGCCAAGAGCGACCGCGCCGATCTCTCCGGCGGCGCGCGCATCTTCGACGGCAAGCATTATGATTTGCGCACGGAAGCCGCGGTGATCGATTTTCGCGGCAATATCGTGACCTCCGACCGTCCGACCAGGCTGACGCTGGACAAATCGGTGGTGACGTCGCAATCGGTCGAATTCTCGCAGAGCGAGCGACGCGCGACATTCTCCGGCGCAGTGCATACGACGCTTCCCGGCGACGACGACGCCGGCGCGGCGGAAGGATCGTCTCCATGAAAATGATCGCCAAATGAAAAAGATCGCCAGCAAAATGATCACGATGAAAGTGATTCCCATCTTCACGGCCGCGCTTCTGGCCGCAGCGCCGCTCGCCGCCAAAGGCCGCTCCGGCGGCATTCTCCCCGGCGCCGGCGCCAAGGACCCGGTCGACATAGACGCGGGCAAGCTCGACTATTTCGACAAGGAGCAGAAGCTCATCTATTCGGGCGGCGTCGTCGTCGTGAACGGCCCTTCCACGCTGAAGGCCTCGCGCCTCATCCTGCTGCTCGACAAGCCGCAGCAGGGCCAGGAGAGCAATGGCGGCAGCGACCGCGTTCGCCACATAGACGCCGAAGGGCCGGTGACTCTGGTCTCCAAGGATCAGATCGGCACGGGCGATCGCGGCAGCTATGACCGCAGCGAGAACAAGGTCTATCTCTTCGGCAATGTGACGCTCACCCAGGGCGACAGCGTCGTGAAGGGCGACAAGCTCATCTATGACACATCGACCGGCCAAGCGACTGTCGTGGAGAAGCCCGGCCAGCGCGTGCGCAGCATCTTCACGCCCAGCGAGGCCAAAAGCGAGAAGAAGGAGAAGAAAGAGCCCGCTCCCGCCGCCGAGCGCCGCGCCGACTGAGCGCGCTCAGCGCTGATACGCGCCGACCAGCGCCGTCTCCTCGAGCAGGACCTCATTGGCGGCGCGCTCCACCTCGAGACAGCTCGGCTCCTTGCGCGCAACGGCCAGCGAGGCCGTGGACAAGGCGAGCAGCCGGAAACGATAGCGATGCGGGCCATGGCGCGGCGGCGGACATGGCCCGCCATAGCCGGAGCCATCGAAATCATTGATCCCCTGCGAGAAGCCGCGCTGCGGCCCTGGACGCCCGGCGCCTTCCGGCAATCCTGTGGCGTCGCGCGAGAGATCATAGACCGCCCAATGGCGCCAGACGCCGGCCGGCGCGTCTGGATCGTCGCAGAGCAGCACGAAGCTCTTGGTCTGCGCGGGCGCGCCGCTCCAGCTCAGCGGCGGCGAGACATTGGCGCCGTCGCATGTGTATTTGCGCGGTATCTCCTCCCCATGGGCGAAGGCGGGCGATAGCAGCCGCATATTACGCTCCTGTCGTGAATTTCTCCGCCGGCGCGACAGCGAGGCCGAGCGCCGCGGCGACGGCGGCGTTGACGATCTCCCCGCGCGCCACTGTGAGGCCGGCGGAAAGATGCGGATCGTCGCGCAAGGCGCCGATCCCTTTGTCGGCGAGCGCGAGCACGAAAGGCAGAGTCGCGCTGGCGAGCGCGAATGTGGAGGTGCGCGGCACGGCGCCCGGCATGTTGGTGACGCAATAATGCACGACGCCATCGACGACATAGGTGGGATCGGAGTGCGTCGTCGGCCGCGATGTCTCGCAGCAGCCGCCTTGATCGATCGCCACATCGACGATGACGGCGCCGGCTTTCATGCCCGCGACCATGCCGCGGCTGACGAGCTTGGGCGCCGCCGCGCCGGGAACCAGCGCCGCGCCTATGACGAGATCGGCGCGCCGCACCAGCTCCGCTATCGCCGTCGGCGTCGAGAATATGGTGCGCGGCGCATTGCCGAAACGCGCCGAGAGGCGCCGCAGCGGCTCGGCCCCGCGATCGGCGACGATGACGCTCGCGCCCATGCCCAGCGCGATCATCGTCGCCTGCGTTCCGACGGTCCCGGCGCCGAGAATCAGCGTCTCCGCCGGCGGCGCGCCCGGCGCGCCGGAGAGCAGCACGCCGCGCCCACCCATGATCTTCTCGAGGCAGCGCGCGCCCGCCTGCGGCGCCAGCCGCCCAGCGATCTCCGACATGGGCGTCAGCAGCGGCAGGCCGCCGAAGGGCGAGGTCACGGTCTCGTAAGCGATGCAGATCGCGCCGGAGCGCAGGAGATCGAGCGCCTGCGCGCGATCGGCGGCGAGATGCAGATAGGCGAACAGCAGCTGTCCGGGCCGCAATCGCGCGCGCTCCTGCGCCAGCGGCTCCTTCACCTTCACGATGAGATCGGCCGTGGCGAAAATCGCCTCCGGGCCTTCCGTCAGCGCGGCGCCCGCCGTCTGAAAATCGCCGTCCGAAATGCCGGCGCCGACGCCGGCGCCGCTCTCCACCATGACGAAATGCCCGCGCTGCACGAGCTCGTAGACGCCCGCCGGGGTCAGCGCGACGCGAAACTCATTGTCTTTGATTTCCTTGGGCGCGCCGACGCGCATCAGGCTCTCCGATCATGCGAGCGGCGAGAAGCGATCGAGAATCTCGATCACCTCCTCATCCTCGATCTGGCGAAAATTCTCGTAGAAGAAGCCGATCGCGCCGAAGCTTCGATAATCCTCGAGGCAGACGATCGCATCGGCCTCGTGGCGCAGCGCTACGAGCGCATCGGTGGGCGCGACGGGAATGGCGAGAATGAGCCTGCGCGGCTGCAGCGCGCGAACCGCGCGCAACGCCGCGCGCGTCGTCGCGCCGGTCGCGACGCCGTCGTCGACGACGACAGCGAGCTTGCCGGCGACATCCGGCCGCGCCCGGCCGCGCAGATAGGCGCCGCGCCGTCTCTCGAGCTCGGCGCGCTCACGCGCGCAGACGGAATCGAAGACGGCTTCCGACACCTCCGCGGCGGCGATCACATCCTCATTGCGCACGATGATCGGCGCGCCGCCATTGGCGATCGCGCCCATGGCCAGCTCCGGCTGATAGGGAACGCCGATCTTGCGCACCAGCACGAGATCGAGCGGCGCCTTCAGCCTCTCGGCGATATACGCGGCGACGGGAACGCCGCCGCGCGGCAATGCATAGACGACGCAAACTTCGCCGACATGCGCGGCGAGCGCATCGGCGAGGCGGCGACCTGCGTCGTCACGATCTCGAAACGGCATGGCTCGCCTGCTCCGGCGCGGATGCGCGACGCCTTCGATATAGTCGGCCGCCGCCGCGATGCGAGGGCGCGCTCACGACGGCGCGCGCTCGCCGAGCGGCCGCACCGCGCTGGCCTGCGGGCCATCCTCCGCGTCTTCAGGCACATAGCGCACGCGATCGCCACGCTCGAGCGCATCGAAGCCCGCGCCTTCAACGCTATTGCGGTGAAAATAGAGTTCACGTCCATCCGCGCTTTCTAAGAATCCATAGCCATCCTCGCGCATCAGCCGGCGCACGACGCCGAGCGCGGGCTCGGCGTGCTGCTTCACATGTCCCTCGAGGCGCCGCACCTGATCCTGCAGGCGCCGGCGCGCGCGCTTGAAAGCGTCATTGAGCGCGAACTCGAAATCCTGATAGCGCTCGTCCTGCGGCGGCGTGCGCTCGACGATCGCCTCGCGCCCGTCTGGCAGAGCGAGGCGTATGTTGATCTCATATTGCCCGCCCGTGTGATGACGCGCGCTCGGCGCCTTGACCACGATGCGGCAAGCGGTGACGCGGCCGAAGCGCGTCTCCAGCTCATCGATCTGATGCGCGATGCGCGCCTGCGCCTGCGGCGAGGCCTCCATGCCCTGAAAGTCGATTTCCGGCGTCGTCTGCATGGCCGAGCCTCCGTTCTAGTGACGCGAATTTCGCCGCTCGCGCGAGCGGCGCGATAGATACATAGGGCGTGGCGAAGGATGTCTCGTCGCCGCTGGCGGAAGGATGCGCATCATGACGACGCCGATCGCCGAATTCGAGGTCGCCGTCGGGCCGCGCCGGCTCGGCGGCTCGCTCGCAGTTCCAGAAGCTGCGCAGGGCTCGATAATCTTCGCGCATGGCTCGG
Organism: Methylosinus sp. PW1; assembly: GCF_000745215.1. Classification (NCBI taxonomy): domain Bacteria; kingdom Pseudomonadati; phylum Pseudomonadota; class Alphaproteobacteria; order Hyphomicrobiales; family Methylocystaceae; genus Methylosinus; species Methylosinus sp. PW1. The sequence goes on from NZ_JQNK01000009.1 coordinate 1,741,070, forward strand.
GCTCCTCGCGCTTCAGCCAGCACAATCGCTTCGTCGCGGCCGCGCTGCGCGAGCGGCGCCTCGCGACATTGCTGATGGATTTGCTGAGCGAGGAAGAAGCCGAGGACCGCCGCAATGTCTTCGACATTCCCTTGCTGGCCGGCCGCGTCGTCGAGGCGATCGATTGGGCAGCGGCCGAGCCTCTGCTCTGCGAGCTGCCGATCGGCCTCTTCGGCGCCAGCACGGGCGCGGCCGCGGCTCTCGTCGCGGCGGTAGAACGGCCGCAAAAGGTGAAAGCGATCGTCTCGCGCGGCGGACGTCCAGATCTCGCGAGCCATGCGCTCGAGCATGTGCGCGCGCCCACTTTGCTCATCGTCGGCGGACTCGATTTCGATGTTCTTAATCTCAATCGCATCGCGGCGAGACGCTTGCGCGACGCACGGCTCGACGTCGTGCTAGGCGCGACACATTTGTTCGAGGAGACTGGAACTCTGGAGCAGGTCGCCGCGCTGGCGGCGGAATGGCTGGCCGAGAAATTGGCGCCGCGCGATCGAAGCGAGAGGCTCGAATGACCACGCTGGCCGAGACGCAACCTCATCTGAAGCGTCTCTTCGAGCGCATCGATCTCGCGCCGCGGCCGATCGGCGTCGAGACGCGCCACGCGCTCGAGCATTGGCGCGCCTCGCGCCGCGGCGTCGCGCCGACCTTCGCCGATGTCGTCGCCGATCTGCGCCATGGCGGCTTCGCCTTTCGCGCGGTGCCGGATACCCGCGATTATGAGATCGTGATCGGCGCCAAGGCTGTGGCGCTGCTGCTCGGCGCCGTCGCGGAAGGCGCGCGCTTGAGCGAGGCGCCCAACCGTCGCGGCGCCGTGCGCCTGCGTCGTCTCTTCGATGAAGCCTTGCGCATCGGCGAGCCCGCGCTCGTGGAGTTCACGCTTGTCGAGAAGGGCCGCGACCGCGCCGGGGTCGAGCTGCTCGCGGCGCCGCTCGCGCTCGCCGATGGCGCGCTCGGCGCCGTGCTCGGCGCTTTGAACATTCAGCGCTATGAAGCGCCGGCGCCGGCGCGTGAGCCGCCGCCTCCGGCGACAGACGAGGCGATCGTGCTGTTCGCGCTCGGCTCCAGCCGCGCGCTCGGCGAGCGCGTTGCGCGCACGCTCGCGATCACGCTCTCGCCGCATGAGGAGCGCCGCTTCGAGGATGACGAGCGCAAGACGCGGCCGCTCGTCGGCGTGCGCGACAAGGATGTCTATGTCCTCTCGAGCCTCGAGGGCGAGACGGGCGACAGCGGCGCCGACAAGCTCTTGCGCCTTCTCTTCTTCATCGGCGCGCTGCGCGACGCCGGCGCCGCGCGCGTCACCGCCGTCACGCCCTATCTCTGCTATGCGCGCAAGGATCGCCGCACCAAGCCGCTCGACCCTGTGGCCACGCGCTATGTCGCGCAATTGCTGGAGGCGATCGGCGCCGATCGCATCGTCGCCATCGACGCGCATAATATCGCGGCGTTCCAGAACGCCTTTCGCATAGAGACGGTCGCGCTCGACGCGCAGGCGCTGTTCGCGCGCTATTTCGCGCATCGGCTCGGCGCCGAGCCTGCGGCGATCGTCTCGCCCGATCTCGGCGGCGAGAAGCGCGCCGAGCTGTTCCGCCAGCGCCTCGAGACCATCCTCGCGCATCCGGTCGCGAAGGGCTTCATGGACAAGCATCGCAGCATGGGCGAGATCGCCGGCGAGATTTTCGCCGGCGACGTGGCGGGCCGCGCGGTCGTCATTCTCGACGATCTCATCAGCAGCGGCGGCACGATGGCGCGCGCCGCGCGCGCCTGCCGGGCCAATGGCGCGACGCGCATCTTCCTCGCCGCGACACATGGACTCTTCGCGCGCGACGCCGAGAACGCGCTGCGCGAAGCGCCGATCGAGGAGATCGTCGTCACCGACACGGTCGCGCTGAACGAAGCTGTCGCGCAACGCTTGCGCGGGCGCCTGGTGACGCTCGGCGTCGCGCCGCTGCTCGCCGAGGCGATCACGCGTCTCCATAGCGGCGGCTCCATAGACGAATTGCTCGACACTGGTCCGAAAGGCGCCCCATGACCGCAAATGCTCTCTTCGTCGATCTCTATGAGATCGCCATGCTCCGCGCCTATTTCGAGCTCGGCATGGCGGAACGCCGCGCCACATTCGGCCTCTTCGTCCGACGCCTGCCGCCGGCGCGCAATTTCCTGCTCGCCTGCGGCCTCGCCGATGTGCTGAGAGAGCTGCAGGAGCTGCGCTTTTCGGAAGACGATTTGCGCTATCTCTCCTCGCTCGGCTTTGGGCGCGAGTTTCTCGACTGGCTCGCGCGATTTCGCTTCACCGGCGACATTCGCGCGCTGCCGGAGGGCACGCCCTTCTTCGCCAATGAGCCCATTCTCGAAGTGACGGCGCCGATCGGCGAGGCGCAGATCGTCGAGACGCTGATCCTCAATCAGATCGGCCTGCAGACGATGCTCGCCTCCAAGGCGGCGCGCGTGGTCTTCGCCGCGCGCGGACGCGCCATCGTCGATTTCGGCGCGCGCCGCGCGCAAGGCTTCGACGCGGCGGTGAAAGGCGCGCGCGCTTTTCATATCGCCGGCGTCGCCGCCACCTCCGATCTCGCCGCGGGCAGAGCGCATGACATCGCCGTTGCCGGAACCATGGCGCACAGCTTCATCGAGGCATGCCCTTCGGAGGCCGCCGCCTTCGAGGCCTATGCGCGCATCTTTCCCGGCGCGACGCTGCTGGTCGACACCTTTGATACGCTGGAAGGCGTGCGCAGAGTCGTCGCGCTGGCGCAGGAAATGGGCGCCGATTTCGACGTGCATGCGATAAGGCTCGACTCCGGCGACCTCGATGCGCTGTCGCGGCAGGCGCGGCGCATATTGGACGAAGGCGGGCTCACGCGCGTCGAGATCGTCGCGAGCGGCGGACTCGACGAAACGCTCATCGACAAGCTCGCCGCCTCGCATGCGCCGATCGACGCATTCGGCGTCGGCACGGAAATGGCGGCGTCCACCGACGCGCCGGCGCTCGATATCGCCTATAAGCTCGAGGAATTCGCCGGCGAGGGGCGCATGAAGCTGTCGCCCGGCAAGCGCAATCTGCCGGGCCGCAAGCAGATCTTCCGCCAATTCCACGATGGCGTCGCGCTGCGCGACGTCATCGCGCGCGAGGACGAACGCTACTCCGGCGTTCCATTGCTCGAGCCGGTGATGCGCGACGGCGAGCTGGTGAAGCCGCATCCGAGCCTTGCCGACATTCGCGAGCATGCGCGCGCGGCGATGGCGGCGCTGCCGTCCGACGCCCGCGGCCTTTCGCCCTGCGCCAATCCCTATCCGGTGACGATCAGCGTGAGCCTCGCCGAATTTGAGCGCGAGGTGGAGGCGTCTCTCACGCGCAAGGCCCCCCGCGCGAGACAGCCGCATCTCACCCGATGCGCGTGAGGCGCTCACGCGCGAGCGCGAGATAGCGGCGCGCGAGCGGCTCCCATTTGTCCTTGTGACGCGGCGCGGGATCGAGCAGATGAGCGAGCGAGAGGCGAACGCGCAGCAGCGCACGGCAAGCGCCGTAGAGCGCGAAGAGCGCGGGCGGCGGCGGAGCCGGCAGACGCAGCGCCGTGGCCTCGACAATGGCCGCGCCGATCTGCGGCGCGCCGAGCAGAGCGCATTCGAGATCGAGAAAGGCCAGCTCGTCGAAAGGATCGACCTGCCGCAATTCTTCATTGAACTCGAGACAATCGAAAATCGCCAGCGGCTCGCAAAAGCAGATGTGCTCGGGCCGCAGATCGCCGTGTCCATCGACGATGCGCCCTTCGCGCACGCGCGCCTCCAGCGCCGGCGCCTGCTCCGCCAGCAGGCGATCGACGCGATCGAGCAGAGAGATGGCGTCGCAATGATCGAGCGCGAAATCGCGCAGCGTGACGATGCGTCGATTTTCCGCCTGCTCGCGCGAGAAGCGCGCGACATAATCCGACGCGGAAATCGTCGAGCGTTCAGCGCCGGCGTAGAAGATCGCGAGGCGCGTTGCGAGCGCCTCGATCCGATGCGTGTCGACGGCGCCGCTCACGAGCAGACGATCGAGCATCAGCTCGGCCGGCAGGCGCTTCATCTCGACCAGCCAATCGACGGTCTCGCCTGCGCCGCCGATCGACAATCGTCCATCGGCGAGCGTGACCGGAACCACATCGAGATAGACATTCGGCGCGAGACGACGATTGAGCCGAAGCTCTGCGCGACAATCGGCCTCACGCGCGCGCGGCGTCGAAAAATCCAGGAAGGCGAAGCGCACGGGCTTCTTCAATTTATAGACGCGGTCTCCCGCGAGGAACAGGCGAGACATATGTGTCTCTACGACATCGACGCCGACGGGCGCGCGCGCGAGCTGGCGCTGCAGCTCCTGGGCGAGGCGATCGGATGGCGCTCGGTCTTGCGGCGAGGACATGAGGCGGCTTCATTGGAGGGGGTCGCGATGATGCGAAAGAAGATAGGGCTGCGCTCGACCGACGCTCTGCTGATCGTCGATCTTCAGCTCGACTTTTTTTCTGGCGGCAAGCTCGCTGTTCCGAAGGCCGAGGAGATTCTCCCGGTCGTCAATGAGGTCATCGACGAGGCGCGCCGCTCCGGAACGCAGATCATCGTCTCGCGCGACTGGCATCCGCCCGACCATGTGAGCTTTGCCGCGCAGGGCGGCGAATGGCCGCAGCATTGCGTGCGCGGCACCAGAGGCGCGGAGTTTCACCCTGAGCTGCGCCTGCCGCCGGGCGCTTTTTTCGTCTCCAAGGCCAAGCGTGCGGAGCGCGAGCAATATTCCGATTTCGACGGCACCAGCCTCGCGGAGGAGCTGCGCCGGCGCGCCATAGATCGCATTTTCATCGTGGGGCTCGCCGAAGATTTCTGCGTGAAATGCAGCGCCATCGACGCCGCGCGTCTCGGCTTCGAGACTCATGTGCTGCGCGAAGCCACGCGGCCGGTGACGCGCGAGGGCGGCGAGAAGGCGCGCGCGGAAATGCGCGCCGCCGGCGTGACCGTGATCGAGCCGTCCCGCGCCCCATATGACGTCGATCACATCGCGAGGACGTGAGCCATGCCGGAAATCAATACCGATAAAGTCTGCTTCGTCATCGTCAAGGCGCGCGAGCTGGAGGCCGAGGACGAAGGCATGCGGCCCGACGCCTCCAATCCTTCCGACGACAAATTCGTGAGCGTGCTGACGGAGGAGGGATGGTCGCCCAATCGGCGCGAGCTCGTCGAGTTCATCGAGGCGATGGACGATGACGAGCAGGCGGAGCTGGTCGCGCTCGTCTGGGTCGGACGCGGCGATTTCACCGCCGATGATTGGGATTCCGCCGTCATTCAGGCGAAGGAACGACGCAAAGGGCCGACCTCGAAATATCTGCTCGGCATTCCGCTGCTGGCGAGCTATCTGGAGGCGGGGCTCGACGAATTCGACGAGAGCTGCGAAGGCTTCGAGGACGATCGGCAATAGTCTCAAAGACGAAAGCGTGCGACGAGCGGCGCGTGGAGCGAGCCGAGAATCGGATCTTGCGCCGTCGCCTCGTCGGCGAGGCCTTCATTCGATATCACGACCTCCTCGCATCGCGCCGCGAGTGCGGGCGACGCCAATATCTGATCGATGAGCGTCTTGCGGCCGGCGTGAATCACGGTGAAGCGCGCGCGCTCCTCTATGCGCAGCGCGAGCGGCGCGAGACTGCGCGGCCCGGCCGCGGCTTCCTCCGCGCCCCAGAGAATGCGCGCGGGCGCATCATAGGCGTCGCAGTTGAGATCGCCGCAGACGGCGATGAGCGGCGCAGTCTCCACATCGAAAATGCGATCGACGAAGAGCCGCGCCTCGAGCGCCTGGCCCTCGCGCTTTTGCGCGGCGAGCCATTGGCCTTCCGCGAAGGCGCGGCTCGATTTGCGATCGGCCTCGCCCGGCAGCGGCACGGCGCGCGGCGCGCGCAAATGCAAATTCAGCACATGCAGCGCCGCCCCATCGGGGAGATCGACGCGAGCATAGAGAATGGGCCGCTCGAACAGAATGTCGATCGGCTGCGGGACGCTCGTCTCCGCCGGCGGAGTCCAGCGCCAGGGCGCGATGATGTCGTGATAGAGCTGGCGATGCTCGACGACGGGCCAGCGCGAGAGCAGCGCGAGATTGTGAATATCGGCGGGCGCGTCGCCGCCCGGACGCGAGGTCGTCGCGCGGAAGAAATTCGCATAGCCGCCGCCTTCGACGAGACGATCGAGCGCGATGAAGCGGCGCGGCGCATGCGCGGCCTCGCGCTGCGCATCGACTTCCTGAAGGCAGAGAATATCGGCGTCGATCGCCGCGAGTTGCGGACGCAGCACGGCGAGGCGCCGATCGAATTCGTCCTGCGCCGATGGCGACCAGTCCAAATTCTCTATGTTGAAGGTCGCGAGGCGAAAATGGCCCGCCATTCGTCGAAAATCCGTCTCGCGCCCTCTCCCGCGCGCGGCGGGAGAGGGAGATTGCCGTCGCCGCTCACGCGGCCTTTATATCGATATTCTTCTCGGATTTCTGCGCCTGCGCCGATTTGGGCAGATGCACGGTCAGCACGCCTTTGGCGAAGGTCGCGTCGATCTTGTCGGACTCGACATTCTCCGGCACGCGAAAGGCGCGGCGGAAGGAGCCATAGCGACGCTCGGAGAGGAAATAGCCCTTGTCCTTCTCCTCGCGCTGCTCCTTCTTCTCGCCGCTGATGATGAGCGAGCCATTGGAGAGCTTCACCTCGACATTCTTCTCGTCTATGCCGGGAAGCTCCGCGGTGATCTGATATTCCTTGTCCTTCTCGACGAGATCGACCGCGGGCGTCGCCGCCCAGCCGATGCCGAAGCGGCCGAAAGGCTCGAGATCGGGCGTCGCGCCCTTTTGGAAGGGCGCATCCTCGAACAAGCGATCGATCTGCCGCCGCAACGTCTCGAGAGGATGCCAGTCGAACAATCCAGAGTTCGGCAGCGTCTCCTTCGATTCTCTCACGGGAACTCTCGTCTGCGCTTCCGCCATTTCCGCCTCCTCTTTCAAATGGACGATCGGCGTGACGCGCGCGCCGGCGCGACTCGCACGACGCCTGTGACGTAGGAGCGCCGCGCGAAAAGACAATCGGCGCATTGCGTCGGCGGAGCGCGGATAGGATGAGAAGCGATCGAAAGCGAAGGCTTTCGCTGCGGGGCGACGCCATAGGCAAATTGTCGCGGCCGGTTATATTGCTCTTGAATGGAGCGCTGCGACATGTCCGACGAGCCGACGCCGACCGAGGACGACATCATGCGCGCGCTGGAGGCGCGGCTCGGACGGCTGCATGCGCGCCAGAGGCTCGGCATAGAGCGTGACCATGAGGCGCAGATCTTCGGCCAGGGCCTCAATTTCTTTCACCCCGAGAATCTCGCCGCCTCGCCGCTGCTGATCCGCGCCGCGCTCACTGCCGTCGGGCTCTACCGCCGCGGTCTCGCCAATGCGGAGAAGCTTCGGCTACGCGAGAATGAGATCGTCAGCGCGCGGCTGCCGCGCGCCTTCGACGGCTTCGCCATTCTCCATTTGAGCGATCTGCATGTCGATATGTGTCCGGGCGCGATGGCGCGGCTGCGCGCGATGGTCGCCGATCTCGCCTATGATCTCTGCGTGCTCACCGGCGATTATCGCGGCGCGACGCACGGGTCCCACACGGCGGCGCTGGAGGGCATGGCGGAGCTGCGCGCGACTTTGCGCGCGCCGATCCTCGCCGTGCTCGGCAATCACGACACCATATTGATGACGCCGGGCCTCGAGCAAATGGGAATGCGCGTTCTGCTCAATGAATGCGAGACATTCGTCCGCGACGGCGCGCGCATTCATGTCGCCGGCGTCGATGACGCGCATTATTTTCGCGTCGACAATATCGCCAAGGCCGGCGAGGCGATACCGCAAGGCGAATTCTCGCTGCTGCTCTCGCATACGCCGGAGATTTTCCGTCAGGCGGCGCATGCGGGCTTCGATATTCTGCTCGCCGGCCATACGCATGGCGGGCAGATCTGCCTGCCGGGCGGCGTCGCGCTCACGCTCGACTCCGTGCTGCCGCGCGCCTATGGCGCCGGCGCTTGGCGATATCACGACATGCAAGGCTATACGTCGGTCGGCGCCGGCTCTTCCGTGCTGCCGGTGCGCTTCAATTGTCCGCCAGAGATCACCTTGCATCGGCTGCGGGCCGCCTGAGCGGCGAAGTCGCCCGCGCATCTGGTCGAGCTTCGCCTCACCCGCTAGAGTGTTTTCGAGCGAAGTGGGAACCGGTTCGCGTGAAGAAAACACGCCGGAACGAGGAAATCTAGAGTCGTTCCGGTTCAATCTGAACCGGAACGACTCTAGAATATGACGGAGGCGTGAAGGAAAGGACGCGGGATGAGAGGCGTCATACGGGTTGCGGGCGCAGGTCTTTCTGGCTTCTCGACGACGGTCGTCGCGGCCCTGCTGCTCGCGGCCAGCGCCGCCGCGGCCTTGGCGGCGCTCTATCCGCGGGAGGCGCGGCGCTTCATGGCGGAGGAGGATTTTCGCCGCTATCCGGGCGCCGGCGTGCTGACGTGCCGCACGGAGGAGGGCGTGCCGGAACGCGCCGCCGCCGCCTGGCTGATCGGCGACCGCGGCCTCGTCGTGCTCAATGCGCATAATTTCGTCGATCGCAAGCTGCGGCCGACGCATCCCATAGACGATTGCGCTTTCTCCATCGGCGAGAAAGAATACGCCTTCGACATCGACAGCCTTCGCTTCGGCTTCGCCCGCGACGCCAAATCGCTGAACATCACCGATGATTGGGCGCTGGTGCGCCTGCGCGATCCGGTGGACGCCGATATAGCGCCGCAGCCGATCCCCGACGCTCCGGCGCTGCCGACCGGCGTCGAGACTCTGCGCGTGGTGATGGTGTCGCCGGCCGGCCACTCCAATTTCCGCCGCGCGACCAGCATAGAGGAATGCCAGATTCGCCAGATCGACGCGCCGACGGAGGCAGGAATTCGCCGCGCGCGGCATGATTGCAACGACGGCTATGGCGGCTCGGGCTCGGGGATTTTCAGCGACGATGGGCGGCTCATCGCCATGCACAGCGCCTCGCTGGACATGAATTCGCGCCGAGATTTCGACATGGAGCGCCATTTCGGCATGGCGCTGTTGTTCGAGGGCGAATTGCTGGACGCTATTCGCGCCAATCTTCGGGCGGACGCGCGCTAGAGCGGCGCATCACTGCCCCGCGCGGGGCGGAATCGTGCGCAGCCAGAGGATGAGCGCATCGAGATCGCGCGGCGTCATCTTCGAGAAATGCGCCTTGGAGAGATTGGCCATGGTCGGCTTGAGCGGCTTGCCGTCGCGGCCGACGCCGGCGACGATCGCGGCCTTGATCTCCGCGTCGCTCCAGGCGCCGATCCCGGCCGTCGGATGCTGGGTGATATTGGCGCCGACCGCCGTTCCCGCCGGCGTGCGGAACAGCTTGCCGCCGGCGCCGAGCTTCTCCTTATGATCGAGCGCGCCATTGGTCTCGCCGCTGTGGCATTCCATGCAGCGCGCCAGAGTCGCGACATAGAAGCCGCGCCGCAGCGGATCGTCGAGCGCGCTCTCCTCGAAAGGCGCCTCGGCGCCGGGAAAGGTCCCGGCCTTCTGCTCGCCGTCGCGGCGCTGCGCGGGCCGCGCGGCCTCCACCGGCGCAGCCGTGCGCAGAAAGGCGATGACCGCCTCGAGATCGCGCGCGGTCAATATGCGATAATATTCCGACGGCATGGCCGGCGCGAGACGCCCCTGCGGCCCGACGCCGGCGATTATCGCCGCCGTCAGCCGCCCATCGCTCCAGGAGCCGATTCCGGCCGCGGCGTCGGAAGAAATATTCGGGCCGCGCACGCTGTAATTTTCGCCATTGAAAGTCTGCGAGCCGCCGGAAAAGCGCTTGTCGAGCCGATAGCCGTCGGGGCCGCGCGGCGTATGGCAATTGTCGCAGGCGGTCAGCGCCTCGACGAGATAACGGCCGCGATCGATATCGGCGGCGGCGGCCGGGGCGGCGAGGCAGAGCGGCAGCAAGGCGCGACACGCCAGAGAACGCGCCCATGCGAGAGCAGAAGCAGAGAGCACAGCCTATCCGTTAGCTCGAGAATGCCGCGCCAACATAGGCGGCGGCGAGGCTCGCTTCATTTCAAAAAAGTCTCGATCGCGCGGGCGATTTGTCCCGTCGTCAGAACGGCCGCTCGCGGACGCGCAGATCGAACATGAGCCGCGAGAGCGCCTGCGAGCCGAAAAAGAACAGGCCGGTGACGATGACGATCTCCCCTGCCCCGAGGCGCGCCGGGGCGGCCATGGCGAGCAGCGGGAGCAGCGCCTCGGGAATTTGGTCGAGCCCCGGCGCGCGGCTGCTGGACGCGAGGCCGAGCCGGCGCTTGACGAAGCTCGAGAAAAGATCGCCCGCCATCGCGAAAGCGCCGAGCAATGCGCCGATATGGGCGGGAAAGCCGACCAGCGGCGCGCAGCAGGCGGCGGCGAGCACGGCGAGAAGAAGACCGCGCCAGGTCTTGGCGGGGCCGAGCAGCGGCCGCCCGTCGAAGAAGCGGGCGCCGCCGTCCACGGGGCGGGCGAAGACGTCGCCGAGCAGCCTTTTGCCGAGCACCGGCGCGCCATTGGCGACGATCAGCAGAAGCAGCAAGCGGAGAATCAGGGCGCCATCCATCCCATCCTCGCCATGTCCCATGCTCGCCATGTCCCATCCTCGCGGAACGCGCCAGGGCTCATGGCTCCCTCGGCAATATAGCGGAGGCGGACGCGGCGTCATGCGGCCAAATATTCGACTAATCTTGTTGACTTATGGACTTGCGCTCCTAGCATTCACGCTACAGGATTCGCTCAGAAGGCTCTCGAGGACGCCCATGCCGAGCAATGTCGATTTCGTCTTCGTCGATCAGATCGCCGTCGGGCTTTTGGTGACCGAGGGCGAATGCAAGAGATTTTGCGGCGCCTCAGGGGCTCTGGCCGCGCTCGAGGGCGCCGTATTCGCTGATCTCGAGGAGGCTGAGCGGATCGTCGCGCGGCATTTGCGCAGCCGCGGCGAGCACGGCTGCGCCAGGTAGGTTTCGCGCGGCGCATCCTTGTCGGAGCAAGAGCGCCTCTCTACATGAGCTGCGATATCCCGCCGCGCGGGAGAGCCTATAGTCTCCGAGGCCGGTCATGGGCGAGGGCGCAGCAGCGGCCGATGGCCCCGATTTCTCGCTCGGCGTCAACGTCGCCAATATTGCCGACGGCGCCATTCTCTCCGGCCGCGTCGGCGCCGCGCCGGCGCTGCTGATCCGCCGCGGCGATGAATTCTCCATCATCGGCTCCGCCTGCACCCATTATCAGGGTCCGCTCGGCGAGGGGCTGGTCGTCGCCGACACGATCCGCTGCCCCTGGCATCACGCCTGCTTCAGCCTGCGCGACGGACGGGCGCTGCGGGCGCCGGCGCTCGACCCCATTCCATGCTGGCGCGCGGAAAGACGCGGCGATCTCCTCTTCGCCATGGAGACGATCGATCCCCAGGCGCCAGAGCGCGCGGCGCCGCCGACGCTCGGACGCGTCGTCATCATCGGCGGCGGAGCGGCCGGGCTCGCCGCCGCCCATGAGCTGCGCGAGGAGGGCTATTCCGGTTCGCTGGTCATGGTCAGCGCCGACGCCGCCGCCCCCTATGACCGCCCCAATCTGTCAAAGGATTATCTCGCCGGCTCGGCGCCGGAAGACTGGCTGCCGCTGCGCCCGCGCGCTTATTACGAGGAGCGGCGCATCGAGCTGCTGTTGGCGACACGCGTGCGCGCGATCGACCCCAGGGCGCGGCTGGTCTCACTCGAGCATGGCGAGCCGCTACGCTATGACGCGCTGCTGCTGGCGACCGGCGCCGAGCCGGTGCGCCTGACAATTCCCGGCGCCGGGCTGCCGCATGTGCATTATCTGCGCAGCCTCGCCGACAGCCGCGCGCTCATCGCCGCGGCGGCGCGCGCCTCGCGCGTCGCGGTGATCGGGGCGAGCTTCATCGGCCTCGAGGCCGCCGCGGCGCTGCGCGAGCGCGGGCTCGAGGTCCATGTCGTGGCGCCGGATGCGACGCCCATGCAGAAGACGCTGGGCGAGGACATAGGCCGGCTGGTGCGCGCGACGCATGAGGCGCATGGCGTCGTCTTTCATCTTTGCGAGAGCGTCGTCGCCATCGGCGAGGATCATGTCGCTCTGGCGAGCGGCGCGCGCGTTCCGGCGGATCCCGTCGTCGTCGGCGTCGGCGTGCGCCCGCTCACGACGCTCGCCGAGGAGGCCGGCCTCGCCGTCGATCACGGCGTCCTCGTCGACGAATATCTCGAAACCAGCGCTCCGAACGTCTTCGCCGCCGGCGATATCGCGCGCTGGCCGGATCGCCGCAGCGGCGAGCGGATCAGAATCGAGCATTTCGTCACCGCCGAGCGCCAAGGGCAGACGGCGGCGCGCAATATTCTCGGCGCGAAGGAGCCCTTCGAGGCCCCGCCCTTCTTCTGGAGCCGCCATTACGACATGACCATCGCCTATGTCGGGCACGCCGGCGCCTGGGATCGCGTCGAGATCGTCGGCGACCTCGAGAAGAGGGATTGCATCGTGACCTATTTCTCGCGGGATCACAGAATGGCGATAGCGACGATCGGCCGCGATCTGGACAATCTACGCGTGGAAGCCGAGCTGGAAGCGTCGACTGGCGGTTGAGCGAGCATAGTCTGCACGCGGATGACGCATTCGACTTCGATTCGAGATATGCGCTCGGCCCATTCTTCTACCGAGCCATGGCCGGTTCTTTCTGGGACGCGCCCACAGCCTGGCCGAGCAAGTCAAACGGCGACGGCGACGGCCGCTCGATTTTCGAGCGTAGTTCTACGTAGCAGTCGCGACAAATATTTATGCCCAGATTTAGTGACGCTTGGTTAGGAATTAGTTGCGACGGGTAGAGCATTGATGTATACCCGCAAATGTCTTTGCGGTCGAAACGGCGCTGACTTGCCCGCCCCGAGCTTGCCGGGCTTTCCCCGTCGACCGCGCCGTGTCAGGACTTCCGGCGCCGAAACGAGAAAGTGAAGAGTGAAGATATGACATCGACGAACAACATCGAACTCGCGGCCGACATCGTTTCCGCCTATGTGAGCAATAATTCGGTTCCCGCCGGCGATCTTCCGGGCCTCATCAATGAAGTCTATGGCGCGCTGATGCGGGTCGGCTCCGGCGTCGTCGTCGAGCCGGCGGAAGCGCCCAAGCCCGCCATTTCGGTGCGCAAGTCGGTGACGAACGACTTCATCATCTGCCTGGAAGACGGCAAGAAGTTCAAGTCTCTCAAGCGCCATCTGCGCACGCAATACGGTCTCTCGCCGGAAGAATATCGCGAGAAGTGGGGTCTTGCGGCCGATTATCCGATGGTCGCTCCGAATTACGCCAAGGCGCGCTCCACCCTCGCCAAGCAGATGGGCCTCGGCCAGCAGCGTCGCCGCCGCGGCGGCCGCTGATCCCGAACGACTGATGAAGGCGCGCCGCGAGTTCGGCGCGCCCATAGGTTGCAGGCCGCGCCGCAGCCGCTTCGTCAAATCGTATTTTTTAAATTCTTTCCGCCCGCTTTCGCCTAGAGCGAGGGTGTGCGAGGAAACGACGCCGGACCCGCGTCCGGCTCGCAACACGGCCGCTCCGGCGGCCGTGGCCGCTCGATTGTTGTCACTAGAGGCGAATGGGGGAAGCTCATGCGGCGTATCGCAGTTGCTCTGTGCATTTCATTCATGGGTTGCTCGGCCGGGTCTGCGTACGAAACAGGGGGCTTGGCCGGATTGTTCGATTTGAGTCCGCGTGGACAGCAGCAGCCGGCCGACGGCCGGCCGCAGGCGACCGCAGTCGCCCGCGAGATCGTGTCCTACCCCGGCGGCTATTCGCCCGGCACCATCGTCGTCTCGACCAATGAGCGGCGGCTCTATTATGTGCTCGGCAATAATCAGGCGATCCGCTATGGCGTCGGCGTCGGACGGCCGGGCTTCGAATGGACCGGCACGCGCGTCGTCTCCAGCAAGCGCGAATGGCCGGATTGGACGCCGCCCGCGCAAATGCTGCGCCGCCGCCCCGATCTGCCGCGCCATATGCAGGGCGGCCTCACCAATCCGCTCGGCGCGCGGGCCATGTATCTCGGCGGCTCGCTCTACCGCATCCACGGCTCCAACGAGCCCGAGACCATCGGCCAGGCCGTCTCCTCCGGCTGCATCCGCATGACAAATGAGGATGTCGTCGACCTCTATGAGCGCGTGCGCGTCGGCGCGCGAGTCATCGTCACCCGCTGATCTCCAAATCCGTAAGATCGCGCGCCGAGCGCCCGAAAGGGTTCGGCGCGCTTTTTTATCGCTCGCCCGGACGGTCCCGATCCAGGCCCTTTTCCGCGAGCTCCTGCTCATAGGCGGCGAAATCCGCCGCGCCGCCGGCGCCGAGCTCATGGAGATAGCCCCAAGTGTAGATGCCGGTGTTGTGGAGATCGTCGAAATCCAGCCGCACGGCGTAATGGCCGACCGGCGCGACGCCGATTATGGCGACATTGCGCTTGCCGCCCACGGTCTTGCGCTCCTCCGGCGAATGGCCCTGCACCTCGGCCGAGGGGCTGCGCACTCGCAAATGCTCGGCCGAAAGATCATAGCTCGCCCCATTCTCGAAGCTCACTTTGAGCTTCCGCCCCTCTTCCATCAGGCGTATTTCGCTCGGCCAAATATCCGCGTCGGCCATGGTCTTCTCCCGATCGTCTGGTCGGCCGCCCGCCCCGCCGCATCGATACCTTGGGGCTTCACGCGCGGCCATTCCGTCAATATATAGGAACCTCCCTTGGAGCCTATACGCAGGACGGGACGCCGCAAACGGTCGACTATATGAATCCGCATCCGAAAATCGCCTATGATCCGACGGCCCCCGCGCCGCTCGTCGACCCGTTCGGACGGGCCGTCTCCTACTTGCGCGTATCGGTGACGGATCGTTGCGATTTCCGCTGCGTCTACTGCATGTCCGAGCACATGCAATTTTTGCCCCGCCGCGACCTGCTGACGCTGGAGGAATTGGACCGGCTCTGCACGGCCTTCATCGAGCGGGGGACGCGCAAGCTGCGCATCACCGGCGGCGAGCCCTTGATGCGCCGCGACATTCTCTCGCTGTTCGAGCGTCTCTCGCGCCATCTGCTCTCCGGCCGGCTGGAGGAGCTGACGCTCACCACCAATGGCTCGCAGCTCGAGCGCTTCGCGCAGGCGCTGGTAGATTGCGGCGTCAAGCGCGTCAATGTCTCGCTCGACACGCTGGATCGGGAGCGTTTCCGACAATTGACGCGCACCGGCGACCATGAGCGCGTTCTCGCCGGCGTCGACGCCGCGCTCCGCGCCGGCCTCGAGGTGAAGCTCAACGCCGTGGCGCTGAAAGGCGTCAATGAGGACGAGTTCGTCGCGCTGACGCGATTCGCCCATGAGCGCGGCATGGACATGACCTTCATCGAGGTGATGCCGCTCGGCGAGATCGACGGCGGCGAGCGCGTCGACCAATACATCCCGCTGACTTTGGTCCGCGAGCGTCTGGCCGAGCGCTTCACGCTCACGGAGATCGACTATCGCAGCGGCGGCCCGGCCCGCTACATGCGCGTCGCCGAGACCGGCGGGCGCGTCGGCTTCATCACGCCGCTCTCGCATAATTTCTGCGAATCCTGCAATCGCGTGCGCGTCACCTGCACCGGCACGCTGTTCATGTGCCTCGGCCAGGAGGACGCCGCCGATCTGCGCGCGCCGCTGCGCGCCGATCCGACCGACGCCTCGCTCAACGCCGCCATAGACGAGGCGATCGCGCGCAAGCCCAAGGGCCATGATTTCATCATCGACCGCTCGACGCGCGCGCCGGCCGTGGCGCGGCATATGAGCACGACCGGGGGATGATCCGGCGCCTCGTCGCCGCCGCGGCGGCCATCGCCCTTCTCCTGTGCCCGGCCGCCGCCGAGCCGCGCCATTTGCGCGTCGCCAGCGAAGGCGCGCGGCCGCCCTTCAACTATCTCGACGCCAATAATCAGCTCGCCGGATTCGAGATCGATCTGACGCGCGAGATCTGTCGCCGCATAGAGGCCGATTGCGTCTTCGTCACGCAGGAGTGGGAGAGCCTCGTCCTCGGGCTCGAGAACCGTCAATATGATCTTGTCGTCTCCGCCATGGAGATCAATGAGGAGCGGCTGCGCAGAATCGACTTCTCCAAGCCCTACGCCCATACGCCCTCGGCGCTGATCGCGCAGCGGCAATCGGCGCTCGTGAGCGCCGACCCGAAAGCGCTGCAGGGCGCCCGCATCGGCGTCGTCGCGGATGGGCCGCAGCAGGCCTATGCGGAGGACAAGCTCAAGGAGAGCGAGGTGCAGCGCTATGCGACGCTCGAGGCCGCCATGCTGGACCTCGCCGAGGGGCGCGTGGACGTCGTCGCGGAGGAAAAGCTCGCGGCCATGGATTTTCTGCGCGAGCGCAAGGAAGGGCGCTGCTGCCGCATCATCGCCGATCTGCCGCAGGACGCGGCCTATTTCGGCGGCGGCTTCGGCTATGGCCTGCGCAAGGGCGCCACGGAGCTGAAGAGCGCGATAGACGCCGCGCTCGACGCGATCGTCGCCGATGGAACCTATCGCGCGATCCGCAGCAAATATTTCGATTTCGACATACGCTGAGCGGATGCAGGCGGGCCTGAGGCTTGCTTCCCCGCTCTCGCATCTCACCCGCAGAGGACCGACAAATGACCGAGCTGACCGTCGCCTTCATCGGATTGGGCGTGATGGGCTATCCCATGGCCGGCCATCTCGTCACGCGCGGCGGGCGCAAGGTCGTCGTCTATAATCGCACGGCGGAGAAAGCCGAGCGCTTCGCCGCGCAATTTTCCGCGCGGACGGCGCCGACGCCCCGCCTCGCCGCCGAGGGCGCGGATTTCGTCTTCTCCTGCGTCGGCAATGACGATGATCTACGCCAGGTGACGATCGGCGAGGACGGCGCCTTTCGCGCGCTGAAGGCCGGCGCGGTCTTCGTCGACCACACCACCGCCTCGGCGGAGGTCGCGCGCGAGCTCTATTCTCACGCCAAAAAGGGCGGCTTCGGCTTTCTCGACGCGCCGATCTCCGGCGGCCAGTCCGGCGCCGAGAATGGCGCGCTCACGGTGATGTGCGGCGGCGACGCGGAGGATTTCGCCCGCGTCGAGCCCGTGCTCGCCGCCTATGCGCGCGCCAGCCGGCTGATGGGGCCGTCCGGCGCCGGGCAGCTCACCAAAATGGTCAATCAGATCTGCATCGCCGGCCTCGTCCAGGGCCTCGCCGAAGCGCTGGATTTCGCCAGCCGCGCCGGGCTGGACGGAGCGGCGGTCGTCGATCTCATCAAGAATGGCGCGGCGCAATCCTGGCAGATGGAGAATCGCCACAAGACCATGCTCGCCGGCGAATATGATTTCGGCTTCGCGGTCGAATGGATGCGCAAGGACCTCGGCATCTGCTTCGCCGAGGCCCGCCGCAATGGCGCCAGCCTGCCGGTCGCCGCGCTGGTCGATCAATTCTACGCCGAGGTGGAGAATATGGGAGGCCGACGCTGGGATACGTCGAGCCTGATGGCGCGGCTGCGCAGATAGGGCGCAGCCGGCGAGAATGAAAAGCGCGAGCGCGGCCGCCAACCGGAGGCGGATGCGCGAATCGGAGCGCGCTTTCAAATCCTTCGGCGAGTGTTATGGTCGCGCCGGACCTGGGGAGGTCCAGGTCACGCTCTCTCGCCCTCCGGGACTCGAGAGCGAGGATGGGAGAAAAAAATGAAAGCCAAGATCGTTTCGGGCTCGACCATCGCCGCAGCGGCGATCGCTCTGGCGCTCGCGGGCGGCGTTTCGACGCAGGCTTCCGCCAAGCATTCCAAACACGTCTGCAATATGGAAAAAGGCCAGTGCGGCGGCAAGACGAAGTGCATGACCAAAAAGGGCGTCTGCAAGCACCACAAGGGGCATAAGGCCTCCTGTAGCGCCAAGGGTTCCTGCGCCGGCCGTTGAGCCGATCGAAGCCGTCGATCGCGCGCCATGCGGGGCGCGATCGATTCTCGCGGCGGGGGCGGCGCGAAAGAGCATTTGGAGCGCGAGAGATGAGCAGACCCGCCCCATTGGGACACGGCCTCGGACTGCGGCCGATCTATTACGATGAAATTCTCTCGACGCGCCCCGCCGTCGACTGGTTCGAGATCATCTCGGAAAACTACATGATCGGCGGCGGCCGGCCGACCGCCATGCTGGAGCGCGTGCGCGCCGATTATCCGATCGTCATGCATGGCGTCGCAATGTCGCTCGCCTCCACCGATCCGCTAGATTTCGATTATCTGCGCGAGCTGAAAGCGCTGGCCGAGCGCGTGGAGCCGGCCTTTGTCTCCGACCATCTCGCCTGGACCGGCGTGCATGGCGTGACGCTGCACGATCTCCTGCCGATTCCCTATACGGAGGAAGCGCTCGCCCATGTCGCCGAGCGGGTGATGCGCGTGCAGGATTTTCTCGGCCGGCGGCTCGTCGTCGAGAACGCCTCCACCTATGTCGCCTTTCGCGAATCCGAGATGAGCGAATGGGCCTTCGTCAATGAGCTGGCGCGGCGCGCCGACTGCCTGCTGCTGCTCGACGTCAACAATGTCTTCGTCTCGAGCTTCAATCACGGCTTCGACGCCAATGCGTTCATCGACGCCATAGACCCGGATCGCGTGGCGCAATTCCATATGGCCGGCCATACCGACAATGGCACGCATCGCATCGACACGCATGACCAGCCGGTCTGCGACGAGGTGTGGGCGCTCTATGAGCGCGCGCGGCGGCGCTTCGGCGCGGTCTCCACCATGATCGAGCGCGACGATAATTTCCCGCCCTTCGACGAATTGCTCGCAGAGCTCGGCCATATGCGCGAGATCGCCGCGCGCATAGACGCCGAAAGCGCAAGGAGCGCCGCATGAGGCTCGCCGAGCTGCAGGCCCTGTTCCAGGCCGGCGTGCTGGCCGGCGCCGAGGATGGCGCGCGCATTCTCGAATCGGTGAAGAATTCGCGCCAAGCCGACCGCACCACGCTTTTCGGCGTCTATGTGAACGCCTATCGCGCGAGGCTCGCCGAATTTCTGGCGGCGGATTTCCCCGCCGTTCGCGCGCTGATCGGCGAAACGGCCTTCGACGCGCTCGCCGACGCCTATATCGGCGCGCAGCCCTCGCGCGAGCGCAACGCGCGCTGGTACACGACGCGCTTTCCCGACTTCCTGCGCGAGCAGGACGAATGGCGCGACAATGCGCGGGCGATCGACCTCGCTCTGCTCGAGCGCGCGCTCACCGATGCTTTCGACGCGCCCGACGCCGAGCCGCTGGCGATCGCCGAGCTCGCCGCCTTCGCGCCCGAGCAATGGCCGCGCCTCTCCTTCGCCTTTCATCCGAGCCTCATCGTGCTGGAGCTGGAGGAAGGGACGATCGCGACGCATGAGGCGGCGATGGAGCAGCAGGACCTGCCGCCGCGCGGCGAGGGCCACGGCCATGTCGCGATCTGGCGCGCCGATCTCGACTCCGTCCATTGCGAATTGGAGGCGGACGAGGCCATGGCGCTGTCGCTGGCGATGGAAGGCCACGCTTTCGGCGACATCTGCCAAATGGCCGCCTTCCGCGATCACGCCGACGCCTCGCCCGAGCGCCTGGCGCAAATGCTCACCGGCTGGTTCCAGGAAGGGCTGGTGGTGGCTGCAAAGGTGGACGAAGAGGGCTGACGCGATCTCCACATTCGGGGGCATATCGAGAATCGGACGGTGATTCGCCATCCGTTCTCCTATATTCTCCCCGCTTCGAAGGAGAATCGCCTTGTCACGCCAAGCGCCGCCGGAAGACTTCACGCCGCTCGAAGGAGGCGTCGCCGCGCGCGCCGCTGCGCTCGCCGGCCGCGGGCGCTTTCTCGAGGCGCTGAACCCCGAGCAGCGCGCCGCCGTCGAGACCATCGACGGCCCGCTGCTGGTTCTCGCCGGCGCCGGCACCGGCAAGACGCGCGTGCTGACGACGCGCATCGCGCATATTCTCGCCAGCGGGCGGGCGCGGCCTTGGGAAATCCTCGCCGTCACCTTCACCAACAAGGCCGCGCGCGAGATGCGCGAGCGTATCGAGAGCTTGGCCGGCCCCGGCGCCGAGGCGCTGCAATGGCTCGGCACGTTTCACGCGATCAGCGCGAAAATCCTGCGCCGCCACGCCGAGCTGGCGGGGCTGAAGTCGAACTTCACCATTCTCGACACCGACGATCAGATCCGCCTGATGAAGCAGGTGCTGCAGGCCGAGAACATAGACGACAAGCGCTGGCCGCCGCGCGCGCTGGCGCATCAGATCGACGCATGGAAGAACCGCGGCCTCTCGCCGGATCACGTCCCTGTCGGCGAGGCGCAGAGCTTCGGCGACGGCAAGGGCAAGAAGCTCTACGCGCTCTATCAGGAGCGCCTGAAGGTGCTGAACGCCGTCGATTTCGGCGATCTTCTGCTCGAGACATTGCGGCTCTTCCGCGAGAACGCCGATGTGCTCGACGACTATCGGCAGCGCTTCAAATATATTCTCGTCGACGAATATCAGGACACCAACACCGCGCAATATCTCTGGCTGCGCCTCATCGCGCAGGGGCGGCACAATGTCTGCTGCGTCGGCGACGACGATCAGAGCGTGTACGGCTGGCGCGGCGCCGAGGTCGAAAATATTCTGCGCTTCGAGAAGGATTTTCCCGGCGCGAAAATCGTGCGCCTCGAGCGCAATTATCGCTCCACCGGGCATATTCTCGCGGCGGCCTCGCATCTCATCGCGCGCAATGAGGGACGGCTCGGCAAGACGCTGTTCACCGAAGGCGCCGATGGCGAGAAGCCCAGCGTCACCGGCGTGTGGGACAGCGAGGAGGAAGCGCGCGCGATCGGCGAAGATATCGAGCAATTGCAGCGCAAGGGACATGATCTCGAGGAGATCGCCATTCTCGTGCGCGCGTCTTTCCAGATGCGCGAGTTCGAGGAGCGCTTCATCACGCTCGGCCTGCCCTATCGCGTGATCGGCGGCCCGCGATTCTACGAGCGGCTGGAGATACGCGACGCGCTCGCCTATCTGCGCTGCGTCGCGCAGCCTTTCGACGATCTCGCCTTCGAACGCATCGTCAACACGCCCAAGCGCGGATTGGGCGACGCCACGCTGCAGGTGCTGCACGAATATTCACGCCGCGAGAGCACGCCGCTGATGCAGGCTGCGCGCGTCATCGTCGAGACGGAGGAGCTGAAGCCCAAGCCGCGCGCGACATTGCGCGCGCTGATCGCCGATTTCGATCGCTGGCGCAGCCTCATCGAGACCATGCCGCAGAACGAGCTCGCCGAGACGGTGCTGGACGAATCCGGCTACACGCAAATGTGGCGCGACGACAAGACGCCCGAGGCCGCCGGCCGGCTCGAGAATTTGAAGGAGCTGGTGCGCGCCATGGAGGAATTCCCCGATCTTTCGGGCTTCCTCGAGCATGTGTCGCTGGTGATGGAGACGGATGAGGCCGCCGATCAGCGACGCGTGTCGATCATGACGCTGCATGGCGCCAAAGGGCTCGAGTTCGAGACCGTCTATCTCCCCGGCTGGGAGGAAGGGCTGTTTCCGCATCAGCGCTCGCTGGACGACAATGGCCGCGCCGGATTGGAGGAGGAGCGCCGTCTCGCCTATGTGGGAATTACGCGCGCCAAGCGACGGCTGAAAATTTTCTTCGCGACAAATCGGCGCATTCATGGCCTGTGGCAGACCACTCTGCCCTCGCGTTTTCTCGATGATCTGCCGGCCGCCAATGTCGAGGTGAGAGAAGCCTCGGGCGGCTCGCAATATGGCTCCTACGGCGTGTCGCGCTTCGCCAATATGGATAGCTATGGCTCGAGCTATTCGACGCCGGGCTGGAAGCGCGCGCAGGCCTCGCGCGAGAGCGGCGCGAGCAAGCCCGCATCGCGCCGCGCGCCGCCGACGATAGAAGGCGAGGTGCTGGCGAAATCCTCCACGAGCGCGCGCTTCACGATCGGCGTGCGCGTGTTTCACCAGAAGTTCGGGCCGGGCACAGTGGTCAATGTCGAAGGCGCCAAGCTGCAGGTCGATTTCGACAAGGCCGGACGCAAGATGGTGCTGGAGAGCTTTGTCCAGCGCGGATAATCACGCAGGCTAGGCGCGCCGTCCACAAGGCGCCGGGCGTTTACAATTTATTACCGGGCCGTATATGATCGCCGCATTGCGTCAACAGAAAGCGGATTGATCATGATGTTTGTCGAGCCGCCGCTCGTGAAGAGCGCCTGACCATCCGACGCGAAGCCGTATCGACACCTCCTCGTCCTATGACGTGCGAGAACGTCGTCGTGTTTCGTCGCGCCTTTTAGATTTTAAACGCTAACAGAATCCGGCGTGACCTCCGCGTCGGCCGATGATCTTTGTCTTTGTCTCATTTCGAGGTTCCTCATGGCGTCGTATCAAAATTCGGATCATGTCGTCGAAGGCGTTTCCAACCGCCGCGCACTGGGCTGGGCGGTGGTGAGCACGCAACCTTATCGAGAGCGTCTCGCCCTCGAAAATCTGATGCGTCAGCAATTCCATGTCTATTGCCCCTTCGTGCTCGAGCGCGTTCGGCATGCGCGTCGCACGCGAGAGGTCTCACGGCCGTTGTTTCCGGGCTATATTTTTGTGGAGTTGGCGCCAGAAACGCGCTGGAGTCCGATCTGCTCGACCTTCGGGGTGAGAGCGCTGGTTCGCTCCGGCGAGAGGCCGAGCTTTCTTCCCGGCGATTTCATCGATGATTTGAAAATAAGGGAGATCGACGGCGTGATCGTCGCGCGGTCACGCCCCTTCGAGATCGGCCAGAAGGTGCGCATCACCGGCGGCGCCTTCCACGATTTCGTCGCCACGATCATCGACATGGACGAGCGCGACCGCATCGTCGTGCTGATGGAATTGCTCAGCCGTCCGGTCAAGGTCAAATTGACGTCGGAGCAGGTCGACGCCTGCTAGACGAGAAATCACTCTAGATTTCCCTGTTCTGTCCTGTTTTCCTCACGCGAACCGGTTCGCACTTCGCTCGAAAACACTCTAGAGCGACGCATCGCGGCAAGCGGGCACGCCCATTGCGATGAGCGCTTCGCCGGACAGCATTTTGGCCTTGTCGAAATCCGTGCTGTCGAGGGCCCCCGATCGCATGACCCACTCGCGCACGCGCGGGGGGTAGAAAGCGAGCATCTCGAGCGAGCCGAGACTGTCGGGGCTGGGATCATCGGGCAGATGCGCGGCGTGGAACCATAATTGCGCGCCGGGCTCCACGCAGACATTGCGCAGGCCGAGATAAATCGTGCAGGCGGATGCGCAGACGCCGCGAATGGCTTTTTGCGCGCCGCGCGCGTCGAGCCGTCGCGCCTCGTCCATATAGGCGCGCAGATTGCCGCCCGCATCGCGCGTCACTGACGCGCCTTGGCATCCGGCGAGCAGAAGAGCGAGCGCCAGAGAGCTGCGCCGCGCGCTCATAGCTCGTGGACGAGTTCCGTCCGCGCCGGGCGCTCGTCGCGGCGCGCGGACCGGCTCGATCTATTTTTGCAGACGATGGCGCAGCACATGGCGAAGATGGCGGCGAGCGCCGAAGTTCGCAATGGATAGTCGATCGTCGAATGCGCGAACAGCAGGCCGACGACGATGAGAGCGGCGAAGCGCTCCTTTCTCAGCGCCGTATCGGTCTCGCTGAAATTGCGCACAGCGGCGATCAGCGTCGCGGCGAGCCAGCAGAGGACGAGCAGCACGCCGACGAGCCCGAGCTCCATCGCCAATTCGAGAATGTCATTGTGCGCATGATTGACGATCGCCGGGACGATCATGCTCGTCGGCTCGAACAGCGGATAGACGCGATCGAATGTGCCGAGGCCGGAGCCGAACGGGAAGAAGGCCTGCATCGTGTCGAAGGAGACGTGGAACACCGTCCAGCGCGCATCGGCGGCGATATCTGCGCCCGTGAAGCGATCGATGATTTGCGTGAGCCCGAAATAGGGCGCCAGCAGGCCGGTGACGATGAGCGCCGGCGCGATGACGAAATAGACCGCGGCCTTGCCGGCTCTCGCGCCGCCGAGCCGGTCGCCGAGAATAAGCGCATAGGTGAGCGCGGCCGAGACGAGGCCGAACAGCAGAGCCGAGCGTGAGCCCGTCATCATGAGGCCGAGCGTGAAAAGCATGAACAGCGCGAACACCGACAGCACGCCATAGGTGGAACGCCGCGACAAATATCGCTCCAGCGCATAGGCGGCGAGCGGCGTCAGCGAATAGAGAAAGGCCGCCGTGTGATTTCTGTTCACGAAAAGGCCGACGTCAGCGTCGCTGTGGAATCGAAGCGCGCTCTTCTCGCCCTGCACGATCTGCATCGCCTCGAGCAGGACGGTCGCGACGCCGATGCCTGTGGCGAGCAGCATCAGGCGCCGCCGCTCCTCCGCGTGGCAGGACAGGACGCCGAGAAAAATGGCGATCGGCGCAGTCAGAGCGAGAAGGCTGATCGACGTCGCCCATGGCGCGACGGAAAGGCCGAGCCATGGCGGAGAAAGCTCGGCGATGCGATAGGTGTCGGCGACGGCGTCACGCCCCGGCAGCATGTTCCAAACCGAGGGCGCGAGCGGAATGAGCTGCAGCAGCGGAACGGCGACGCTGACGCCGAGTAGGGCCGCGATCCAACCGCGGCCCGCGAGGCTCCTGCCTATGTCCGGCAAGACCAGCGCCAGCAGCGGAAGCGCCGCGAGCTGCGCCACGACATCCGAGACGCCGCCTTTCTGCGTCGCGCCGCCGAAGATCAGCGCCGCCGCTATAGCGACGCCGCAGAACATCTCGGTCATGCGCATGAGCGACCCGCGCTCGCGTCAATTGCTCAAGGATTGCAGCAAAAGAAGCGCGGCGTTGCGCTGCTGATCGTCATTGCTCGCGCCCGTGTTGGAGACGCCGACGCCGACGCCCACGCCCACGCCCACGATGATCGCAGCGAAGCCGCCGGCGACATAAGGCCCCGGATCGAATGAACTCTCCTGGCCGACGGTCTCGGGATTGGACGAGACGCGCTTCGCGCAAATGACGCCGTCGTTTTCGGCGATCGTCACCATCGCGCCCGTGTCTGCGCGCACCGCCGGCTTGTCGCCGACCGTGACGCTCGCGGAGCCTTCGCGCACGAGAATGCGGTCGCCCGGCGACAGAGGCGCAGCGTCACGCAGCTCCGTGAACGAGCCGCCGCGCGACAGAAGCACGCCGCCCTTCACATTCGTCAGGCGCGCTTCGCCGACGGCGCAGACGCCGCGGCGCTGATTCGGCTGTGAGCCGACGGCCGCGCTCTCGGCGTAAGCCATTTGCGCGCAGCAGCCGAAAATGGCGATGGTCGCTAAAATTCTCTTCATTGAAACCCCCGATTAGCCAAATCGCCCGAGCGGGGCGTGATTCGACGCTAGCATTCGCGCCATCGCCGGTCTATTTGCGGTCATGCACGATGGCGCCTGCCGCATTGCTCGAGCTAGACGCCCTCGCGAGACTTTCAACTGCGAGATTCACATAGTGCGCGCTGCCGCTGACGTCGGCGTCGGAAACGATTCGCACCGGAATCTCGAGCTTGAGCCATTGCGCATCGCAGCCTTCGCTCGGCACCGTGAGCTCGACGCGAAACGCGCGCAGCGGAGTGGTCTTCTTCAATAGCCGCGTCGTCGCCAGCGTCTGCGACGGATTCGCCGCGCAATAGATTCGCCAGCGTAGCCCCAGCTCATTGTCGAGATCGTCTGTTCCGGCGGCGCCGGTGAATGCGTATCGTCCGGGCGCGAGCATGAGCATATGCGCTACATTCGAGAAAGCGACGCGTGCGCCGTAGAATTCGACGCTCAGCGATTTGCGTCCGCCTTCTTCCGTCAGCGCGATCGTCGCGCCGCTCGTCGGCGTGAATGTCCAATCGAAGGGAAGATTGGAAACCGGATATTGAAAGCGCTCATTGTAGAGCAGGCCGAGCTGGGCGAGCCGCTCCTGTGGCAGATGCGCGAGCCAGGCAGCATAGGCTTCGTCATAGAGACCATCGCGCAGCAGCCGCGCGAGAAGCACGCTCATTTCCGCATCGGAAGGACGCGCTTTGGACGCCTGCAGACGGGCGAAGAGACGAAGCAGCGCATTCGGATCTTTGATGATGGGCGCCAGCTCGGCGACAATGGCGGCGCGCCAGGGCGGAGCCGCCGCCAGCTGCCGAAAGAAACGGTCCTCCACCGCCGCGCCGGAGCTCAGCATCGCCTGTAGGGACGGCGCGAGCTGTTGCGCCAGCGACGGACGCGCGCGCAGCAGCGTGTCCAGCTCATCCAGCGCCTCGAGCAGCCGTCCATTGGCGAGCGCGCTGTCATAGAGCCAGGCGTGCGCGACGAGATCGATCGGCAGATGCGCGGCGGCGAGGCGCAGAATTCGCTCGGCGCGCTCTGCATCGCCGAGCTGCGCCACCGCTTTGCCATAGAGCGACAAGGCGCCGGGCGCGAGCGGATCGACGGCCAGCAGCCGCGCCGCGATCGACCGCGCGCTCTCGGCGCGCCCATCATCGTTCGGCGCCAGCTCGCGCTGAGCGAGCTGGATGAGCGTCGTCGGATCGGCAGCATCGAAGACGAGCGCCGTGCGCGGATCATGCGGCGCCAGCAGGGCGGAGAGCCCATGCCAGACGATGCGCCAGGCGAGAGAGGCGATCACGAGATAGGCGAGGATGTGTCGCGGCTCCAGCCGGCCGAGGCGGCGGGCGACGCTCTGCGCGCCGAAGATGATCGATCGCTTCATCGAAGACGGCGCCTCGCTGCGCCCGCGGCGCATCGCGGGCGTCGCCGACATAGCGCGCGGAACGCAGAGCGATCTATCCGGTCTTACCCGTAAGGGCGCCCGCTCAGCGCTGCGTCGCGAGCCCGGCGGTGGACTTGCGCGCCGACTCGGCGTGGCCGCGCTCCAGCGGAAAGAGCCTGTAGCCCTCCTGCTGCGTGAGCCAGGAGAGATAGGCGACGCCCTTGCTCTCGACGAGCAGCGGATGGTCCGACGCTTCCGCCGTTTGCGCCAGCGCGCGCGGCGCGTCGAAGCTCTTGCCGCCGTCGCGCGAGCTCTGCGCGAGGACGGTGGTCAGCGTTCCGTCGAACTCCTTCCAGGCGCGGTAGAGCTTGCCGCCGCTGACGAGCAGCTGCGGACGCTGCGGCGCGCGCTCGGCGTCGCCGATGCGCTGGGGCTCGGAGAAGCTCTTTCCGCCATCCTCGCTGCGCGCATAGAACAGGCCCTGGCGCGTCTTGCCGCGCGTGAACCATGCGATATGCCAGCGTCCGGCGGCGTCGATCGCCATGGCCGGCCCCTGATGCGGGCAGGCGGTCGCCCAATCGTCCAGGCTGACGCGCGAGCCGATGAGCGTCTTGCCGTCGGCGGAGAGCTTGGCGGCCATATGGTCGCGGCGATTATTCTCGAACACATGGCGCCACATGAAGACGGGCTGGCCGTCGCGATCCAGCGCCGCGCCGATGCGGCAGCATTCGCAGCTGTGATCGAGCAGAATGCTCTTGCCGGAAAAGCTCTTGCCGGCGTCGTCGGACCAGGCGACCGCTATGCCGCTGCCCTCGAAGCTCTCGCCGGCGGCCTTCGCTTTGGCGGCGTCGCGCTTGTCGAGCCAGGCGGCGTAGAGGCGCCCCTTGGGGCCGACGATGAAGGTCTCGAAGCGCTGGCCCTTGTCGTCGACGAGCGGCTGCGGCGGTGCGAAGCTCTTGCCCTCGTCGGTCGAGCGCGTGACGAAGACCGTGCCGTCATAGCTCTTCTCCGGCCGCGTGGTGAAGCTCGCCACCAGCGTCCCATCGGCGAGAGCGACGATCTTGGGCCGCGCCTCGCCATTGTCGTCCAGCGTTCCCGCCGGCGCCGCAATGACGAAGGGCGGCGCGAAGCTCTTGCCATTGTCGCTGGAAACCGCGCCATAGACCTTGCCGGCGACAGCGTAGGTCAGCCACAGCCGTCCATCGGCGCCGAAGGAGGGCGTCGCGCTGACCGCGCATTTGGGCAGCGGATCGGCGCAGGCCGGCGGCGCGGCGTGGGCCATCTGGCCCATTTTCTCGCCGCGGCCGGCTTTTTCCTGCGTGAGCGCGCTCGATGCGGCGACAAGGGCGAGGAGGGCGAGCGCGGCGCGTTTCATGGCGATGTCTTTCTCAGCGAATGAGGATCGGAAGCAATGGACGGCGCGCGCCGTCGGCGCGTCAGTGGAAGTTGAATCTCTGTGAGCCCTCGAAGGAGCCGCCGGGCGGCGGCGGGGCGATCAGGCCGGAGAGGATCTTGCGGACGATATCCGCATGTTTCGGGCTGCTCGACTGAGCGATCGTCACCTTGTCGATCTTGCCGGCGGCGTCGATGTGGAAACTCGCCGTCGCCGAGCCGGGACCGGCGGGGCTCGTCATCGGCGTGCGCTTGGCGATCTCGCTATAGAGCAGGCCGAGGAACTTGCTCTGCGAGAGGCCGGAGGAGGCCGTCGTCGCCGGCGCGGCAGCCGCGGGCGCCGCCGAGGCGCCGGGCTTGTCGGCCTCCGTCGCGAGAGCGCCGGCGGCGGGGAGAGCGAGGAGAAGGACGAGCGTCGCACGTTTCATCATGGGTCCGCATTGGTTTTGCGCGGCGGCTTCAGGGCCGCCGCGCGAGGTCCGCATCAGTGGAAGTTGAATTCCTGCACCGCGGAGAAGGAGCCGCCGGGCGGCGACACGGTATGCACCGCGGCGAGGATTTGATTGACGACGGGCTCGAGCGCCGGATTCGATACGCTCTGCACCTTGTGCGACACGACGCGGCCGCCGGCGCCGATCGTGAAGGCGACATGGATGGAGCCGGTCTGCGCGTCCGAGGCCTTCGGCGTGTGGCGCCTGATCTCGGCGGCGAGCAGCTTGACATAGGCCTGCTTGGAGAGGGCGGGCTTCGCCTTCTCGGCCTGCTTCTTGTCCTTGCTCTTGTCCGCGTCCTTGCTCTTTTCCTTGTCGGCGGTCTTTTGCGGCTTGGCCTTGGGCTTGGCTTCCGTGGCCTTGTGCTCGGTCGCGGCGGGAGCAGGCGCGGCGGCGGATTCGGCCGCAGCAGGAGCCGCCGCTTCGCCCTCGACCGCGAAAGCGGAGCCGGAGACGAGCCCGGCGATCATCAATATCGCGATTCTTTTCATTGAACGTCCCTCGATCTTTTTTTTGCGCTCAGTCGAAGTGAAAACTCTGGGAGGCGACAAAGGCCCCGTCGGGCGACGGCGGCGCGCGGAGCGATTCGATGATCCGCCGCGCCAGGGTCGCATGAGCGGGCGACGAGCCCGACGCGGCGATGATCGTAATGCCGCCGCTTTTCCCGACGAGGAATTTACAAAACGCATCGCCGCGGCCGATGGTCGCTCGCCGCGGCGTGTGGCGACGGATCGCCTGCGCCAGCAGCGATTTGTACAGGTGATCCGCCGCCGAAACCGACGCATTCGCCGCTGGCTCCACGGGAGCGCGCGGCTTTGCGGCGGCGTCTGCTGCGGCGAGGACGCGGACGAAAATCATACCGGCGATCGTCAGCGACCACAATCTCATTTCGCGTCTCTCGATCTTTTCGTCGCGTCAGTGGAAATGGAAGCTCTGACTTGCGAAGAAGGCTCCGCCCGGAGGCGGCGGCGCGTGGACCGAGGCCAATATTCGTCGCGCGAGAGCGGCATGGGCGGGCGACGAGCCAGAGGCCGAGACGCTGGTGATTCCGCCGCCGGCGGTCACATTGAAGGTGCAATGCGCCGTGCCCTCGCCCAGCGCGGAGCTGCCCGGCGTGTGGCTGCGGATCGCCGCCGCGAGCAGCGCCTTATAGGCGCTCTGCGACATCCCGTCGCTCTGCGACTGACCTTCCGGCGCGCCCATCCGGCGCTGAGCGACGGCCTCGCGTTTCTTGTCGCGATCGACGTCCTTCTTCTTCTCGACGACCTTCTTCTTTTTCTCGACGATCTCTTTTTGCTGCGGCAGCGACGGCGCATCGGGCGCCATCACTTGCGGCGGCGGAATGGCGAGATCGGGCTGCTCGATCTCCTCGGGCGGCGGCGGCTCTTCCTCCGCGGCGCTCACTTCCTGCGACTCGAAATATTCGCCCTGCGGGATGAGCTCCATGCTCACCGAGTCGAGGCTGGCGATGCTCGGGACCGCCAGCTTCAGCAGAAGCCAGCCGACCGCCGCATGGGCGAGGACGACGCCGGCGAGGCTCGCCGGCCGCAGCCAAGCGGGCGTGACGGGCGACGGGGCGCCGATGGGCGTCCCCTCATGCTCGAAGGAGGAGAGGATCGCATCCGTCATTTCGCCGCCCCTCCCGCAGGAACCGCCGCCGCAGGAGCCGCCGCCGCAGGAGCCGGGCTCGCTGCGGCGGGCTTCGCTCCAGCGGCCGTCGCGGCTGCGGCGGGAGTCGCCGCGCCCTTGGGTCGCGAGTCGGTGAGTATGGCGATATGGGTGATGCCATTGGTCGCCAATTTGTCCATGACGGCGATCACCTCGCCGTAATTGGCCTCCTTGTCGCCGCGAACATGAACGATGCGGCTCGTGTCGGAGCCCATCATCGCCTTGATGCCGTCGACGAGCGCCTCGGCGGAGACCTCATCGGCGCCGAGCGCCACCTTGCCGTCCTTGGAGACGGCGACGACGATCGGCTCCTTGGGATTGAGCGGCTGCGCCGCCTTGGATTGCGGGAGATTGACCTTCATGCCCTTGGCGAGCAGAGGCGCCGTCACCATGAAGATGATGAGCAGCACCAGCATGACGTCGACGAGCGGCGTCACATTTATCTCGGCGAGCGGCTGATAGAGGCTGTCGCCATTCTTGAAGCGCGTCGGAAGTCCGGCCATCACGCGGCCTCCCGCTTTCTGGCCGTGACGATGTGGCCGCTGGTGGCGTCGAGCGCCTTGTCCTCGACATAATGGGCGACCTGCTGGCCGGCGCGCGCGAAAGCCGCGCCGATGCGGTTATAGCCGACCGAGGCGGGGATGGCGGCCGCGAGGCCATAGGCGGTGGCGGCCAGCGCCTCGGCGATGCCCGGCGCGACGACGGCGAGGCTGGTGTCCTGCGATTGGGCGATGCCGGCGAAGCTGGTCATGATGCCCCACACCGTGCCGAACAGGCCGACGAACGGCGCGACAGAGGAGATGACGGCGAGATTGGGCAGACCGCCCTCCGCCTTGGTCATCAGCTCGCGGCCCACGCGGCTCATGATCTCGGCGACTCGCTCGCGCTTCTCGCCGATGGACTCCCCGGGAAGATCGAAGGAGGCCGCGTGCTCGCCTGCGGCCTCGATCGGCGCGAGCAGGCCGGCCGGGCCGCCCGAGCGCGCAGCGCGCGCCGATTTGCCGATGCGCGCGACGGCGACGACGCCCTCGACGATCAGCACCCAGGTCCAGACCGACGCCAGCAGCAGGACGGCCATGACCACCTTGCCCACGGGGCCGGCGTTCAGGAACATGGTGACAGGAGAAATTGAGCCGTAATCCATAGGACGCACTCGCGCTTGGGGTTCCCCGATCTCGCGACGCCGCCGCGGATCAGCAGATTGTTGTTGCTTATGATTTTGTTCGTCCGACGGCGATGCCCCGCTCTCTCTCGATAGGAGGGGAGGACCCGTCGAAACCCTGTTTCGTCGATCCCGCGCGCGAGGCGCGGGATCGGCCTGTCGTCAGATGAGAGCGACGAGATCGGCGGGAGGCGCACGCGCGCCATTGACCGCCGGCGATAGGGCGAAGGACGGCCGCGCGGCGGCATAGGCTCGATAGACGGCGGGCCGCGCTATGGCCTCACGGCGCAGGGCGACAAAAACGCGATCGGGCAACACCGCCGGACCAGAATGCGCGGCGAGGCAGCAGGGGCAGCTCGTCCCTTTCTTGATCGGCCTGTCCGGCGTTCCGACATCCGCGTCGGCGAGCGCGTCATGACACATGGCGCGAGCGGCCTGATCGCCCGCGTGGACGGCGGCGCTCGAAAGACGATGCGGCGCGCCAGAAACGAGGAGGGCGAAAACGAGCGCACAAACAGCGGCGATCGCGCAGATCGCGCGCATTTCTCTGCGCTGTCCCCCCGTGTGTGACATAAATGTCTCTTAACGGATTTTTTAACTTCTGACAATCTGCAGGGTCTTGGATTTATCTGGCGAAGCGCGCTAATTCGCAGCTGGTTTATCGATAGAGTTAACGCGCGCGATGGCGGCGATCGCCAAGTTCCTCTTCCTTCTCGCCCTGCTGGGCCAGGCGCTGACCGCGCCTCTCGGCGGCATGCGCGCGCATGGCGAGATGGCCCGCCTCTGCCTCGTCGCCCATGCCGAGGCGGGCGACGCATCCGCGGCGGAGGAGCTCGGCAAGCAGGCTCCCAAAAGCGACCAATCGCATCGGCATGGCGCCTGCGCCTTCTGCGAGCTCGGCGCCGGCGCGCCCCCGCTTCTGACTACTCTGGCGTGGGTGGCGTCGCAGCCCCCGCGCGCGCGCGCCGCCGGCGCCTTCTTCGCCTTCGCCGGCGCGCCCTTCTCGCGCGACGACGACAATGCGCCGACCCGCGCGCCGCCTTCCTTCTCCTGACGCGACATGGCCGCGGCGCAAAAAGCGCCGCAATTCGACGCGCGCCCTCGAAGAGAGGGCGTCAGGGAAGGACATCACAAATGTATCGCCACCATCTGCTGCGCGGCGTCTCCGCCGGCGCGCTCTTCATCGCCTGCTCCGCCGCCATTCTCCCGGCCCGCGCCCAGGAGTCGCTGCCGACGATCGACATCAGCGGCGAGGGGCAGCCCGCGCAGTCGCGCCGGCCGGCGCCGGCCTCCGTGTGGTCGCCCACTCTGCCGGATGGCAAGCCGGCTTTCGTGCAGAAATTCGATCTGCCGAACACCGTCGCCAGCGTGACCCGCAAGCAGATCGACGAGACGATCAACGTCATCGACACGGAAGACGTGGTCAAATATCTGCCGAGCCTGTTCGTCCGCAAACGCAACAACGGCGACACGCAGGCCGTGCTGCAGACGCGCACCTGGGGCGTCGCGTCGAGCGCCCGCAGCCTCGTCTATGCCGACGATCTGCTGCTGACCGCCCTCATCGGCAACGACAACAGCATCGGCGCCCCGCGCTGGGGCCTCGTCGCGCCGGAGGAGATCGAGCGCGTCGACATGCTCTACGGGCCGTTCTCGGCGCAATATCCGGGCAATTCCATGGGCGGCGTGCTGCAGATCACCACGCGCATGCCCGACAAGCTGGAGGTCACCGCCAAGCAGAGCGTCTCGCTGCAGGACTTCTCGCTCTATGGAACGAGCAAGCTGTTCCACACCGAAGTGACGAGCGCCTCCGTCGGCGACAAGATCGGCGATTTCTCCTGGTTCCTAACCGGCAATTACGCCCATGGCACGACGGAGCCGCTGACTTATGTGACGTCCAGCAGCCTGTATGGCTGGCCGGGCGCCTATTTCGGCAACACCAAATTCGGCGGGCCGGCCACCGTTCTCGGCTCCTCCGGCAATCTCGAGAACGATCAGATCAACGCCAAGCTGAAATTGGCCTATGACTTCTCGCCGACCATTCGCGCGACCTACACGCTCGGATTCTGGAGCAATGACGGAACCTCTATCCCGCAATCCTATGTCTCCGGCGGCCTCCAGGCTTTCGGCGCGGCGAGCGGAACGGGCAGCATCGGCTCCTCGGCGATGCAGAGCTTCGGCAGCGGCTATTACCGCATCCAGGAGAAGATGCTCACCAATGCGCTGGCGGTGAAATCCAACACGGGCGGCCCCTTCGACTTCGAAGTCTCCGCCTCGCATTTCACCTATCTGCAATCCGACCAGCGCTCGCCCTATACGGCCGCGCCGGTGGGCTATTCCTCGACCGGCAAGGACGTCCGCTACAACGGCACCTATTGGACGCTGCTCGACCTCAAGGGCATTCTGCGCCCGGACGGCGTTCTCGCGGGCCACGACATCAGCTTCGGCCTGCATGGGGACCAGTTCCATCTGAACAATCCCACCTGGCTCACCACCAATTGGACGAGCGGCATGGCCTCGTCCTATGGCGTCGCCGCCTCCATCGGCAGTGGCACGACGCGCACCCAGGCCCTATGGGCGCAAGATTCGTGGAAGATCTCGAAGGAGTTCAAATTCACGGTCGGCGGCCGCTGGGAGCATTGGGCCGCGACGGATGGCTATAATCAATCGCTCGGCGGCATCACCGCCAATGGCTTCGGCTCGACGGCGACGGCGGCGAGCATGCTGCCGATCTATCAGCCCAATCTCTATCACACGCGCTTCTCGCCCAAGGGCTCGCTGCAATGGACGCCGGACGATGATTGGACGATCACCGGCTCGATCGGCCTCGCCAATCGCTTTCCGACCGCCAAGGAGCTCTATAATCTGACGACGATCCCGGGCGCGACGGGAACGGTGGTCAATCCCAACCCCAATCTGCGGCCGGAAGTGGCGCTCAGCAAGGAGCTCGCGGTCGAGCGCAAGATCGGCGCGGACGGCTCGGTGCGCGTCTCTCTGTTCGACGAGGAAGTGCGCGACGCGATCATTTCGCAGAGCACTTTCGTCACCGGGCAGAATTTCACGGCCTCGCAGACGACCAATGTCGATCGCGTCCGCAACAGCGGCGTCGAGCTCGCGGCGCGCAAGGACAATGTCGTCGTCAAAGGGCTCGAGCTCGTCGGCAGCGTGACCTATCTCAACGCCCGCGTCATTTCTGACAGCAAATGGGCGCCGTCAGGCGGCACGAACTACGACAATTGGGCGCTCTCGGTCGCCGGCAAGCGCGTGCCCAATGTGCCGGATTGGCGGGCGACCATGCAGGCGACCTATCGGCCGGACGATCATTGGGCCTTCACCGTCGCCGCCCGCTATCAGGGCCAGATGTGGACGACGCTCGCCAATAACGACATCGCTCATGGCGTCTATCAGAGCTTCGACCGCTTCTTCGTCGTCGACACGAAGATCCATTACAAATGGAACAA
The DNA here is from genome assembly GCF_000745215.1 of Methylosinus sp. PW1. NCBI lineage: Bacteria > Pseudomonadati > Pseudomonadota > Alphaproteobacteria > Hyphomicrobiales > Methylocystaceae > Methylosinus > Methylosinus sp. PW1. The sequence goes on from NZ_JQNK01000009.1 coordinate 1,776,049, forward strand.
GCATCTCTCCTTCGACTTCGGCGTCGACAATATCGGCAATTACAAATACTTCCTGTTCCATCCCTTCCCGCAGCGCACTTTCGTGATCTCGGGCAAATATGAGTTCGGGCGCGACAAGGGCGAGCGCGGCGTCTTTTTCGAAGGCGACGAGCCGCCGCTGTTCGACATATCCTTCGTGAAGTAAGAGTGAAAAGCGAGGCGATCCGAAACGCTCGGATCGCCTCGTCACGCGGATCGAGCGCCTCTGCTCGAGACGATTCCCCATGCGGTGTCGTGACGCGTCACGAGAGATTCGGGTCGATGACTGTTCGCCCACAGGTGGCAGACATCAAATCACGACGCCTTGCGGAGCGGTGAAGGTCTCATCGACGACATTGCCCGTATTGCGCGTCTCCGCGGGCTCGAAGATGATGATTTCGGCCTCCTCGTCTGCGGCTGTGCGATGTTCGACGCCGCGCGGGACGACGATATATTCCCCCGGCCCCATCTCGACGATCTTGTCCCTGAGCTCGACCCGGAAGCGTCCCTTCCAGACGACGAACATCTCCTCGCAGTCTTCGTGAAGATGCCAAGGAAAGACGCCCTGAACCTTCGCGAGCTTGACCTCTTGTCCATTCGTGGACGCGATGACCTTCGGCCTCCAATGCTCCGAAAACGCCGAAAATTTAGCGGCGATGTTGCCTTGCTGCATGATGAGGGAACTCCTCGGGAAATTGGCGTTCGTTCTCGTATCGGCTCGTTTCGAACGCGGTCGCGGCGCCGTGCCGGCGTCCGCTTCGACAGGAAACGCTATTCCACGATGCGGCTCGGCGTGCGCATCGTCACCAGCTCTTCGGCGAGCGTCGGATGCAGCGCCATGGTCGCGTCGAAATCCGCCTTGCGCGCGCCGAGCCGCAGCGAAATGGCGAGAAGCTGCGCCATCTCACCCGCCTCCGGTCCCAGAATATGCACGCCGACGACGCGATCGCCGGCGGCCTCGACCAAAATCTTCATGAAGACTTTTTCGGCCCGCTTCGACAGCGTCGCGCGCATCGGCCGGAAGCTGGTCTCGAAGACATGGAGCCGGCCGTATTTCGCATGCGCCTCGGCCTCGGTGAGGCCCACGGTTCCGATCTCCGGCGTGGTGAACACCGCGGTCGGCACAAGATCGTGACTGACGCGGACATCCTTGCCGCCGAACACAGTGTCCGCGAAAGCATGCCCCTCGCGAATGGCGACGGGCGTCAGATTGATGCGATCGGTCACATCGCCGACGGCGTAGATCGACGGAATATTGCTGCGCGAATAATCATCGACGATGATCGCGCCGCTCTCCTTCATCGCGACGCCCAAAGCCTCGAGCCCCAAGCCCTGCGTCAGCGGCGCGCGGCCTGTCGCCAGAAGCGCGGCGTCTATGTCGAGACGCGCGCCATTCTGCAGCGTCGCGACGAGCGCGCCCGCGGTCTTCTCGAGCCTGGTGGGCAGAGCGCCGCGGTGAATCTCTATGCCCGCATTGACGAGGCCCTCGTCGAGCAGGCGGCGCAAATTCTCGTCGAAGCCGCGCAAGGGCAGATCGGCGCGCAGCGACAAATGGACCTTGGAGCCGAGCCGCGCGAAGACGCTGGCGAACTCCACGGCGATATAGCCGCCGCCGACGACCAGCAGGCTCTTCGGCAATTCCGGCAGATCGAAAATCTCATTCGACGAGATGGCGTGCTCGAGGCCCGGAATGTCCGGCCGCAGCGTCGGCGCGCCGCCGGTGGCGACCAGAATGTAACGCGTCGAGACCAGCTTGCCGCCGGCGAATGACACCTCATTCGGCGAGGCGATCACGCCGCGCTCACGAATGACCTCGACGCCGGCCTTCTCGAGATTTTGCGCATAGAGGCCGGAGAGGCGGGTGATCTCCGCCTCCTTGGCGGCGACCAGCGCCTTCCAGTCGAACGCCACTTCGCCGACGCGCCAGCCGAAGCCGGCGGCGTCCTCGAAATCATCGCGGAAGCGGCTCGCCATCACATAGAGCTTTTTCGGCACGCAGCCGCGGATCACGCAGGTTCCGCCGATGCGGAACTCCTCGCATATCGCGACCTTCGCGCCATAGCCGGCGGCGATGCGCGCCGCGCGAACGCCGCCCGAGCCTGCGCCGATGACGACGAGATCATAATCATGCTCTGCCATTTCGAACCCCGGAATCTGCGACCCGAGGGCGAAAGGCCCGCACGGGTCCCGCCAGAGCTCGCCCGCTCCAGATTTCTCCGTTCATGGGGCGGCTAGAGCTCGTGGCCCTTCTTGCGCATCTCTTCGCGCACGCGCGTCATCATGTCGACGGAAATCTTCTGCGACCACGCCTGCATGGCGACGAACATATCGCTCATCAGCAGCGGCTGCATGCCGACATATTTGCGGCCCGAGGCGCTCTTGAAGAAGGCGGCGACATCCTCGAGCTCCTTGGGCGAGAAGCGCTGCGTGTAGAGCTGCGCGGCGCTGTCGATCATCTCCTCGACCTTCTTGTCGAACTCCGGCCGCACGGCGGCGAGGACGAGATTGAGGTCCGGCACCATTTCTGGCCGCGTGCGCGTCACCGAAAGGGCGATCTGCTCGAGATATTGCGGAATGATGAGCCGGAAAGACGAGGCGATCCCGGAATCGACGACGATGGTGCGCGCCAGCGCCAGCTGCGCCGGCGTCGCCACGACCGTGGGAGCCGAGGCGATGGGCGGCGAGACGGCCGCCGCAGGGGCGGCGCCCGGCCGCTGCTCGGCGGCGATGGCGGCGGTCGCCAGAATGAGCGCGGCGAAACCGATCGTCAGGCGAAAAATCACTCGGGACGTCTCCTCGTGAAACCAATTCGGCGGCTTTGCGTCGCTTCGTTACGCCGCGCCCAGCCGGCCCAGCGTCGAGACGCCGTCGCGGCCGGCGACGACCACCGCCGTGGCGAGGCCGATGAACAATCCGTGCTCGACGACGCCGGGAATGGCGGAGAGGCGATCAGCCAGCGCGTCAGGATCGGAAATCGCGCCGAATGCGCAATCGAGGATCAAATGGCCGCCGTCGGTGACGAAAACATGGCCGTCAGGCTTCAGCCGCGGGCCGACGGTCCCGATTAGGCCGAGTTTTTTCGCCGCGCGCTCGACATGCAGCCGCGTCGCCTCGGCGCCGAAAGGATCGATCTCCACCGGCAGCGGAAAGGCGCCGAGCGTCTCGACCTTCTTCGATTCGTCGGCGATGACGATGAAGCGTTTCGACGCCGCAGCGACGATTTTTTCCCGCAGCAGCGCGCCGCCGCCGCCCTTTATGAGGCGCATTTTCGCGTCGAGCTCGTCGGCGCCGTCGACGGTGAGGTCCAGCTCCGGCGCCTCATCCAGCGTCGCCAGCGGCACGCCCAGCGCGGCGGCCTGCGCGCGCGTGCGCTCGGAAGTGGGAACGCAGAGCACCTCGAGCCCCGCTTTCACCTTTGCTCCGAGCAGATCGACGAAATGCGCCGCCGTCGAGCCCGTGCCGAGCCCGAGCCGCATTCCCGGCGCGACGGCCTCGAGGGCCACGGCGGCCGCCTGTCGTTTCAGCTCATCGGCGGAAGGGGCGGGCATGGGCGGCGTCCTCTGTCGGTCGATTGGGAGAAAAGGCGGATAGTCGTTTCGTCGGCCGAAAGCAACGGCGGGCGGCCGGCAATTCCTCAAAGGGGGAGGGTGACGCGCCTCACCCGCCGATCTCTTCCCGCTTGATCTCCAGCTCCAGCCAGTTCTCCTCGGCGGCGGCGAGCTCTTCCTCCACTTTCGCGAGGAGCTTGCCGGCCTCGGCGAATTTCGCCGGATCGCGCGCATAGAGGCCGGGATCGTCGAGGAACTTCTGCAGCTTCTCCCTCTTGCCGCGCAATTCCTCCATTTTCGCCGGCAGCGTCGTCAGCGCATGCTGCTCGGCGAAGGAGAGGCGCGGCTTGGCGGCGGATTTCGGCCGCGGCGCGCTCGCCGCTTTCGCCTTCTCCTCGCGCGGGGCGGCGGCGGCGCTTCGCGCCTGCACGCCCTCGCCGCGCTGCGCCACCATGTCGGAATAGCCGCCGGCATATTCGAGCCAGCGGCCATTCCCATCCGACATCAGCACGGAAGTGGCGACGCGATCGAGAAAATCGCGGTCATGGCTGACGACGATCAGCGTGCCGGGATAATCGGCGAGCATTTCCTCCAGGAGATCGAGCGTCTCGAGATCGAGATCATTGGTCGGCTCGTCCAGCACCAGAAGATTGGACGGCAGCGCCAGCGCGCGGGCCAGCAGCAGGCGCCCGCGCTCGCCGCCGGAGAGCCGGCCGATGGGCGTGCGCGCCTGCTCGGTCCCGAACAGGAAGTCCTTCATATAGCCGACGACATGCTTGCGCTGGCCGTTGATCTCGACGAAATCCGAGCCGCCGCCGGTCAGCGCGTCCTTCAATGTCGTCTGCGGATCGAGGCTGGCGCGGCTCTGATCCAGCGTCGCCATCTCGACCGAAGCGCCGAGCCGCACATGGCCGCCGTCCGGCGCCAGCGTCCCCGTCAGCATTTTGATGAGCGTCGTCTTGCCCGCGCCATTGGCGCCGACAATGCCCAGCCGATCGCCGCGCATCACCCGCGTCGAAAAATTATCGACGATGGTCCGATCGCCGAAAGCCTTGGAAATTCCCCGCGCCTCGACCACCAGCGCGCCGGAGGTCTGCGCCTCGGCGACCTCGAGCTTTATGTCGCCCGTCGGCCCGACATGCCGGCGCCGCCGCGCGCGCATCTCATGAAGATCGGAGAGGCGCTTCTGATTGCGCTTGCGGCGGCCGGTGACGCCATGCTGCAGCCAATGCTCTTCCGCGACGATCTTGCGGTCGATCTTGTGCTGCTGCTTTTCCTCTTCCTCGAACTCGCGGTCGCGCCAGGCCTCGAAATCCTTGAAGCCGCGCGACAAATAGCGCGTCCGCCCGCGATCGAGCCAGACCGTCGAGCGCGTCAAATCCTGCAGGAAGCGGCGATCATGGCTGATGATCACCATCGCCGAGCGCAGGCCGGCGAGCCGCTCCTCGAGCCAGAGAATCGCCGGCAGATCGAGATGGTTGGTGGGCTCGTCCAGCAGCAGCACGTCCGGCTCCGGCGCGAGGATGCGGGCGAGCGCGGCGCGGCGGCCCTCGCCGCCGGAGAGGCTGCGCGTATTTTCTTCGCCCGTGAGGCCGAGCTCGAGCAGCAGCGCCTTGGCGATATAGGGATCGTCGGTCGGACCGAGGCCGTCGACCACATAATCCAGCGTGGTGTCGAATTTCGAGAGATCGGGCTCCTGCGGCAGATAGCGCAGGCTCGCGCCCGGCTGCAGGAAGCGGGCGCCGGAATCCGCCTCCACCTCGCCGGCGGCGATGCGCAGCAGGGTCGATTTGCCCGAGCCATTGCGGCCGACGAGGCACAGCCGCTCGCCGGGCGAGACGGAGAGATCCGCCGATTCGAAAAGCGGCTTGCCGCCGAGCGTCAGCCCGACATTCTGGAGCGTCAAAAGGGGTGGCGGGGCCATGGGGTCCGATATGTCCGCGCCGGCGGGACGAGGCCGGCCCCGCGTCTTTTATCGCACTCGCCCCATAACGCCAGCCCGGCTCAATGGCTCTCCGCCAATGTCGAGGCGGCGCGCAGGAAGCGCGAGGGGTCGACCGGCTCGCCGTCCACCCGCACCTCATAGTGCAGATGCGGCCCGGTGGAGCGGCCCGTCGAGCCCAGCCGCCCGACCGTCTCGCCCGGCGCGACCTCCTGGCCGAGGGCAACGGAAATGGCCGAAAGATGCGCATAGCGCGTGGCGAGGCCGGAGCCATGGTCGATCTCGACCATCTGCCCATAGCCGCCGCTCGGCCCGGCGTTGACGACCACGCCGCCCGCCGTCGCGCGCACGGGCGAGCCGTAATCATCGCGCAGATCGACGCCCGTATGCAGCGCCGCCCGCCCGAAGAAAGGATCGGTGCGATAGCCGAAGCTGGAGGTGGTTTCCGGCGCGCCGGCGAGCGGCTTGCGCAGCGGCACGCTGGGCAGCGCGCTGCGCAGGCCCTCGAGCGTTGTGGCGGCGGTCTCGGCGGCGCTGAGCTCGCGCTCGAAGAGATCATTGCGCTCGGCCGGCACGAAAGGCCCGCCGGAGAAGCTCTCGGGAGGAGCGCCGGCCTTGGCGCGACCCTTGGGAAGAAAACGCTCGACCGGCAGGCCGGCGACATCGAAAGCGCGCCGCAGCCTTGCTGTCGCCGCCCGAATCGGCTCGACCAGCCGGCCGAGGCGCTGGGTCTGCTCCCGCTCGGCGTGATCGAGCGACGCCTCCAAATGCGCGAGGCGCGACTGCATCGGCAGGCCAGCCTCGGCCGCGAGGCGGGGCGATTCGGCCTGCGGCGCGAGTTCCGCCGAGGCGCCGCGGCGCTCGGCCGTCGGCGTGCCCGAAGAGTTGGCGGGCGCATCTTCGTCGCGTCGCAGCCGTAGCTCGAGGCCCTCCGGCTGTGGCTTGTCGAAACCGGCGAAGGGCTCCGGCCGCTCCTCTTGCGCCGGCGCATAGGCGCTGACGCCGGAAGGCAATCCCACAGTCGGCCCGCCCACAGCCGGCGCGGCGACCGAAGGCGCGCGCCTCTGCGCGGTCACGCCGGCGGGAGCCGCATCCTTGGAGGCGACGCCTTCGACGAGCCGCGCCACCAGCGCCGCCCGCGTCTCCAGCTTGGCCTGGCGGGCGACCAGCGTCTGCACCTTGCTCTCGACATCGCCCTGGGCGAGAAACTGCCGGCTCGTCGCCTGATCGAGCCGTAGCCGCATGGCGGCCAGCCGATCCTCATAGGCGTAGCGCATCTGAGTCTGGCGATCGACCAGCTCGGCGAGCATGTCGTCGCGAAACGCGAGATAGGCGGCCGCGCAAGGCGCGAGCAGCCCCGCCCCGAGCAGAACGAGACCCGCCACGGCGAGCGTCGGGGGCGACAGCTCCAGCCGCCGACGGCGCGAGGCGAGCGTGAATTCGACGACGAAAGGAAGCCGCTTTTGTCGCGGTCTGAGATCGTTGGCTTTCGGCATGCGCATGTTCCAGAGGACCGCCCCGGCGCGCGAGCCGCGAGCGCGCGAGGGGAGGTCGGCGGCCTGTTACACCTCATTAAGGTTAACGATCGGCAAATCTGCCGCGGGAGCCTCGAGCGAGGCTGGGCGAAAGGATCGCGTTTCGAGCCTTGATCGCCGAGGCGAACGCGTGCTATTGGGCGCTTCGCCGCGAGCGGGGCAAGTCCCCGCTTTCGCCCCTGGAGAGGTGGCTGAGTGGTTGAAAGCACCGCACTCGAAATGCGGCATACGGGCAACCGTATCGGGGGTTCAAATCCCTCCCTCTCCGCCATCTACAATCCTATGATGAATCAATAAAATTTTAGGCGTTGCCGCTGCAAGATACACGGCGGCATACACATGGCGGGCGCGTCTTATCTTTGGCGGCGGGGCTCCAAGTTCTGGTTCCAGATCGCGGTCCCCAAGGACCTCGCCTCCCACCTCGGCAAGACGCCGCTCCGCCTGCCGCTTCCCGCCAGCGATCACAAGGACGCGTCCCGTTATGCCCGCGTCCTCGCCGGGGCGGCCGAGCGATGGTTTTCGGACATGTCGGTTTTGAAAAAGCGATTGGGCGGCCTCGGCGCCCTACAGTATGCGGCCGGGGAACATCGCGACCCGCGGGGGCGGATTTTGAATGCGCTTCTCGCCGAAATCCAAGACGTCTTGTCCCCTCAGGCCGGCATCGAAAAACCCAAGAAGCGAGGACACGGTTCCGCCGACGAAATAATTGCTGCTTTCGAGAAGCGCAGCCAAATTCTCGAAGGCATGCTCGCGGGGCTTCATGAAAAGGCACGGGATATCGCGCGAGAATATGCCGATTTCGTCGCGGAAACCCACGAGCGCAACCTCGTGCAGGCCGAAAGGCGCGAGCATGAGATGCAGGAGGCCGAAATAGACGCAGAGCGCGATCAGGACCGCGTAACGGAAATCGCCAGCATGAAGCGCAAGCTCGCCGCCTCCCAAGCAGAGACGGTCGGCCTGAAAGATCAAATCGTCGCGGAGGGTGTCGCACGCCTCGAAGTGCTGTCCGAGGCGAAAAAAACGATTGTGTCGGCCGATGCTGCGATTTCCGAGGTGTCCGACCTCAAAGACATCAGTGGGGACCTCATCAGCCGGCTCGACAACCGGGGGCCGTTGCTGTCGGAGTGCCTTCCCGCTTTCTTGCAGGATCGCGAACTCAAAGGCGTCGCAGCGAAAGAGGTTGCGATGCTTGCAAGGAAGGTCAGAGACTTCATCGACCTGATCGGCGACAAGCAGGTTGCCGCCTATTCGCTGACGGACATTCAGCAATTCGCCAATAAGCTCACATTTCTCCCCGAACGGCATACGCTCGGCACTCGCTGGGAAAACATGAGCTTCAAAGAGATTATCGAAGAAAACCAAAATCGTCGTTGTCCAAAGACCCGATATCTATGTGAGAAAACCATTCTCACGAACTATGTCGGCAGAGTTAAAACAGCGATACGGTGGCTCTGCGCGGAAAACAAGGTCGCCTACGCATTCGAAAATACCCCGACGATACGTGTGGCGGCCCTCGGATATTCGATCATCCGTCACGGCTTGTCCTACGAATCTGTCAACCGCCTCCTGTTTCATTCCGCAAGAGCGGATTCCGCGGAAGAAATTTGGATGCCGCTTCTCGCCCTATTGACCGGCGCGCGTCTCGGAGAACTCGTCTATTTTCGTGGAACCGACGTCATGTTGATGAATGGATGCTACGTGCTGGACTTGACGCGTTATGCGAGCAACCCCGGCGGCAACAGCGATCGACGGGTCAAGAACAGCAACAGCCGTCGCCTCATCGTCCTGCATGAAAAAATTGTCTCGCTGGGCTTCGTCGCATGGGCCGAACAACAATCGGGGTGGGTGTTTCCCGCATTCCATCGCTATAGGTCCGATCCTTCGAAGAAGGCGCCGAGACCAACGAATGCCGCCTCTAAACGGTTTCAGCGCCTGTTCGAGCTATGGGGCCTAAAAAAGGACCGGGTGGAGGTCTTTCATGCGTTGCGCCATACATACAAGGATTGGACGCGCGCGCAAAAAGTCGAGGAACGCACCATCGCTTTGCAGACCGGGCACAGCTTGCAAGGCATTGCGGTCCAATATGGAACGAAGGCGCTTCGTAATGACGAAATGAGGCTGCTCGCCCATCTCTCTCTTCCCGAGGAATGGAATCTGGCGCCATACGACGGCGCCAAGGAGCGAGCCGAGGATACGCAGCGCGCCACCCGGCGCCGGCAGGCCCGTGCAAGCAGGCAGGGCCGAGAACGCAGTCCAAATCATAACCCACAAATATCGGATTGGATCGGACTGCCGGCGTTCGCCGACGCAGAACCAATCGATGACGGCGCTTGATCTGTTCAAGGTCGAGGGGGGACATATCCGCCGGGCGCGTCCGCATAAATTTCGGCGAGCAGAATTTCCGCTTGAAAATCGGGCGGTGGCGTGCCGGGCGCGATATTCGGCACATATGGAAAATCTGGTTCGATGTCTTCGAGCGCAGGAAGCCTGACGCCAGGTCGGTTGAGCACGAACACCAGCACCCAGCCGGCGAGGACGAAATTCTGAATCGTCAGACCCACTCTGCGCGCAATGGCCTCGGCACTGTCGAGCGAGTCTTCGCTCGAACTGACCGACATGAGCAGGGGACCGCCGAGCGCCGCCGGCTTCAGGACGCCGGCGGCGCGCAAGATGTCATAAAGAGAGCCGCGGTCGGAGCGTGTGAGGCGCGTCTCGAGAAGATGGGCGAGCAGCGCACGCTTTGCAGGCGGATCGAGATCATCACGAGACAATATCCGCCCCGCGCCATCGACGACGAAACGCACAAAGCCGCCTGACACAGCGTCGAAGCGATCGTTGATGAATTGTTTGGGCATGATTCCCATTCCAGAACTGGTGATGAGATCATGCTCCCCGAGTTTTGTTGGTAGAGCAATGGTAGCACTGCTAAAAATTTGAAATTGGAACCATGACTCCTGCGACTCTCTATTTCGCAAAAAATCGACTCAGCTCTAGCGGTGCTACCTTGACACTCATGGAACCTGTGCGAATCTCAATGCAATCACGACGCAAAGCCAGCAGTGTGCGGTGATACCGCACAGGCTGGCCAAGGGGGCGCCGCCCCCTGTGGAACCCCGATCATGCCCGCGACTGTGCCGCGTTCATTCAAACTGCGTCCCGATGAGGACGACGCTATGAGAAAGGCTGCCGCATCCCTCGGCATCGGCCCCGCGACTTTCGCCGCCGAGGCCGTGCGCGCCGCTATCGGAACGAAGCGCGTTCGGCCGCTTCCCAAGAACCGCGGCGAGGTCGCCGAAGCGGTCCGCGAGGCGACCGGTGAAATTGGGCGCGTCGGAAATAACGTCAATCAGCTCGCGCGGGTCGCGAATTCGGGCGGGCGCGTCGATGCGGCCGCATTGGCGCCGATCCTCGCGAGCCTTGCCGCCATCGATGCAAAGCTCAGCGAATTGGCGCGATTGTCGTGATTATCACGCACGTCCGCCATGGGCGTTCGGCGCGAGACGCCGCGAATCTCGCCGCGCACCTTCTCAAGGAGGAAGACTGTTGATTTCCACTGAGAGCTGACCCAGGCAGCACGAGTTTTTCCACCGAGAACTGACCCATGTTCGAACCTTTCCCCCTCGACCGTCGTGGGGGACCTTGGAGTGATCGACATGGAGTTATTGAGCGTCATCCGACGCTGGCGATATCGGCAGGAGTTTTCGATCCGGGAGATTGCGCGACGCACGGGGCTGTCGCGCAATACGGTGCGCAAATACCTGCGCTCGGACAGCGTGGAGCCGGGGTTCGCCACGCCCGATCGACCGAGCCGGCTCGATCCGTTCGCCGACAAGCTGGCGCACATGCTGCGTCAGGAGGCCGCAAAATCGCGCAAGCAGAAGCGGACGGTCAAGCAGTTGCACGCGGATCTGGTCGCCCTCGGCTACGACGGCTCCTACAATCGCGTGGCGGCGTTCGCGCGCGAGTGGAAGGCGGCGCGGCATCGGGAGCAGCAGACCTGCGGGCGCGGCGCGTTCGTGCCGCTGACGTTTCTGCCCGGCGAGGCGTTCCAGTTCGACTGGTCGGAGGATTGGGCGATCATCGCGGGCGAGCGGACGAAGTTGCAGGTCGCCCAGTTCAAGCTCTCCTACAGCCGTGCGTTCTTCCTTCGCGCCTACCCGCAGCAGACGCATGAGATGCTCTTCGACGCCCACAACCACGCCTTCCGCGTGCTGGGCGGCGTGCCCCGGCGAGGCGTCTACGACAACATGCGCACCGCGATCGACAAGATCGGGCGTGGCAAAGAACGCCAGGTCAACGCCCGCTTCGCCGCGATGGTCAGCCACTTCCTGTTCGAGGCCGCATTCTGCAATCCGGCCTCCGGCTGGGAAAAGGGGCAAATCGAGAAGAACGTTCAGGATGCTCGTCATCGCCTCTGGCAGCCAATCCCGAGCTTTCCGTCGCTGGCGGCGCTCAACGACTGGCTGGAGGCGCGATGCCGCGAGCTGTGGGCCGAGATTCCGCACAGCGCGCAGCCGGGGACGATCGCGGAGGCTTGGCGCGAGGAGGTTCCGCAACTGATGCAGCCTCCGCGGCCATTCGACGGCTTCGTCGAACACACCAAGCGGGTCACGCCGACGTGCCTGATCCATCTGGACCGCAATCGCTACAGCGTGCCGGCTTCATTCGCCAATCGCCCCGTCAGCGTGCGGGTCTACCCTGAGCGCGTCGTCGTCGCCGCCGAGGGGCAGATCGTGTGCGAGCACGCCCGCGTCTTCGCCCGGTCGCATGACGACAAGAGCGTGACGGTCTACGACTGGCGGCATTATCTCTCCGTCATCCAGCGCAAGCCGGGCGCGCTGCGCAATGGCGCGCCCTTCGCGGAACTGCCGGTCGCCTTACGGACGCTGCAACAGCGCATGCTCGAGAAGCCGGGAGGCGACCGTGAGATGGTCGAGATTTTGGCTCTGGTCCTACAGCACGACGAGCAGGCCGTGCTGACCGCCGTCCAATTGGCGCTGGAGGCCGGCGCGCCGACCAAGACGCACATCTTGAACCTGTTGCATCGCTTGGTGGACGGCAAGCCGGTCGACGCGCCGCCCGTGAAACCGCCCAACGCGCTGACGCTCACCACCGAGCCGCAGGCCAATGTCGAGCGTTACGACGCGCTGCGCAAGGGTCGGGAGGCGCGCCATGCGTCATAATCCCGCCGCCGGCGCCATCGTCATCATGCTGCGCAGTCTCAAAATGCACGGCATGGCGCAAGCCGTCAGCGAGCTGACCGAGCAAGGCTCCCCGGCCTTCGAGGCCGCGCTGCCGATCCTGTCGCAACTCTTGAAGGCGGAAACCGCCGACCGGGAGGTGAGATCGATCGCCTACCAGCTCAAGTCCGCGCGGTTCCCGAACTATCGCGATCTCGCCGGCTTCGACTTCGCCAGCAGTGAGGTCAACGAGGCGCTCGCGCGCCAGCTTCATCGCTGCGAGTTCCTCGAGGATGCGCATAACGCCGTCCTGGTCGGGGGACCTGGCACGGGCAAGACGCATCTGGCGACAGCGATCGGCGTCCAGGCGATCGAGCATCACAGAAAGCGTGTGCGGTTCTTCTCCACCGTCGAGCTCGTAAACGCGCTCGAAGCCGAAAAGCACCAAGGCAAGTCGGGCCAAGTCGCGGCGCGGCTCGTTCATTCCGATCTCGTCATCCTCGATGAGCTCGGCTACCTGCCGTTCAGCGGCTCCGGCGGGGCGTTGCTGTTCCATCTGCTGAGCAAGCTCTACGAGCGAACCAGCGTCATCATCACGACGAATCTGAGCTTCGGCGAATGGGCCGCCGTCTTCGGGGACGCCAAGATGACGACGGCTCTGCTCGATCGCCTCACTCACCGCTGCCATATCCTCGAAACTGGAAACGACAGCTTCCGGTTCAAGGACAGCTCGGCGAAGGCGGACAAACCTGCAAAGGAAAAGACCAAAACTTGACGACCGACTGAGCCGCAAGCCATCTTCAACCCGGGTCACTTCTCAATGGAAATCCCGGGTCAAATCTCGACGGAAATCTACAGTCGTCTGCCGATCGCGCTGCAATTCGTGACCTTCAGTCCAGAGCAGCTCGCAGTCTTGAAGCGCGCCGGCGGTTTGCCGCGCAATGTCGAATCGATGATGGACGAGTTCGAACGCCATCTGACCCCCGACCAGCAAGCCGATCCCCGTTACGCCTTCCGCGTCTTCATGGTCCATAAGACCGCCAACCGGGCGCCGAACGCCGATCTTGCCGTCGAGATTGTACCGCCGGGCTCGGAAGTCGCGGAGAAATTCGCCATAGCGCTGAAGGAGGTCGAGAAGAAGAAATATCTTCCGAAAGAGATCGTGCAACTCATGAAGGCGGAGGGGTGGAGCCGGTTCAATATGGAATGCCATACAAGGCTATGGAAAAGGCTCGACGCCAGGAACCCCGCCAAGGGCTACGGTGCCATAGCGGTCGGAAAAACATGGTGTTGGTATGAGCCTTGGCTGAACCGCGTTCGGGAAGAGTGCGAGCAACATCCCGAGCAATACGGCGCGAAAACGACAGATGCGACGAAGGAACCCGATCGATCCGCCTCCGATCCGAGGCTGCTCGAGGCATCGTAAAAGCCTCATTATATCAAAATGTTATTTGTCAGATCAAAAGACGAATCAAAGGCCGAATCAAAGCGCGAATCAAAGGGTTTGATCCTACTTCTATCTCCTTCGTCGGCCGCTTCGTGGCGGCGAGTTTCTCGCTTAGGGGCCAGCCCCTCGGCGCGGCGCAATGAGAATCGACGCGACCGTGGCTCGCCTTCGGCTGCGCCCGCACCACTCGCGCCGATTCTCATTGCGCCTTGCACACCCCGGTCTCGGCGACGGCCAGACCCGCACGCGCGACGTGCGGCTCATGCCGAAAAGGGGACCACCAATGCAAGGCAACAGAACGATCACGGCCGACGACCTGCGACAGTTCACCGGGACGGAGAATTGGCATCGCCACAACCTTGCCCGCGGCGTCCTCTTCACCGATGGCGCGAAATTCGCCGCCGACCGCGCCGGCGCATATTGGCTGCTCGACGAGATCGCTTTCGGTCAACGGCATAGGAAAGTCGCTGTCGAAGGCTTCCAACTCTGGCGGCTGCGGGTGGACCTCGCGAAGAAAGCCGGTTCACTCGCGTGCGAGGACGGCAATGGAAAGGCGGTATATCGCAAGCGCATCCCATACACGGATTTCCCGCTGGACGAGATCATTCTCTATTTCGCCGACGGTGTGATCCTGCTGCCGAGTGAATATTGAGAACCAATGCATGGCGGCGACAGCGCTCGGAGCGCCGGGTGCCGGCGCTCGCCGTGTCAAGCGGTCGCGCTGATATGGCGGTACAGCGTGGCCTTGGAGACTCCGAATCTGGCGGCAACTTCCTTAGAGGTCAGGGAACCGGCGGCGAGCAGAGCCGCGGCCGCTGCGGCGTCTTTTTGCGAAAGGCTTCGCGGCCGACCGCCCTTTTTTCCTTTTCGACGCGCTTCCGCGAGCCCGGCGACGGTCCGTTCACGTATCAGTGCGCGCTCGAATTCGGCGATGGCGCCGAGCATGTGAAAAACGAGCATCCCGCCAGGTGAAGAGGTATCGATGGCGTCGGTCAGAGAAACGAGGCCGATCCCACGAGCCTTCAGGTCCTCGGCCGTTTCGATGAGCTGCTTCAGCGATCGGGCCAGCCGGTCCAGCTTCCAGATCACCAAAGTGTCTCCTTCACGGAGGATGTCCCGCAGGAGGCGCGTCAGCTCAGGCCGCTCTCGGCCGCTCGACATCCGCTCCACTATTATCTTCTCGCACCCCGCCTCTCGGAGCTTTTCGCTCTGGAGGTCGGGGTTCTGATCGAAGGTCGATACTCTGGCGTAGCCGATCCGCATTGAAGAGTCTCAAAACTCGTTAGCAAGCTGGCATACTGAGACGCCTTTTTCAAGACCGGTTTTGAGACGCATAAAATCGCACGATTTCTTCAATCCCCCCGGCCGGGCCATGGTCTCAAAAACGTTCGTTTTCGGTCACCGTTCTCAATTGACGCTGTACGCCATCTCTGATTCTTTTCGGTTGCCCTGCTTGACAGGTTGATTCGAGACCACCAAGAGAGCTGTGTGCTATGAAGGGCGGAAGTCGTGAAACCGAATATAAGTGAATGGACCATCGTCGTCATCGGCAATTGGAATGTCGCGATTCTTAATCCCGATTGGGTATGCGAAAAGATTTTTGAAGAGAAGGAAATATCTATCGAAGTACTATTAGGCGCCGGTCAGGCAGGCTTGAAGATGGTAAGCGGTACTACTCAGCTTATTCCTTCACCTGATCGGGTTATTATTGCTGCTTCGTCTACGACAACTATCGATGAAGCAGAAAAGGCTACGGTACGTCTACTCGATAATCTGCCTATCACCCCAGTAAGCTCAATCGGCGTGAACTTTGGCTTCTTTGAACCAGAGCCCATGCCAGAGTTGCTTTCGCTATTTGACCTGCGCGACAAGCCGCTGATCAGCAGCGAAGGATGGGACATCTCTGAGACCTCCGTAATACGAAGAATCAAGCTCGATGACAAAACGTTAAATCTTCGCTTAACCCATAATGAGCGAGGCATCTCCTTTCACCTGAACTTTCACTGGGACGTGGCAACGCCAAAAGAAGCCATGACGATCGTGGAGGGGAAGGTCGCGCTGCTGCGCGACGAAGCACGATCGATACTGAAAAAAATATACAACGTAGAGGAAGAGAGCGTCCAATGACCGAAAAAGAGGGTTGCACCGCACTCGCGAATCCGGTTGCGGGGGCTCGGCGCGTGTCGGTGAGCACGAAACCCGTTACTGACACCGCAAACGCAGTGGTAGGATCTGCGGAAATCGTCTCTGTACGGCTGTCGAGCGGCCGGCGGATGGCTTTCGTTTACAATTCCGAAGCGGTTCAAAAACGGCGGGCCAACTTGATCGCCAATCGAGGGTTGCCCAAAGTCTCGACTGCGGACCCAAATTAATCTAGGTGGGAAGTTCAAGATGCACTTCACGTATAGGGAGCCTGCGTCTGGTGACGACCTTCAACAGGGAGATGTAATAAAACGCACCCCCGAGTTAAATGAGATAATTGGGAAATATCATCCTTATTATAATAGTCCTGATTACACCCACTTTTTGGTTCTTACCCAGTCATGCGATCTGGTAAAGCGAGATGGTAGCCCAAAGGCGCGCTACGTTTCCTTAGCTGCAATTCGTCCATTGCCTGTTGTGCTTCAGCATGAAGCAGATAAGTATATGACCCATCCAGTTCTGCGTCTTGCGTCGGTTATAGAGAAAGGTAAAAAGCCGCTCTTGCGCGAGTTTATTAAAAAACTGTTGAATAATAATCATCAAGAGTTCTTTTATCTTCATGCAGATGCCCAGGTCGGCCTTGATAGATCATGTGCATTCCTGAGACTTTCTGTTTCTATTAAATGTAATGAGCATTATGACGTCCTGATTGCCGCAAGGAGCATCGGTCTAGAAAAAGAGTTTCAGGCAAAACTTGGCTGGCTTGTAGGAAATCTGTATTCCCGAGTCGGCACAGATGACTGGACCCCGCTGCACTATTCAGAAGACCAGTGGAGTGGGATAATAGAAGATATATTAGACGAGACTTACAAATTTGTCGATGACTCAAAAATTAGGCAGGCTAAAAAAGACCCCGCCTCTAAAAATCTGAGTGGACAGGCAGAGGCAATCGCGTTCATTGAAGGCATCAAAATCCCCAGCAAGCGGGAGGAGGCCGTAGCAACTATTATCGACGTATTAAAGTCGGCAAATATTCTGGATGAATCCGTCGCTGATAAAGCACAGCATATTCTGAAAAATACGCCGGCGCTAAGTGCGTTCCTCGTGAAATAGACTATTTTGACAGGCTGAGTTCGAGTTTTGAGGACCTCAGCCTATCCGCGAGACACGAGGCTTAATTTCATGGTGTCTCATCAGGGCCAAGGGCCTCTTTCCTAAGCCTGTACGCGATTTCGAGAATCGCCTCACGACCCTTTGCGAGGGCCTGTTCGTCCCAGACCCGACACATCTCTCCATCTCCAAACATGACCAGCGCCATGTCGGGCAGCCGCTCCACCTTCGGAGAGTCTTGCGTCTCGGGGCCGAGCGCCTCCCATCTGGCCTTGAACGCGAGTTCGAGAATGGCGTCTCTGCCCTTCCCAAGGGCCTCAGCGTCCCAGACCCGACACGTTTTGCCATCTTTGAACTCGACGAGCGCGGTCCGCTGGTCGATCATTGTAACCTTGGGAAACGTCACCGTCGCTTCCATCGTGATCATCCTTTATTTACGCTGACTTACGCGGCATTCCGACAAAAATCGAAGAGCATCTGCCTAGCATCGACAGCCGCGCGTGAAATACGCCCTCTTGAACGACCGTTCACTTCCGAGACAAACTTCTCCAAGGCCGCTTCGGCTTCTGCGGCGCTGACAAAAGGCCCCGCGAGAGCTTCCGTGGCCGGGTTCTCCTCCCATGCTATGATGCACGCTCCTCCTAAGGCGCGACTTCGATAGATAATTCGATAGCCACCACCGACGCTCTTCGGCATTTCAGCGACTTCAAAGTCGCGGGATACTTTGAGTTTCATGGAACGCTCAACCTCCGACACCACGCTACAACCTCAAAGCAGCACAACTCGCTCACAACGCTGAATAGATGATCGCCAATCTGCTGATTTGATAATGATAATATAGGGCTTAATCCAGCAAAATTCAATGCCTTTGGCGACATATTTTTGAACAATTCCAACAAGTTAGATTATAGTTACTGTGCTATATCATGCAGATTATATCGTATACTGAATAAACATAATATTATACCGCAAATATATGCAATGTCGTAACCATCTGCCTGGAGAAGCTTCGATTAATCGTGAGCTTCTTTGCGATCGGCTTCCATCAACATTCGGTCTTGATGCGAGGAGGATGATCGGATACACAAGCTGCAACACATTAACCGAGAGGCAGCGCCTGAAAGTTCGTTGATCGTCATAGGGTTAACTTTGAGGGTCGCCTTCGCATATTCCCTCTCCGCCACGGCACTAATAAAATCTATAACTTACGACGGCGACCCGAAGCCAGCCCACATAAACTTCCACAACAAGACGCCACTGGCGTTTGAATTGAATTGGGCTGTAGCTACAACAATGCCGACACGATCGGCTTTCCCGGCCCTGCACCGCCCGGAAACTGCCAGCCCATATGCGTCACAGTGTCAATGACGCTGCAAATCAAACCTACGACATGCACCTGAACCTGTTTCAAATAAGCAAGGTCAATTGCAGTATCGAATTTTTCGTTCTTCCGGTTGATAAATAGCGGCGTGGATGCGCCGCTTTCGTCTGGTAGTCGCCAAGAACCGTGGCAAAGCACGTTGCGAATAACGGTTGCCTTCTTAATGTCATCAATCAGTTCACCTATGTTTTCGGTTGTGGTAGCCGGATTGTCACGCGCGGCCTTTCCGAAAGATTCGGCTAAATTCCAAAGCTGATCGGTCAAAGCACGCTCAAGCTGAGGCAACCAAGACTGATAAGCCGCATCGACTTCTTCGGCGCTGTACTGCCGGGTTGCGGTGAAAGCGAATATTGCTTTGCCTAGGACTTCTTCAAGAAATCCGAAGGTCGCGACAGTCCGGCCAAGTTGCTCCCAAAACTCCGGTGAATGGCCGTGCGTCGGAAACATGGGCGGCAATTTACCCCGATTGATAATCGCGCGCTTCACTTCGTCGTGGCTCATAACGAGGCTTCCGAATCGTTCATCTTGTCTTCGTTGAAACGTAGCACATAAAAAAAGCCTGCCAGCGGGCGGCTGGCGGGCTCAAAGCGGTTGACCGGAGCTCATTCGATCTACCGCACAGCCAAGACGGGCGCGGCACTCATGCCCACCCCGGTTGATTTCAAATCAACGGCAACTTGTCCGAAACACGTTCAATCTGTTCGTCGGAAAATGCGTACAGCGGCAAGGCCAGGACGCCGCGAACGCCAATATCCAAGCTCGCAAGCCGGGCCGCGTTCAAGGCCGCTTGAATGCTTATGTCCGTTGTCGGCAGGCCGCCACACTGTCCGCTTGCCGCGCGGCGACCTGCGGCTACCTTGTCTTTCCGTATCCACGTGGATACAGTCGGACATGTTCATGCTCGTTCGACGAATGGCTCTCCGGTCTCGTCGATCGAAAGGGCAAGGCCCGCATATTGGCGCGGCTGACGAGCGCCGCGCATGGCAATTTCGGCGATTGCGAGCCTGTCGGGGAAGGCGTGTCGGAGATGCGAATTCACTATGGGCCGGGCTATCGCGTCTATTTCGTCAGGAGCGGCGCGACCGTCTATGTGCTGCTCTGCGGCGGCGACAAGGGCTCGCAGCGACGCGACATCGAGCGCGCGAAGGAATTGGCGCGGGAGCTGAAGGAGTGACGCAATGACCAAGAATTTCGCCGCCTTCAACGTGTCCGATTATCTCGATAACGAGGAAACGATCGCCGAATATCTGACGGCCGCGGCAGAGGACGAAAACTCCGACGTTCTGCTCGCCGCGCTTTCGGAAGTGGCGAAGGCGCGCGGCATGGCGCAGGTTGCGGCCGCCGCCGGGCTCGGACGCGAAAGTCTCTATAAAGCCCTCGCCCCCGGCTCCCATCCGCGGTTCGAGACGATCAGCGCGGTCTTGCGCGCGCTGAACGTAAAGATCGCGTTGATTCCGACCTCTTCGACGACGCCGTGACCGGCGTTGCGCTTTCATTTTTTCATAAGACGCGAGGCCCGCGTCCCGGCCTCCGAGATTGGAACGCCCATGCTTCATTCGTCGCTCCGCGCGCTCGTCGCCGCCCTTCTCTTCTGCCTCTCTTGCGGCGTCGCCGCGGCGCGCGCGCCGCTGGTGCTGTTCACGGATTTCGGAACGGCGGACGGCGCCGTCGCCGCGATGAAAGGCGTCGCCTATTCCATTTCGCAGGATCTCCTGGTCGCCGATCTCAGCCATGAGGATCCTGGAAGCATATTCGCCGGCGCCTATCGCCTCTATCAGGCGGAGCCATATTGGCCGAAAGGCTCCGTGTTCGTCGCCGTCGTCGATCCCGGCGTCGGAACGGGGCGGTTGGCCATTGCGCTGGAGACGCTGAGCGGCCGCTTTTTCCTCGCGCCCAACAATGGGCTGCTGACATTGGTCGCCGAGCGCGAGGGCGTGAAGGAAGTGCGCGAGATCGACGAGAGCGTGAACCGCCGGCCCGGCTCCGAGCAATCCCACACATTTCACGGCCGCGATATTTTCGCCTATGCCGGCGCGCGTCTGGCGGCGGGCGCGCAGAGCTTCGAGCAGATCGGCCGCAAGCTGCCGCCAGAAGCGCTGGTCACGATTCCCTATCGCGCGGCGGAACGCAAAGGCGATGCGGTCAGCGGAATCATTCCCGTGCTCGACGCGCATTTCGGCAATGTGTGGTCGAACATTCCGAAAGCCCTGTTCGACGAGTTGAAGATCTCGCTGGGCGAGCCGGTGCGTCTGCGCATTCGCCACGGCGATCGGCTCGTCGCCGCTCTCGACGCGCCCTATGAGCGCACATTCGGCGACGTTCCGCAGGGGCGCCCGCTCGTCTACGTCAACAGCCTCTTCGACATGGCCGTCGCGCTCAATCTCGGCGATTTCGCCAAGAGCTATGGCGTCGACTCCGGCCCCGACTGGACGATCGAGCTTTCGCGCGCCGATCTTGCGCACGCGCCTCGAGGCCAGGCCGAGAAGTGAGCGCCCGGGCGGGGCTCTCACCCCGCCCGCTCGATCGCCTCTTCCAGCGAGTCGCCGGCGCCGACCTGCGTCTCGAACAGGCGCCGATAGACGCCGCCCGAAAGGCGCAGCAGCTCCTCATGCGCGCCGTCCTCGACGATGCGGCCATGGTCGAACACCAATATGCGGTCGAGCCGCCGCACCGTCGATAGGCGATGCGCGACGACGATCGTCGTGCGGCCGGCCGATAATTGCTCGATCGCCGCGCGAATATGGAATTCGGACACGGAATCGAGCGAGGAGGTCGCCTCGTCCAGCACCAATATCGGCGTCGCCGCGAGAATTGCGCGCGCGATCGCCACGCGCTGGCGCTCTCCGCCCGAGAGCTTCACGCCGCGCTCGCCCACCAGCGTCTCATAAGCGTCGGGCAGACGCTCGATGAACATATTCGCATGGGCGAGACGCGCCGCTTCCGCGATCTCATATTGCGCCGCATCAGGCCTGCCATAGGCGATATTCTCGCCGAGCGGCCGATGGAACAGGATCGGCTCCTGCGCGACGATGCCGATCGCCTCCCGCAGCGAGGCCTGAGTTGCGAAGGCGATGTCCTGGCCGTCGATGAGAATGCGGCCGGCGTCGAGATCGAACTGGCGCTGCAGCAGCTTGACGAAGGTCGTCTTGCCGGCGCCCGAGGCGCCGACGAGGCCGACGCGCTGGCCCGGACGGATCGTCAGCGAGAAATTCTCATAGAGCTTCCTGCGCGCATTCGGATAGCCGAAGGTCACATTGTCGAAGACGATCTCGCCGCGCTTCACCACCAGCGGCGTCGCGCCCGGCGCATCGATCACATCGGGCTCCTGCGCGTCGAACTCGACGACATCCTCCATCTCGTTGACGGCGCGCTGCAGATTGCGCACGTGCTCGCCAATGTCGCGCAAATAGCCGTTGATGAGCCCCTGTATGCCGATGAGGCTCACCACATCGCCGGTCGACATGCCGCCCTGTGACCACAGCATCAGCCCGCAGCCGAGCAAAGTCGCCTGCATGGCGATCATCACCACGGCCTGCAGCAGGCCGACCGTCGTGCCGCGATACCAGGAGATCAGCGTGCGCTTGCGCCATTCGGTCACGAGCGCGGTGAAGCTCGCATCCTCGCGTTTCTCGGCGGCGAAGCCTTTGACGATCTGATTGCCGGTGATCGAATCGGCGAGCCGCGCGCTCACAGCGGAATCGAGCGCCTGCGACACTTGCGCCGCAGGGCTGATCCAGCCGAGCGAAAGGCCAACGCCCATCGCCAGAAACAGCGAAATGCCGATCGCGACGACGAGGCCGAGCAGCGGCCAGCGCCAGGACAAGAGACAGGTGATCGCCACAATCACCGTCGCCGCCGGCAGCATGCCGAAGATCAGCGTGTCGCTGAGCGAATCGAAAGCCCAGACGCCGCGCGTGATCTTGCGCACCGTCGCGCCGGCGAAGGCGTTGGCGTGCCAATCGGCCGAGAAGCGCTGCACGCGCGCAAAGGAATCGCGCACCAGCGCCGCCATGGCGTGAGCGGCGACGTGGCAGACGGAGAAGGCGACGAAATTGCGCAGGCAATGAAACAGCAGCACCGTGCCGAGAAACACGGCGAGCGCCCAAAGCGCCGGCGCGAGCTCTCGGCTCTCGCCGGCGACGACATCGGCGAGATGGCCGGAGGCCACCGGAACGAAGACATCGACGACATTGGAGACGAGGCGAGCGACGAGCATCGCCGCGAGCAGGCGCGGCGAGAGAAGCCAATAGCGGAGCGCGAAGCGCAGCGTGGTCAAATAGGCGGACATGAATCCTGCGGGACGCGAGACGTCCCGATCCCTTTTTTCGTGAATGGGCGCGAGGCGACGCGAGACGAAGCTGCGTCGCGGCTGTTTCCGGGAATGTCTTTCGTGAGAAGATCGTCAGAGCCGACAGGATCGGCAGAGCGACATGCGCGAGAGAGCAGCCCGGTATTTTCGAACCGGGCTCACTGCCTGAACTCTCTAGGCGCGGCCCGGGGAACGATGAGACATGACGAATTTCATCATGGCGACTCCCCGATAGAGATGACGAGCGTCGCCGATGCGACGCGCCATATTGCAGTGCAATATGGCGAGATTCATGCGCCCAAAGCGCCGCTCTGTCAACCGCGCCGGCGCCGCTCGGCGCATCAGAGGGTAGGACGATAATCCTTCGCGCCCCAATGCAGCAAATGGCGCGCGCGCTCCGGCCCCTGCGCCTCGGCCGCCAGCCCATAATGCAGGGCGAGCCGCTCGAGCGCGATTTTCAGCACCACTTTGGCGGAGCGCTGCGGCCAGCCGCGCTCGCTCTCGACGAGCTCGAGGCCTTTCAAATAGCCGCAGACGTCTGTGAGCAATCCGCCGAGCTCCGGCCCCACCGCATCGAAGGCGAGAGAGAGTCGCCGACGCGCGTCGATCGCCACATTGGCGATATCGGCGCCCGCGCCGCCGCCGCGCGCGGAGCCGATCGCCGCCTCCCAATCGGCGGTGACGCGCTGGAGAATGGCGGCCTGCGTCACATCGCGACGGAAGCGCTCGCCGGCCTCGATCTGCTCCGGCGCGAGAAATGGACGGCCGTCGCGATCCTTGCGGCGCGCGAGCCAGGCGAGCGGGCTCTCGCCCTCATTGACCAGCGTCGGGCGCGCGCCCTTCTCGACCACGCGCGGCGCGAGCGCGCTGTGCTGCGCGAAAAAGGGGTTCGCCTCGGCCGGCGCCGCGAGGCGCCTCAGATGAGCGCGCCCCTCATCTGTCAGATGCAGACGGCGCGCCTCGCCGGCGCCGTCCCAGCGCGCCAATCCGCGCGCCACCGCTATATCGGCGATGCTTTCGGCGAGACGCGCCCGCGCGACCGTGACGCCTTTGCGCGGCGCGGCGACGACGATCGACCGCGCGCCGAGCGGATCGGCCATCGTCTGCGCGCCGGGCTCGCTCATCGCCTCCAGCAGACGGCGCAGCGCGCGCGCCTCGGTCTCGTCTCTCTGTCTTTGAACGCCACTCATGAATCGTCTCCGGTTGGATGTGAGCTGAAGGAAGAAGCGATCGTCTCGATGAGGCGCCGCTGCGCGCGCAGCGCCTGTTCCAGCGCGGCCACGGCGCGATCGAAATTCTCTTCGTCGCGGCGGTCCTCCACCCGCGCGCAGGCGTGGCGGACGCTGGCGCGATCCCGCGCGAAAGCGCGCGCGCAGGCCGAAAGGCTCGCGCCGAAAGCGACATGATCGAGATAGACCGCGAGATGGCGCGCACCAGCGACATTGGCGCGCCCGCGGCGCGCGCTGCGCAGAGCGTCGGCCGGGACGCCACAGGCGGCCGCAGCGGCGGCGGCGCAGAGCGCCGATGACAGAAAATGATCGCTTCGTCGGGGAGCCATTCGTCTCGCCTGTGCAGGCGCCGCGGCCCCTCGGCCGGCGACGTCCCCGACGCTATCATGAATTTAATCCTATATAACGGATAAAAAACTTATTCCCATCCCCCACTCCTCGCCCATGCTCGGACGCGGGAGGACCCTCATGCGCAATTCGCTGTCATCCGATCGCCTGCCCGCCGCCGCGCGGGAAAGCCTGCACAGCGCGCTGCGCGCAAAAGCCGAGGCCTATCGCCGCGAGGAATTTCTGCGCTCGTTTCATCGCCTGCCGCGCAGCGTCATCGCCGCCGAAACGCCGCAGGCCGCCGCTGTGGTGCTGAAGGAGCTCGAGCGCGCGCTGCGGGCCGAGCGCGCCCGCGCCGGACATTGGAGCTATGATCTCTCGCGCCATATCGCGCTTCTCGTGGCGCATCGCGCCGAGCGGGCGCGCGCGCTGCGGCTCGCCCGCGTAGCGCCGGGAGACGCGCGCGCGGTCGTGAAGGCCGGCGCGCCCGGCCCGCTCTTTGTCGGCCGCCGGGATTGAGCTAGAAAGCCTTTCCATTGGTGTTTGCGTTCGAAGCTCCATTCCCCGAGCGGGCATATCGAAAGACCGACCATGTTCTTGGAAAGGCTGCTCGCTCTGGCGACGGGCGCGATCGTCGCGCTCTGTCTCGGCCTCGGACTGGTGATGATGGCGCTCGGCCCCGGCCGCAAATTCGCCGAGCCGGCGCATATCATCGAGCCGGCGCGTCTCGCCGAGCCTCATCTCGCCGAGGCCGACACGGCGCAGTTGGCCGAAGCCGCGACCGAGCCGGCGCCGACGCCGGCGGCCCCCCGCCTCACCGCCCGCGCCCGCATAGAGCAGGCGATCGCCGCCACGGAGGAATACAGATCGTTCTTTCAACGCATGCGCCAGGCTTTTCCGACCGATTACGCCGCCGCCATAGAGACTTTCGCGCAGGAGCCCGGCGTCGGCGCGGACACGGCGAGCGTCGATTTCTATCTCGCCGAATCGGTGCGCCGGCTGCGCCAGGCGCGCGGCGTGCTCGCCGCCAAGGCGGAGCCGCTCGTCCTCGCCCGCGTCTTCGATCTTCAGCTCGATGTGCTACGCGCCATCTCCGCCGAGAACAAGAAGCTCTGCGCGGCTTTTCTCTATGGCGGCGTCGATCAGGATTTCCACAGCTTCGCGGCGCGGCGGCGCGCGCTGGTCGCGGAAATGGCGGTGGTCGGCCTCGAGGCCATCGCCAGCGGCCAGGCCAAGCAGCTGGAGCGCTCGGCGCCGAGCGAGGAGGATTTCCGCGCTCTGGAAAAGGCGCTGGCCGCGCGCGGCTTGCGCAAGCCGGAGATCGACTCGCTGCTGGACGGCAAGACGCCCGATCCCCCCTTCGACGACAAGAAGACCTGCGCCCTCGGCCAGACCTATCTCGAGGCGCTGCGCGCTCTGCCCGAGCCGATCCGTCTGCGCATCTACGGCCTCGCCCTGGAGCTGATGGCGCGGTCCTGATCTTCCCGCGCGCGATCTCGGCTCTCGACGGCCTCGCAGATGGGCGGGCGGCTCCACGCCGCATAGCGCCAGGGCGCGAGCGAATGCGCAGCCGCCGGCGCCGCCAGCGGAACCGGATCATAGCCTTCGCCGCCGCCCGGCCGGCAGCGGCACAGACGCCCAAAGCCCATCCAGCCGCCGGCCCACAGGCCATGGCGACGGATCGCCTCATCCGCATATTCGGAACAGCTCGGCAAATAGCGGCACTCGCGCCCGATGAAGGCCGAGAGGCTGAGCCGATAGACTAGGATGAGCGCGCGAGCGGCCCGCGCGGGAAGCGATCCGATCATGGCGTCACTTTATCACGCCCACGTCGCGTGACGGAATCGTTCGCGGCGAAGGCCGACGCAGCCGGACCAAAAGCCCCGCGCCTCCAAAGCCGAAGCGATCGCCGTGAGCGACAATTCCCTGGACCACGGCTTGACACTTTTGACGACGGTCGACTATATCCGCCGACGCTCGTCCGAGAGGACGCGGGGCGGAGTAGCTCAGTCGGCTAGAGCAGAGGAATCATAATCCTTGTGTCGGGGGTTCGAATCCCTCCTCCGCTACCACTCGCCGTAACGCCGAAACAATCCAATCCGTACAATGGTTTAGCCGTCCGCTGGTAGTCGGCTCTCCGTGGCCCTTCCGTGTCGAAGGGCCACGTTCATGAGCCACGCCGAACAGCGGTGGAATGCGCATGGCGCGGGCGAGCTTTTTAATGCGGCGGGACGGCCGCTATTGGTTCCAGATCCGGTTTGACCCTTTCGCGAATCCCGGCGACCCTAAAAAACATGTCCGATTCGCACTGCGGACCGCCTCCTACGCGGTCGCGCTGAGAAGGTTGTCGCGTATCATGCCGATCGTCGCCGAGTTCAGAATAGACCCCGATTACCGCACTCAGGCGGTGCGCCATTTCGACCAGATCGTCGAGGCCATGCTTGTGCCTGGTCCCTATACCGAGGACCAGCGGGTCGAATGGGAGATGCTCGAGCGCGCCGGCCTCTGCCTCGTCTCCGCCACCCGGGCGATCGGCCATCCGATCGGCGTCCATTCGCCGGAATTCTGGCCGGTCTGGAAGAGCTTCGTCGAGCGAAACATCATGATCGACGAAGCGCTCCGCGGGAGGAAAGAGAAGGACCCGCCTCGGCCGCCGCGAGAGCCGCTCGAAGTGGACCTGTCCGGGGCCATCGAAATGACCCCCGAAATAAAAGCGAAGTTCGGACTGCCGAAGGGGCGCGGGCCGGACTATTCCGCCACGCTCAGAAGCCGTCCGGAGCTGGACAACGGCACGACGGTCACACGGATCGTCTCGGAATGGGGGCGCGACGAGAGTTTTGTCGAATTCGGCGACGGATTCGGAATTCTGGCTACCGCTCCACCCATCGCAGAAGCTCCCCCTGCCGCGCCGGCGCCCGCGCCCATCACCGAGGCGCCTCATGAGGAAAAAGACGACCTCGCCCATCATGATACGCTCGCGCAGGCGATCGACGATCGGCTCGCCGCCCTCGCCCAGCAATATGGAGATCGGCGCGGCGACGAGTCTCATGGCCGCGTGCTGAAATTCGCGTTGGAATTCCTCGGCGACAAGCGCCTCGCGGAGATCAGCGCGCGCGACCTGCGGAGTCTCGAGCAGGCCCTGACGGAAATTCCGGGCCGAAAAGATATCCCCGGCGAGCATCGAAAATCACTGTACTCCCGCTACCTCTACGGTCAGCTCGAGGGCATCGACAATCTTACGCGGATCAGCTCGACGACGGTCGAGAACACCTATTTTGGGACGATGAATTCATTCCTGGAATGGGCGAAGGCGAAGACCGATTGGAATGCGCCCGGTTTCACGTTCAATGCGAAGTGCGCAGCCCTCGTCGCGCCGCAGCCGCGCGACGCGTTCCGCGACGAAGAATTGCTGAGATTTTTCGCGCTGCCGCTTTTCACCGGCTGCGAATCGCCGGCGCATATCTGGCAGCCTGGTCGATTTTTCGTCCAGAACGGGCTCTATTGGGGATACATCCTGCACATATTCATGGGTCTGCGGCCGTCGGAGATCGGTAAGCTGCGCACGAGCGATATCGTTCGGGATGGAGAGTTCTGGTTCATCGACATGCGCCGCGAGAAGACGAAAACCAAAAAAGCGAAAGGGGAAAAGTCTCGCGAGCTGAAAACGGACAACGCCTATCGGCGCGTTCCCATCCCGAGCCTCATCGTCGACCTCGGAATCGTCGACCTGAAAATCGCGCTCGAGGCGCGCGGGGAAACGCGGCTCTTTCCGGATTGGCATGTCTATCGCCACCCTGGAAGCGGCCGCGAAATGTGGGGGCACTATCTGAGCAAGTCCTGGCAGTACGTCCGAGGCGCGCATGAATTCGAACGCGATTTCCTCACGCTCTACAGCGGAAGGCACACCCTGGCGGGCTGGTACGACGCGATGAAATTGCCGCAGCGGATTCGCGATCGGCTTTTCGGACACGCGGCCCAGGGCGTGCCCGGCAATTACGGTCCGATCGACCTGACGCTCGACGAGGCGAGAGCGGCGCTCGGGACCGAGCTGAAGGTCCAATTCGATATCGCCAATATTTTGCTCACGGCCAAGCTGAAAGCCGAATATGGCGAACTCACGCCGGCGCCGATCGTCTGACATTTCGAATGATCGATCTGTTCGACCGGCGCCCGATTACTGAGCCCGGGAGGCGAGGCAGGAACCTGTGGCGGCACGGCGACATTCACCTCATGTGTTCAACGGCGGAGAGGTTTCCGGCCGGCGGGGCGGCGCAAAATTAGGCCAGCGATGCGGGATTGTGCGCTTGCGCTGGCCGTCGCCCAGGATCTTCGCCACGGCGACCTTCGTGTTGTCATACAATATCGACAGGGGTACGCCTCCGAAGAAGGCGAAAGCCGACACATGGCCGTCGAGAAACGCCTCGGTCGTCTCCGTCGCATAGGCCTTCACGAAGCAGGCGTCCGAATGTGGCAGGTCGAAGCAGAAAAAATGCAGCTTCATCGGGGCGCCGCCGATGACGCCGACGCATTCGCCGAAATCGACTTGCGCGTGACCTGGCGGATGGGCGAGCGGAATGAACACTTCCCGCGAGCGCGTCCGCGCTAGGCGCACATAATCCTTCACCACCGTGTAGCCGCCGGCAAAGCCGTACTCGTCCCGCAATCGATGGAAAATCCGCTTCGCCGTATGCCGCTGCTTGGGAGGCGCCGTCCGGGCGGCCTCCAGGATCGCGTCGATCACTGGAACCAACGGTCCGAGCTTCGGCCGCTCCGGCGGCTTGGTCCGCACATAGCTGGGAGGAGCCGAGTAGCGGCACATCTTGGCGATCGTGTCGCGGCTCAGGCCGAATGTCCGCGCCGCTTCCCGCCGGCTCTTTCCTTCAATGAAAACAAACTGTCGAACCGCTGCATAGGTCTCCACCGCAAACATCCCCGGCCGCCTCTTCCGAATCACGCTTCGGAAATGGTCCGCCTCCAATGTGGCCAGCTTTTACGCCGCCGTGTACAGTCAAAATTGCACGCCGAATAACAGGCGATGATATCCTTGAGGATCGAGTTCCAATCCACGCCCGTGCGCGACCGGCGACATCGGCGGGAGACGCATCGTCTCGGTGCGCAAGTCGTTCCAATCCACGCCCGTGCGCGACGGGCGACGGCTTCGGCGCGCGCCTTGTCGGCGGCCTCGCGCTTGGTTCCAATCCACGCCCGTGCGCGACGGGCGACAGCGCAGCGCGCGCCAGCGACGGCCGCCCGCGAGTTCCAATCCACGCCCGTGCGCGACGGGCGACCCGCCTCGATAGTCACGAGGTCCGCATCTGACGGTTCCAATCCACGCCCGTGCGCGACGGGCGACAGATCAAGACGCTCAATAGCGGCGACAAGGTCGCGTTCCAATCCACGCCCGTGCGCGACGGGCGACCTTCGCTCATATCCAGCCGCTCGCGGGGAAGGCAAGTTCCAATCCACGCCCGTGCGCGACGGGCGACCGCCTGCGCCGCCGAGGATTGGCGATACCGACGTGTTCCAATCCACGCCCGTGCGCGACGGGCGACCTGGCCGGCGGCGAGCGAGACGCCGACGTCCTGGTTCCAATCCACGCCCGTGCGCGACGGGCGACACAAAGATTCGCCCGTGGCTTCCGCCGAGATCGCGTTCCAATCCACGCCCGTGCGCGACGGGCGACCTGGACCTATGGACAGGTCCCGACTGCCGGGCAATGGTTCCAATCCACGCCCGTGCGCGACGGGCGACCATCGCCGCGTATGAGGCGGCGGAACGTGAGCTTGTTCCAATCCACGCCCGTGCGCGACGGGCGACGCGAGCCCCCCAGCGCCTGCTCTGGCGAAGATCGGTTCCAATCCACGCCCGTGCGCGACGGGCGACTTCCTGCGATCTTAGATTTGCGCGACGATTATAACGTTCCAATCCACGCCCGTGCGCGACGGGCGACTCAGATCATCATCGATCGTAATGCGCTGCGTCGGTTCCAATCCACGCCCGTGCGCGACGGGCGACGAGCCGCGCCATTGCCGATAAGCGCGTGCGCGGCGGTTCCAATCCACGCCCGTGCGCGACGGGCGACCCGCCCATTCCGGCAAAGGAATTGGCGGCGATCTGTTCCAATCCACGCCCGTGCGCGACGGGCGACGCCGACGAAAGCCTATTCGGCGGACATTCAAATGTTCCAATCCACGCCCGTGCGCGACGGGCGACTCACGCGCGACGCGCATGTGTCGCTCGGGGGCGCGGTTCCAATCCACGCCCGTGCGCGACGGGCGACTCGGGGATCGATACGACGGCGCAGCGGATGAGGATGTTCCAATCCACGCCCGTGCGCGACGGGCGACTGGCAATATATGTCGTTCGGCGCGAAATCGCTGGCGGTTCCAATCCACGCCCGTGCGCGACGGGCGACATCCGTCGCGCAGATGTAAAGCGTAGGTTCGTCGGTTCCAATCCACGCCCGTGCGCGACGGGCGACGCCACCGAGCCCCGTGCGGTTGTCGAGCCCGAACTGTTCCAATCCACGCCCGTGCGCGACGGGCGACCGAGAAGGTCGATCAAATTGTAGCCGGTGTAGCCGGTTCCAATCCACGCCCGTGCGCGACGGGCGACATGTCTCGCCCGAAGCTCGGGGCGCAGCTCGCCGAGTTCCAATCCACGCCCGTGCGCGACGGGCGACCGCCAAGCGCATCCGTCGAAAACCGGCGAGTGGGTCGTTCCAATCCACGCCCGTGCGCGACGGGCGACGTCGCCGCGCAATATATCGACGCGAGGTCGCTGGTTCCAATCCACGCCCGTGCGCGACGGGCGACGAGGCGCGTCCGATAGCGGCGAGAGACACAGCCAGTTCCAATCCACGCCCGTGCGCGACGGGCGACGCGGATCCAATGTGACCGAGGTCACGATCACGGTGTTCCAATCCACGCCCGTGCGCGACGGGCGACTTATGCGTCCAATCCGCTCGAGCGCCGCATGATGGTTCCAATCCACGCCCGTGCGCGACGGGCGACGCGGAGATCGCCGTCTCGACGACGACGGCGCGGAGTTCCAATCCACGCCCGTGCGCGACGGGCGACCGGCGATCTTCGAGCGCCAAGAGGAATCTCGCGGTGTTCCAATCCACGCCCGTGCGCGACGGGCGACCTGGGCACGGCACATCGCTGCCGCATCCGCGAAGTTCCAATCCACGCCCGTGCGCGACGGGCGACTTCATCATCGACAGCATAGAACTGCCCAATCGATTGTTCCAATCCACGCCCGTGCGCGACGGGCGACGCAGGGGAGTGATCGCCTGAGCGACGTAGCTCTGTTCCAATCCACGCCCGTGCGCGACGGGCGACGGGGCGTTCCTGGAAATATTCGGGGAACTCGTTTTGTTCCAATCCACGCCCGTGCGCGACGGGCGACCCAAGCGCCAGAGCTGATCTGCGCAACCCCAGTTGTTCCAATCCACGCCCGTGCGCGACGGGCGACGAAGGTGTATTTGTTGTTGGCGACGGAACCGATGGTGTTCCAATCCACGCCCGTGCGCGACGGGCGACTCACGTCGCATCCGGGCGCGAACTCCTCCATACGGTTCCAATCCACGCCCGTGCGCGACGGGCGACTAAATGTCCTTCGATCGCTCTACAGCATCTTCGCTCGTTCCAATCCACGCCCGTGCGCGACGGGCGACATTAGCATTCACCGCCGCCGCATTAGCATTCGCCTTGTTCCAATCCACGCCCGTGCGCGACGGGCGACTCAAGGCCGCCGAGAGCTGCGCCAAGCGTCTGAGCGTTCCAATCCACGCCCGTGCGCGACGGGCGACATGAATTTCTCGCCCGACAAGGCGGCCTCGCGCGAGTTCCAATCCACGCCCGTGCGCGACGGGCGACCGCATGCGAAGCTGCATCGCAACGGGCTTCGCGCCGTTCCAATCCACGCCCGTGCGCGACGGGCGACATCTCGTCGGCATGGATACCGAGCAAGGCAAGTGGTTCCAATCCACGCCCGTGCGCGACGGGCGACCGGGGGCGTGGGCTGGGCAGGCCGGAAAAGTCGCGGTTCCAATCCACGCCCGTGCGCGACGGGCGACTGCGATCGCCGGAGACGGTTTTGACGAGCCGAGAGTTCCAATCCACGCCCGTGCGCGACGGGCGACAGATGGCCGATGATTTGTCGCTCTCCGGACAGGTGTTCCAATCCACGCCCGTGCGCGACGGGCGACCCCGCTCGCCGGCCTGTTCGGAACCGCTGGCCAGTTCCAATCCACGCCCGTGCGCGACGGGCGACGAGCAGGCCCCGGCTGCGGCGTCGGCCGCGGGCTGGCCAGTTCCAATCCACGCCCGTGCGCGACGGGCGACGCACGCAACTCTCCGAAGCCCTGACCTGAGAGGACGTTCCAATCCACGCCCGTGCGCGACGGGCGACGGCCGGGGGCGGGGCCTTCCGGCTCGGCGAAGGTGTTCCAATCCACGCCCGTGCGCGACGGGCGACGCGCCGGCTCGCCGCCGAGAATGCCGAGCTGAAGTTCCAATCCACGCCCGTGCGCGACGGGCGACGGCGATCTCGGCTCGGAATAGCGGTGTGAATGAGGTTCCAATCCACGCCCGTGCGCGACGGGCGACAATCGGAGCGGGTGAGATTGAGCGACTCCAAAGAGTTCCAATCCACGCCCGTGCGCGACGGGCGACTGAGGGTCGGCGAGCCGTTCGTGGTGTTGGCCGTGTTCCAATCCACGCCCGTGCGCGACGGGCGACGCGATTTCGGCGCGGGCGTCTGCCAGCATCGGCGTTCCAATCCACGCCCGTGCGCGACGGGCGACTCTCTCGGTGCGCCTCCGACCGAGACCGGGCTGGCGTGTTCCAATCCACGCCCGTGCGCGACGGGCGACGAAATGCTTCAGATAGCCGCGCGCGCGGATGATCGTTCCAATCCACGCCCGTGCGCGACGGGCGACCAAAGCCGGCAGTCGGATGGGTCATTCTCGATGAGTTCCAATCCACGCCCGTGCGCGACGGGCGACCATGCACGCACGGCGCGTTCTGCACCTGTGCTGAGTTCCAATCCACGCCCGTGCGCGACGGGCGACCAGCGTGAAATCAGGTCTTCAACGCTCGCTGGGTGTTCCAATCCACGCCCGTGCGCGACGGGCGACATCTGCGTCGGCTTCTTCACGTCCAGGTACGCAGTGTTCCAATCCACGCCCGTGCGCGACGGGCGACGCGATTAGCGAGCGCGGTCGTGGCCTCCTTGTCGTTCCAATCCACGCCCGTGCGCGACGGGCGACACGTCGTTCAACACTTGGACGACGCCGTCCGGTTGGTTCCAATCCACGCCCGTGCGCGACGGGCGACTCGGCATGGCGACGATCTTCGGCGGCGCGGCGATGTTCCAATCCACGCCCGTGCGCGACGGGCGACCTCGACGCTCGAAACTTGGCGGCGGCACCGGATTCGTTCCAATCCACGCCCGTGCGCGACGGGCGACCGCACAGGATGCGCTCAGCCTGACATTGAAGAAGCGTTCCAATCCACGCCCGTGCGCGACGGGCGACAGGATGACCCCGACGCGCGGCGGCCGCTGAACCAGTTCCAATCCACGCCCGTGCGCGACGGGCGACGGCCCGATCGGGGCGCGTTCAACGCCAGCAGCCTGTTCCAATCCACGCCCGTGCGCGACGGGCGACGTCATTTGTGCCGTCGAGGACGACGGCGTCGCCCGTTCCAATCCACGCCCGTGCGCGACGGGCGACCTTCGGCTCGGCTCCGGTCAATCTCGCCAAGATGTTCCAATCCACGCCCGTGCGCGACGGGCGACGCCGTCCGCCGGTCATATCGTCGGCTACACGGGCGTGTTCCAATCCACGCCCGTGCGCGACGGGCGACAACCCTCCCGGATGTTTCCGGGTCGGTGTCAGGGTTCCAATCCACGCCCGTGCGCGACGGGCGACCTCTGCAACGGGTTCTCGATCGGGATCGAGTTCGTGTTCCAATCCACGCCCGTGCGCGACGGGCGACCGCGCCAAGATAGGACATTGATCGGATGAACAAAATCGAGATCTGCGCGCGAACCGATGCGATTGAACGCTCGGACAGGAGGCCACCCTGCGAACGCAGATCGTCAGGTAGTTGATAACAAGCTCTTTTCCGGCTCCGCGAACCCTCCGGCCTCTGGCCAGCCGCTCGGCGTTCGCGCTCGGAAAATCCTGCTGCTGTTCCGGCCCGACGCCGAAACCGAAATTTCCGGAAATTGCGAAGACGTTTTCCGAACTAGAATAGCCGTGTCGGCATTCGAGCATCGGCTCATATGATCATCGGCGCGTCGAAATCGACAGCCGGCTTGGCTCCGACATGCTCCACGCGGCGGCGCCAGTTGCTGCCGAGAAAATAGAAGCGAAGACTATCCTTGTCCGGATCGATCTCGCCGATCAAACGAGCCCGCAGCATCGCCCATTGCGCCGGATCGACCTCGCATTCGAAGACAGAGAACTGCACACGTTGGCCGACATCTCGGCAGGCTTTGGCGATTCGCCTCAGCCGCCTGCGGCCCGCCGCCGTCACCGTTTCGACATCGTAGCTGACGAGCACCATCATACGGGTCTCGCTCCTATTTCCAGATCATCGGCGGATAACCGTCGAGATCGCCGCGCACAGCCTTGGCCAGCAGCTGCGCCTGAATGTGCGGCAGCAGGCCGATGGCGAGCTTCTCCTTCAGAAAAGGATGCTCGATGTCCTCGCGCTTGCGCTCCTGAAACGCCGTCAGCACTTGCTTGCGGGCGTCGTCGCCGAGGAGCACGGCGCCGTTTTCGAATCGACGGAAATCCTTGACGCCGATCTCGCCGCGATTGATCAGGGTCAACGCCAGCCGATCAGCCAGATGGGGGCGCAGCTCCTCCATCAGATCCAGCGCCAGGCTCGGGCGTCCAGGACGCAGACGGTGCAGAAAACCGACAGCCGGATCGAGGCCGACGCGTTCGAGCGCCGATCGGCAATCGTGAACCAGCAAGGTGTAGAGAAAGGAGAGGAGCGCATTGACCGCATCGAGCGGCGGACGGCGCGAGCGTGCGCCAAATCGTAGACCCGGATCCTTGGCGCGGATCAGATGATCGAATACTCCGAAGTAGGCGCGCGCGGCTTCGCCCTCCACGCCGCGCGCCTCGTCGAGCGTTTGCGGCTTCAGGCAACGACGGGACGCGTCGGCCAGATGATCGATCGCAGATTGGAGAGCGCTTCTAGCCGTCTCGTCCAAGCTGTCGCCATGATCGCGCAACCCCCGTTGCAGCACGGCGCGCTGATTGGACGCTTTGGCGATGATGATCGCCGCAGCGAAAGTCGCGCTCGCCGCCGCGCTCTCATGCGCGCGGAACTGATCGCGCCGCAACAACACATTGCCGGAGACCGGCCCTTCGACGCGGGCGAGAAAGCGGCCATGCTCGGTCAAATGCGTGATGGCGATTCCCGCCTCCATCGCCGCCGCCGTCAAGCCGACGGAAATGGTGACACGGCCGAATGGCGCAATGGCGCCGAGCTTGTGCATCGGCACACGCAGACGCTCCACGCCCTCCACTTCCACCACGACGTTCTCTCCGTCCTTGTGCACATAGGCGCCTTCGGTGGAGACATAAAGCGTGTTGAGGTAGCGGCGGTCGACCATTGCATCTCACCCCTCGATCATGTGTGCGATCCACCGCGCCACCTGACCGCCGTCCGCCGTCGCTCGTGGCGCGCATGTCTCCAGCAGCGAGCAGGCCCGGCAATGTTTGGCCTCATAGGCGGCGTGAGGAACCGAGCCGGAAAGGATCATCGCTCGTGCAGCGGCCGCGGTTTGCGCGGTCAATCGGCGCAAATCGGCATCGAAGGCGACCGCGACACGGCGCCGCGTCTCGCCATAGAAGAGCGCGCCTTGCGGAACCTCGACGCCGAACATTTCCTCCAGCGCGGCGCCCTGGGCGCATAGCTGAACTTCGTCCGCGCGATGCGCCTTCGGCGACCCACGCTTGTATTCGACCGGGAAGGGATGGATGCGTCCGTCCCGTTCATGCAGTTCCACGACATCGGCGACGCCAGACACACCGAGCGCGATCGAGCGGATCGGCATGGCGGTGGCTGTGCGCACGCCGCGCCGGCGCGATGCGCCCGGCTGATCGGCCTTGTCATGCAGGATGCGCCCTTCGGCGGTGAAGCGGTTCTCGCTCCAGACCTGCTCGACGTGAATCAGCGCGCATTGGCGCGGGCAATAGAGCATGTGCTGGAGCGCCGAGAGGGGGATCAGATCGGCCTCGTCCATGACCCCCTCTCCCTTTAGATGAGATCCAGCGCCTTGACGCCGGCCGGCAGCGGCGCCTCGTCCAAAGTCACGAGATAGTCGGAGAAACTGCGCGGCGGACCGTCCGAGCCGGGCGCGCGGAGCACCTTCACACGCTCGAACAGCTTGGAGGCCGGGGCGTTGCCGAGATCGCTCTCATGCTCGAAGACGATGAGGCGGCGGGCGGTCATCTCGCCGCGCGCCGCCGAGCGGTCGTGATCGAACATCTCGCCGAGAGCCCGCCAGAACAGGGAGAGATCCTCCTCGGAAAATCCGGTGCCCTTCCTCGCGTCATTGGCCAAGCGGGCGGAGATGAAGCCGTGGGCGCGATAGAGGCCGTAGGGGACGATGTGCTTGCGGCCCATGGTGCGGTCGTTGGAGAGCGCATCCTTCTCATTCGTCACCGAAGATCGCGTGATCGACACCTCTAAGGGGACGATCGGATCGAGCGAGCGGCCGAAGGTGAGTTGGATCGGTCCACGCACTTGGCCGACGTTGACTTCCGTCGACATCACCGCGCCAAAAGTGCGGATGTCGAAGAATTGATCGCACATCCATTTGGTGAGCGCTCCCGCCTCTTCTTCTTTCTTCGGCAGCTTCTTGGGCTCCGACGTCAGTCCCGTCGCCGCATATGCCTCACGATGTTGCAAATTCAGCACAGCGCGTTCGGCCATGTAGATGCGGTAGCCGGGCTCGTCGCCGCGAACGAGGGAGACGAAGTTGCGCACCTTGCGCTTCAGGCAGACGTCGGTGACGAGGCCGAGGCCGGTTTCTGGATCGAGACGAGGCAGATTGCCGGCGTCAGGATCGCCGTTGGGATTGCCGTTGGCGACATCGAAGAGATAGACGAAATCATAGCGATGAGTAATGGCGGACATGGGCTATTCCTCGGTGTCGTCGACGGCTTCGATCTCGGGGGTGCGTTTGGTGAAAAGCTCGGCCTGCTGGTGATAGAAGCCGACGAAGAATCGCCCCTGCCCGTCGAGATCCAGCGAGGGCGGGAACGGCTTCGCCGCGCCGAGGCCTCCCATGATCTCGCTGATTTCCTTTTCCAGACTGATCGCCCAGCCTTTCTTGCCCTTCTTTTTCGC
Source organism: Methylosinus sp. PW1 (assembly GCF_000745215.1). Lineage (NCBI taxonomy): Bacteria > Pseudomonadati > Pseudomonadota > Alphaproteobacteria > Hyphomicrobiales > Methylocystaceae > Methylosinus > Methylosinus sp. PW1. Next base: position 1,813,599 of record NZ_JQNK01000009.1, read on the forward strand.
CGCCGACAGATGATCCTGCGCGCCACGCAACAAGATGGGAAAGACGCGTGAAGGCGTTGCCGACGCCGCGCCGACGTATCGATCGCGAATACCGGCGTTCACATCGCCGACTCCGGCGCGCTGCACGACCTCGAGCACGGCGAAGAGTCGCCCCAGGCGATAGGCGGAATCGGGTTCGTCTCGCGAAAGCGACACGGGAACCTCCTTGTTGAAACGAGAAAGGGTGGCCTTGATGAGCGCCGCGCGGTGGCCGTTGACATCGTGATCGGCGCGAAGCCGGCAGAGAACCAGGGTCAGCAGTGACAGCGGATAGTGGCCGCCAGTCAGAACCGCGCGAGCGAATTCGCCGGCGAGATGGGAGGGAATGTTCTCGGATTTGCGTTGTGCGGCGAGCTCGACGAGCAGACGCCAAAAACTCGGCGGCGTCTTCCATGGCGGCGGCTCCAGCCGCAGATCCTCGAAATGCCGCGTCAGTCTTTGCGCCAATTGCCGGATCGTCGTGTCCAGCCAGAAGCGCACTGAGATGCGCGCGGCGTTGGGAGAGAGGCCGAGGACGTAGAATTTCGTCGCTGGACTGACGGAGGCGCCGGGGACCGCCCGGCCCTCGGCGATCATCGCCAGCTTTTGGAGGAGGTCGCGCTCCTGCGTCTCGGCGTCTGGAGCGGGCGCGGACTCGGGGGCGCCCGTTTCGGCGGAAACGCCGAAAATCTCAGCGAAGACGTTTTCCGCGTCATAGGGCTCCTCCTCGCCTTCCGGTTCGGCCCAGAACACCACCGTCGCATCGCCGATCTGCACGCGGTTGCGGCGTTCCGCCAAAAGCCCGTTGAGCGCGGTGGTGTAAGCGAAGGCGGCATATTCGGAGACGGGGGCGTTCTCGCCCTGCTCCTTGCCGAAGGAGGTGAAGGCGGATTGATTGAAGGATACGATCGCCGCGCCCGACGACTGGGCTCCGCGCACGCCCTTGATGGAGGGATGCAGCCGCGCGACCGGCGCATCCTGCCCGGTCACAAGGCAAAGCCCGGCGGCGCCTCCGGCGCCGGCCGAGCCCGCGACGATTTTTCGCGCCGCGGGTCGATTGTGAAGCCAGTCGTCGCCGTCGAGCCGGAAGACGACATTGGCGTCCAGCATGTCCGACGCATGTGGCAACTCATCGTAGCGTTGGGGATCCCAGCCGTCGAGAAACGCCAGAAACGCCTTCAGGCCGACGTCTTCCGTTTCGCCGATCGCCTCATGCTGGCGCTGTCGGAAGGCGCCGAACTCCTCGGCGCCGGGCCTCAATCCCTTCTTCGCCGCACGCTTCGACTCCTTGGCCGGATCGGTGGCGCCGAACACATAGGACGTCTTGTCCCATAATAGATTCGCCGCGATGCCGACCGTGCGCTTGACCGGCTGCGGCACGATCATGCTCTCGGGAACGAGCTTGCCCTTCACCAGCTCGCCGAGCGGGACCGCGTCGACGACCGAGCCATCGGCCGCCAATGTCACGCCATAGGCGATCTTCTCCGAGGAATACCCCGGCACGGGCGCCTCGCCCTTCGCCGCCATGCGCTCGTAGCGCCGGACCAGGGCCGCGAGCATGCTCATCGCTTCGCCCTCGCATCTTCCATGCGCGGCGGCTCGATGACGCCGTCGATCATTTCGGCGCGGAAGAACACCGGGCGGGATCCGGCTGAAAAATCGATATCGAGCAGCATGAACCCGAGATCGCGGCTTTCGGAAATGGCCGGCGGCGGTTCGCCTTCGATCAGCTCGAAATCCGCGGCGAACTCGCGCGCGCCGAGACAGGGCCGTTGAAAGCACTGGCCGGAACGGGCGCGTCGACGGGCCATGTCGATGTGCTTGGCGTCATTGTCCTGCGGCCCCCATTTGCTGGTGCGCTCGAAATGCGCCTCGATGACATAGGCCACGTCGCGCAGCACGGTGGCGGCGCGCTGCTGGCGATCCTCGTCCACCAGCGTGACGAGCTCGTCGAGCCGCCCAGAGCGCATCGCCGACCGCACGCTCGATTCCGCAATCTTGGAGCCCACCTCGTTGCGACGAATGCTCTCGAAGCGGATGGGCTTCAGCACATGAATGCGATCGATGATCCAGCGGATCGCCGGCTTCCAATGAATCGCCTCGACAACGCCGCGCGCCGCCGAGGGCGTCATCACATCATAGGAGACGCGCTCCACTTTCATCTCGGGCCGAGTAAAACAGGCGCGCTCGCCCCAGACATGCAATTTCAGACCAAAATCCCGGGTCGAATCGGTCAATGCAGCCTCCCAAAATCGAGCTCATGCTCGGCCGTGGGGGCGCGCCGTGCAACGGCGGCTTATTTCAATCAACAGTTTTGTTCGATCGACTGAAATCGGGACGGAACACGCGTGTGTTCCGTCCCCCGTTCTCCTCACGAGATCGATTATCGGCATGTTCCAATCCACGACGAGAAGGAGGTTCGTTCGGGGGCGGCGCAGGTAACTTCCCTATGGAGATTTCCACCTCTCCCCTAAAAAGAAATCGAAACTCCAGCACCTTAGAAAGCTGCGTCCAGAACCAGAGCCGCTCCATGGCCGAATCTCCTTTGTCGACGGAGATCGTTCTAAAGCCATCGATCATTGCAAGTCAAGTTCATGCCCATAATAGATCAAACAATCAAACGCCTTGCCTCCTCGAACGCCGGGTCCGACACGTCGAGCCCGACGTCGGCGCGGTAGAGGCCCATATCCGACAGCACGACGAACTGCTCGCCGAAGCGCTCGGGCTGGATCACTTCGGCGGCTCGTCGCTGGATCAGCCTGGCGCGATCCCGCGGCGGCACGTTCACCAGATAGCGTTGCAGCCGGCGCGCAACACCGCCCACCCATTCCGCATGACGAAGCGCGTCGATCTCCTTTCGCGCCGTCTCGTCCCAGCCGATCAGCAAGGGCGCCATTGCGTCGTCGATCATCTTGAACCGCCGCGCGATCGATTCCATCGGCAATTGCAACGGCTGCCCTCGTTTTGGCGCATAGGCCCGCAACAGCTTCAATATCTCGTATTCGTCGAGCGCGGCGTCTCCCTTCAGCCAGAAGAGCGCCTGGAAATAGGCCTCGATCGCGGGCGGATCGAGCAGCGAGCCTTCGAGCTCTCCGCGTTCCAGCCTGCGCCAGACCTCCTTGGTCGCCGACCATCGCTTTTGCATCTCGGGATGGCCATTCCCGTCTGCCGCTTCGAACACCAGAACGCGGCTCTCCGACGCGGCTCGCCGGCCCTCGCGATTGCAGCGTCCGGCCGCTTGCGCGATCTGGTCGAGCCCGGCCTCGGCGCGCAGCACGAGGGGAAAGGAAATGTCGACGCCCGCCTCGATCAGCGAGGTCGAGATCACGCGCGCCGGCCGTTCGTTCGCCAAATCCTGCCGGATCGCGTCGAGCGCCTCGGAGCGGTGCGCTGCGCACATCATGGTGGACAAATGCCGTGCGCCATCCTCGCGGCGGATGAGAGCGAACAATTCGCGGGCATGCTTGCGCGTATTGACGATGGTCAACGCCTGACCTTGCCGCAAGATCCGTTCGGTGAGCGCCGCGTCGTCCTGCCTGCCGATCGATTCGATCTCCACGCGTTTTAGAACCTGAAACAGCGGCGTCTCGTCGGCGATGATCGGCCGAACGTCGCGCAGGCCGCCGACAAAGGATTTTTCCGACTCAGCGGGCCGCTCCAGCAGGGCCGGCTGGGTCGCGGTCGACAGCACGATCGTGGTTCGGTAATTGCGCGCCAGCTCGTCGATCGCCAGCACGATCGGCCTCAGCACGGGCAGAGGCAAGGTTTGCGCCTCATCGAGAATGACCACCGATCGAGCGATGTTATGCAGCTTGCGGCAGCGCGCGTTCTTGTTGTGGAAGAGGCTCTCGAAGAATTGCGCCGCCGTCGTCACCACGATCGGCGCATCCCAATTCTCCTGCGCTAGCTTCAGCTTGTCGCGCATCTCCGGCGCGTCGCCCTCGCGCCTGATCTTGGTGTCGTCGAAAGCGCCGTGATGCTCCAGCACGGCGCCTTTCAAATCGCCGAATGCTTCTCGATAGACCTCCGCCGTCTGCTCCACCACCGAGGTGAAGGGTATCACCACAATGACCCGATCGAGTTCTTTAGCAATCGCATGATCGAGCGCAAAGGCGAGCGAGGCGAGCGTCTTGCCGCCTCCGGTCGGCACGGCGAGAGTGAATATCCCCTGGCCGGTATGGGCGCTGGCGCGGGCCGAGGCGAGGATCGCGGCGCGGGCGTCGTTCAAGGGCCCAGGATGCTCGCGGCGCGCCCTCTCGCATTTCGCAGCCAGAAAGTCATCGAGCCTTCGCTTCAAATCGGCGAGCGCAAACTCGCCTAAGCCGCGCGAGATATTCCGGCGTTCGTATTTTGCGTAGAACGCCTCGGTGGCGAGGAAATCCGCGTCCACCAGCGCCGAGAAGACCATGCGCGTGAAGAATGAGAGACAAAAAGCCGCGCTCACACTGCCGTCGTCGCGGCCCGATTCCTTGCGCGGTTTGACTGGCGGCGCGCTTGGCGGCGCCGGGAATGTCAGTCCTTCGGCCGACCACAGGGATTTCTGCTGCTCCAGATCCCCCACGCAATATCCCAACCGTTCATCGAGCGGCGTGATGTCGACGCTGGCCTCACCATCCCGTGTTCCGTCCATCAATCCCGTATGGTGCCCGGCTATGATGGGGGCGAGAAGGCCCGCAAAAACGCCAAAAAGCTCCCGGGCCAACGCCGCACCCGGCCCCGCATGATCGAAGGGCGCCTTGGCCCCTCTCAACCGGGCCTGGAACCGTGGATCGACCTTGCCGAAATCATGCAGCCAACCGGCCTTTGCTCCGTAGTCCGCAGCGCCGAACTTGCCCGCCCGGGCTTCCGCCAAATCTTCTACTTGCTTTAAATGCTTCTCGAGCGGTTCCCAGGTCGACTCGTCCGGACGGTCTGTCGAATGCGCATAAATCGGCATCGCGGCCGCTCCAAGTCGAGACCGATAAAATCCGAGCTTATGATAGGCTCGTCTTTCGATCTAGCCCATTCCATGAACGTCGAAGTCTCTCTCGAGCAAGCTCTCGACGGCTTTCAGGGTGCAGAGAGCTCGGCCTCAGGACAAGCGGCGACAGACGCCGCGTCGAGCACTCGTCTTTCGCTGGATCGCTTTTTGCGGAAGCTGATGTCGACGCCGAGCCTCGTCGCCTCGGTGCGGACGAACACGCTTCGCTCCTTGTCTCAGGATTTGGCCCTGTAGCGTCTCGGCATAGCCGCGAATGACGTCATTGTCATCGAGGGTACGATAGAGGCGGCGGGCCACTTCGCCTCCTCTGGCGCGCTCAGCGTCGATATTCGCGGTTGCTCGTTGAAGCGGCGGACCAGCTCCTCGAACATCGTGCCCATGGCGTGATTGTCGAGCCCCGGATGCTTCACCGAGCCGTCGCCGTTCAGGACCGGCTTGGGGCCGAGATTGATGGAGGAGTCGAGAAACTTCTCGATCAATGTGCCGAGAACGTCGGCTTTCGACAGCTTGGGGATCTGGTTGCGGAACTCGAAGCTCTCGAGGATTTCCTGAACATTGGGCGAGAAGCCGTCGAGATAGGCTTCGAAGTCCGCCTTCAATTGCGCCTGGCTCGAGCGGTTGCGGAGATCGCGCAGGGTGAAGCGCGAGGTGTTGTAGAACGCCTGTCCAGACGCCTGCCGAAGGGCGGCGTCCTGATTGGCGACGCCGGCCTTGTCGAGATTGGTTTTCATCGTCAGGACAGCCTGCTTGGTCGGCTCCAGCACGGCGTCGAGCCGGCGGAGAACCGTCATCGGCAGGATGACGTCTCGGTATTTGCCGCGGACATAGAGGTCGCGTAGCGCGTCATCGGCAATGCCCCAGATGAAGTTCGTGATCCAGTTCAGATCGCCGTTGCTCATGCCTGTCCCTTGAATGCCTGAAATCTCATCGTCTATCTGCGGTCATTCCCAATCGAGGCGTGAACCCTCGCCGTTCGATATCGTACGCCCTCTCCCGCGCCGTCGCGCGGCTCGATGAATTCGACGCCGTAGTTCTGTTCCAGAGCGGTCGCCAAGTCGAGCAGGACCTTCCGGCGGCGCGGATCCATGCGGGCGCTTTCGTCGGCTTCGATCTTGGCGACCGTCTGCCGCGTCACGCCGACGAGCGCGGCGAGCGTGCCCTGGTCGATGCCGACCAGGCCGCGCGCCGCGCGAATGAGCCGCGGCGACGGCCAGACGAGATTTGTTAACTCGCTGTTAACCATATTGCCTACATCGATTGCATTTTGTCACCGAACCTGTTGCAAAACCCGACTTCGGATGCAAAATGTCATCGAAGAGAGGAGCAAACAGGTATCCCATGAAGACCTTTTATCAGGCCTACATCGCCAGCGCTGCCTGGCGCGATAGCCGGGTGAGAATTGCGGAATTCGTCGCCGCAGGACACCGATGCCGCATTTGCAACGCGGAGGGCGCGGAGGCGGGCCTCGAAGCGCACCACCGGACCTACGAACGGCTGGGGCGCGAAGAGCCTGGCGACCTGCTCGCCGTCTGCCGTGACTGCCATCGCGTGATCACCGACCATCTCCGGCGACGTCGATATGCGCGCCGGCGCCCGGTGACCGCCGACGTCAGGAGACCGCTCGTCGGTCCGGTTTCCTTGTTCGACCCGACCGCCAGACGCGGAGCACGCCGATGAGCGCGGAGCAGATCCACTTCGAGATCGAGGGGATTCGTCCTCTGCTGATGCATTCCTCGCGGCTTGTCGATCCGCTCGACGACATCGCCATCGGCCTCAGGAGGCTTACGGCGAAACGAGACAAGACGGCCGCGGACCACGAGGAAATCGCGCGCACGGAATGGTTCGGCGGTCTCTGGCTGAATGAAGGACAACCCTGCATTCCGGCAGAAGCGATCGAATCGGCGTTCATCGCCGCCGCCAAATCCAAGCGGAAAGGCAAGGCGGGAAAGGCCGGCTTCCTCTGCGCCGATCCAGCGACGCTTCGCTACGACGGGCCGCGCGACGTCGAGGAGCTGTGGGCGGATCGGAGTTTTCGCTTTCGCTATCCGGTCAATGTGGCCGGGTCTCGCACCATGCGGACGCGCGCCCGTTTTCCGACATGGCGGGCGACCGTCTGCGCGGAATTCCTGCCGACGGTGCTGAATCGTCGCGACGTGATCGAAATTCTCGAGATCGCCGGCTCCAGGGAGGGGCTCGGCGATTGGAGACCCAAATTCGGGCGCTTCACCGTGAAGGTGCTCGATTGACCGCGGTGTGGCGGGGCGTGGCCCGGCGAGGCATTGCACGGCCCGGCGTGGCGAGGCGAGAGCTGAAAAGCTGCTCCTGACTTTCATCCCTGTGTCCGCGGGGGCCGTTTCCGACGTCGTTCTGATCCGGCTCCCGCGATTCCCGAATTTCGACGCGCTCGGTGCGAGCGCGATCAGGAGAGCTATGCATGCGTCCCTATCATGACATCGAATTTCATCGAGCGTCGTCTTCGCTCGTTTGGTGGAGAGATCTTCCGGCCAATGCCTTCACGAGCGCGCATGAGGCCGCGTTGTCGCGGGAGTTGGCGCACCTCTTCGGCGCCGACTGGCGCGCCTCCCGTGACGATGCGGCGGTCGCGATCGCTCGCGCCATTCGCACGCTCCATGACAAGAGCGCTCCGGCCGACGCCGTCGACGCCGTGATGTCCGCCACGCTGCTCCACGTCCTTCATGGCGATGCCGCTGCGCGCGAAATCCTCATTTTCGGCCTGTGTCGCCAAAAATCGCTCGCGTGCGACCTCATCGCGGATGGGTGGGGCTCCGCGCCGGTGATCCGGACGCCTTGCGCGTCGCGGTCGCCGCGTCGTCGTCAATCTCGCATCGCGCAATGACAGCAAAGCGCGCGCCGGACGGCGCACTTTTGTCGTCGGTGCATCACCGCGACTTGGACAGGCAATTTTTCTGGAGTGTAGGTTATGTGTGACACGTTATTTCTTGGGTATGATCCGGCCGAAATCATTTGGCGAGCGAGGCTTCTTGCAGACGATATAGAGCGCCTCCTCGCAGAGGGACGCCCGTCGGACAATGATCTCGGCGCCGCTCCGATCCTCGATCAGTGGGTGGTCGTCGCGCGAGCGAGACCCGCGCTCGCGGGCTTGACGACCGGCCATCCCGTGCTCACGGATCATAGGCCCATCATCACCTCGGATTTGTTCGCGCTCGACGCCGACGCCGGCTGGGCGCGCACGGCGAGCCGCTTCTATCGCCTCGGCCGTCCCGGCGGCGCGGCGCGCGGGAGGGATCAATGAGCAAGCTTTCGCATCTCAGAGACGACCTCTTCGACCGCCCCGACGATGACGACGACGTGCCGGCGCCGAGCGGCGTCGCCGACGCGCTGGCGGGGGCCTGCCTCGGGGCGGCCCTGCCCGCGGATCTGCGCCGGCGCATCCGTCGCGGCGATACGGTGGCCGTGGTCGTCCAGGTGCCCGGCGCCGACTGGTGCGATCCGATCGCGCGCGCCCTTCGCAAGGATCCGCACCAGCTCGTCTGCCTGCCGCGGGACGGCTCATCCCGTCGCGACCACGATCCCGCGCACGGCAACGACGGGGTCGCCGCGGATCTCGCGGGAGGGCGTTCCGTCGTCGGCGTCTCGCAGGATCCGCAACGGTTCCTGCCGTCCGCGCTTCTCTCGGCGGCGGACGCTCGCGTCACGGTCATGGCGCCGGGCGCGGCGATCCTTCGCCGGCTCATGAGAAAGTTCGCGCGCGGCAAAGCGGACGTGCCCGACGACATCGCCCTCGGGCTCTCCTTCGCGGAGATCGTCTGCGCCTTCCGCCCCGGCGCGGCGGCGCGCGACGTCGTCGCCAATCTGATGCGGGCCGCCGACGCCAAGAAGGCGGCGACCGTCAGCGCGATCGGCGACGCGGACGACATCCCGCCGATCGACTGCCTGCCCGCCGATCTGCGCCGGCTGGCGCAGGACATCGCGTCGGGCGTCGCCGACTATCGCGCCGGTCGAATCCGCTGGCGCGACGTGCGGACGCCCGGCGTGCTGCTCGCCGGCCCGCCCGGCGCGGGAAAGACGACCTTCGCCGCGTCGCTGGCCCGCGCCATGGACGTCCCCCTGATCGTCGATTCCTGCGGACGCATGTTCGCGCGCGGCGGCGACGCGGGCCATCTCGGCACCATCGCCAGAGCGATGCAGGACATCTGCGACGCCGCGCGCTCCGCCGCCGTCGCCGCGGGCGCCTGCGTCCTCTGCATCGACGAGTTCGAGGCGGCCTGTCCCGACCGGGCGTCGATGGACCGGCGCGGCCGCGACTTCTGGACGCCGATCGTCACCCTGGTTCTGACCCTGCTCGAGGATCACGCCGGCGTGATCGTGGTCGCCGCCTCGAATTTCGCCGATGCGGTGGACGCCGCCGCCGTCAGGCCGGGCCGGCTGACGCGCATCGACGTCGCTCCGCCCGGAGCCGACACGCTCGCGCGGATCCTGCACTGGCGGCTCGGCGACGCGCTCTCGGGCGTCTCGGACGCCGATCTCGTCGCGACGATCCGCCTCGCCGGGCCCGGCGCGACGCCGGCCCATGCGGCGCATTGGGCGCGCGACGTCCTCCACGCCGCTCGCGCCGCGCGCCGCGACGCCGGGCTCGACGACCTGCTGCGTGTCGTGGCGCCGCCCGATCACCGCTCGCCCGCCGACCGGCGCGTCGCCGCCGTCCACGAGGCCGGGCATTGCGTCGCCTATCTCGACGCGGGGCTGACCATCGCCTCGACCTCGATCGTGGCGCGCGGCGACGCCGGCGGGGAGACCCGCGCCGCCGGGCGCCGGCCCGAGTTCCCGACGCGCGCCGACCTCGACGCCGGCGTCGCGCTGCTGCTCGCGGGGCGCGCCGCCGAGGAGGTCGTCCTCGGCGCGGCGTCCACCGGCGCGGTCGTCGATCTGGCGATGGCGACGCGCGCGCTGGCCGACGGGCACGGCGCCCACGGGCTGGGCGACACGCTGCGGCACCGGCCCGACCCGGCCGGTTCGCTGGCCTTCGATCATGGATTGCGCGCCGCCGTGGAGGCGGATCTCGCCCGGCTGCACGCCCGCGCGAAAGACCTGATGCGCCAGCGCCGCGCCGACGTCGAGCGCATCGCCGACGCGCTGCTCGACCGCCGCTTCCTGACCGGGGACGACGTCGCCGCCCTGTTGGCGACGCCGCCGGTCCGCAGCGGCGGCCCGAAGGACGGAGCGAAGAACGCCAAGCCCGGCCCGAAGGTTCGCGGCCCGAATATTCGCGGGAGGAATTCATGAGGGACGGCGACCTCCTCGACGACGTCGTCGCGTGCCTATGAACGGTGCGCGAGCGGCTCGGCGCCAACGTCTACCGCGCCGCCGAGTTCGCCGGTCCGTGTGATCGAGAGCGCTGTCCTCGACGAGGCCGATCGTCGAGCCCGACAAAACAATGAAATAGACAGCACGGTCGAATGCGTCCCACGGGTGTCGCCAGCAGCCTAGTCACCTAGACTCTGTGCCGTATTGTTGGCGTCTCCACATTGCAACCAGGAGTGATCGCTTTCTCGTTGGAAGCTTACAGGAGGCGATAAGCCCGATATGCACTATGTTTCTCGAACCAATTCCTCATTCGATGTTTCATCGCCCACGACACACATGAGAACGCCGGCCTGCATCGTCAGCACTCCTCCTTCGAGCGCGTCGTCGATCTGCCTTTGGATGACGTCTCGCACGTTCGCGCCGGTCGATCTGATGCCGAACATCCTAGAAACCGATTGCACGACCTGATCGGTGGTCGCACCGAAATTGCGCCGCACGACATCGACTACGGCTGAGCGGATTTCCGAAGGCGGCAGCATTTCTGCTCGTCGCAGCATCTGCGAGGTTGCGGAGCTTCGGTCTCGAACGCGGACAGGCGAATTGGGAATCGACAGGAAATCGACCACGCTTTCGATCCGACCAGTTGTAACGGCGACGCCAATCGCCGCTTCGACTGCTTGCTGAATACGATTTCCCGCTCTTTTGAGACCGAAAGCGTCGCGAATACGACTGACGACTTCGTCAGAATGAACGGGACCTTCGATCCGCACCGCCTCTTCGACGAGCGCGATCAGGATACCGATCGGCGCTTCGTGCAATTCACCGGCCCAAGCCGAGGGCCGGCTCAACACTGCTTCGATATAGGCGTCGCTCGAACTCTGAGACTCTTCACCAACGGGAACGAGGCCGATCTCTGTGACGTCCTCCCGCTCGATAGTGACGATGTCGACCGGCGCCGCGCGAGTCGCTCTCGTGGTCGTAGCGTCGTGCTCCTCCTTGGCCGTTTGTATTTTGGCGATGATGAGGTCGAGCTGCTCGGCCGGACGTTGGAACCAATCTGCGCTCCAGACTCGATGAATGGTCCAGCCATGACTTTCGAGCACCGATTGCCGCAGCCGGTCGCGGTCGCGCGCCGAGCGGGAATCGTGATAAGCGACGCCATCGCACTCGATCCCAAGCAGATAACGGCCGGGCCGATCCTCGTCGGCGACGGCGAGATCGATGAAGAAGCCTGCGAGTCCGACCTGACGGTGAACCTGATAGCCGCGAGCCTGGAGAGCCTTGGCGACTTGCTCCTCGAACACGCTGTCATGGTCGCGACCGGTGCTCTCCGCCAAGGTCAGCCTCCCTGTCCGCGCATAATGCAGGAACAGGCGAAAGGCGAAGACGCCCTTGCGGGTCGACGCGAAATCCGGCTCGATATCCTCGTCGGTCAATGAGGCGAAGACTTCGCAGCGCTGCTTGGCGCGAGAAATCAGCACATTCAGGCGCCGTTCGCCGCCTTCCGCGCCGAGCGGTCCAAAGCGCATCGGAACACGGCCTCCTGGCGTCGTGGGCCCGTATCCGACCGAGATGAAGATCACGTCGCGCTCGTCGCCTTGCACGTTTTCCAGGTTCTTGACGAAAAACGGTTCCGCATGATGCGCCTGAAAAAACGCCTCCGTCTCCGGCGGCAATGTGCGGCGGATGAGCTCCAACTGGTCGAGGATCGCGCGTCGCTGAGCGACCGAAAACGCGACGACGCCGAGCGATAGATTCGAATGCTCGCGCGCGTGAGCTGCTATCGCCTGCGCGACGATCTTGGCTTCGATCTGATTGGTGCGGGAGCCGCCGGCCTCGAACAATCCTTGCTCTATGTGATGGAAGCGCAATCCCATGCCGGCTTCGGATGTATAGGGGCTCGGAACGATGAAGAGCTTGCCCTCGTAGAACTGGCGGTTGCTGACCGCGATCAGTGACTGATGCCGGCTGCGATAATGCCATCGGAGCATTCGCGTCGGCAGGCCACGGGCCGTGAATAGACCGAGGATGCTCTCTATGTCCGCGACCCGGCCGCCGTCATCCTCATCGTCATCGTCGACGGCGCCGGTCATTTTCGAGAAAAAGGCTGTCGGGGGCAGCTGTTTCGGATCGCCGACCACGACGACTTGCTTCGCGCGCGCGATGGCGCCGAGCGCGTCGACAGGTTGGATCTGGCTCGCCTCGTCCATCACCAATAGGTCGAAATCGAACACGCCCGGAACGAGAAACTGGGCCACGGAGAGGGGGCTCATCATGAAGACCGGCTTGAGCGCCTGCACCGCCGGCCCGGCCTTCTCCATGAGCTTGCGGATCGGCATGTGACCGCGCTTCTTCTGAATTTCAGCGCGAAGCGCGCCCAAAGGACCGACGGAGCCGCCGTCCCGAGGGGGAATCTGCTTGTGATGCGCGCGCACGACCTCGAGGCCGGCCATCGCCATCCGCTGACGGTCGAGATCGACGAACTCGCGCACCTTGCGGCCATGCAGAGTTCCGTCGAACCGACCGAGTTCCGGCGCCAGACGCACCTGATCCGCGTGGACGGCTTCGTAATAGGCCATCTCGAACGCTGGGATGACCTCGCCGGCCTTCAACCTGCCATCCTCCAGACGGCCGACGACCTCTGCGCAGCGGAGCGTCCGCCCTCGGTCCGCGCGATCTCGATAGGCGACCCATTTGGACAATTGCTCACCGCCGGCAGCCCAATCGCCGAGTCGCTGTCGCAGATTTTCGAGCGACACGAGGCCGATGGTCGCCGACCCGAAACCTCTTGGGAGGTCGAAGGACATCGCCGTGAATGCGGCGTCGAGATCGGCGACGAGCGACGACCGGTCTCCTTCGATCGCATCGGCCCGATCGGCGAGCGCTCGTCGGTCCTCGATCCGACTCGCCAAGAGCCGGGTGTCACCGTTGCCGTCGATCCAGTCGGCGGCGCTCTTCAGCATGCTCCACTCGGATGTATTGCCGCGCCAAGCCACGCCGAAGGCGGAGCAGCCGAGCGTCTCACCCGACGCCAGCGCCTCGGCGCATGCGCGCCCTTCTGCGATGAGAGCGAGCATATCCAGCCGAACAGCTAGAATGGTGAACGAGGCCTTCTCGAGCGCCGCCACGGCTCGGTCGGCGGAGTGGAATCCTCTCGCTGCATCGAGCATAGGAGCGAGTTCGGCCCTGTCCGCCGTCGGCGCCGCGCCGAACAATAGGGCGCGCTCCGGCAGCTCGTTCCAGAGCGCTTTGACGACCGGCGCCGCCTCGACGAGAAGCTTCGCGGTCCGCTCCATGCAGGATGCGATCATCTCACGGTCTGGATTATTCGCCGCGACACGTCGCGGCTCATCGCCTAGCCCCTTCAGTGACCGCATCCATTCGACGAGCGCCGACAATGGCGCCGAAGCGGAACGGTCGCTCCTCCAGTCCGAGGCGAAGACTTTTCGTCCGAAATCGTCGTCGCTCTCGATCAGCCGCTTGGCGGCTTGCCCCCTGATGAGCGCATCGAGCTGCGCGAGCGTATCCGCCAATGGCTGATCCGGGCTACGGAGGACGGAGCGAGCCAAGGCGTTGGCGTGTCGCCATTCGCCGCTCAGAATTTTGAAGAATCCGTCGCCGTGATAAGCGAGCGTCGTCCGCGCGCCCGACAAATCCATCGTCCAAGCCGCATCCGACAGGCTGGCGCCGATCTCCGCTCGCGCCTGCTCGAGCGAGCGAATGGCGTCGGCGAGATCGGCCGCGCGCTCGACGTTATCGTTCCAAAGATCATTCGCAAAGGCTTCGGCGCTCGCGACCGGCGCCGCTACGACGCGCTCGCCGATCTGCATGAGACGCCGGACATCGGCGAGCGTGAGCGGCGTCGCAAAGGCCATTGTGTCGGCCAGCCCCTTCGCCTCTATGGCGAGGCGCGGGAGAATGGCGACCAGAGTCCCAAGGCGCTCGAAAGCCGCCGAAGAGAAGGCGGGCGGCAACAGCGCCAGAATCTCGCGAAGCGGCGCGGTCTCCGTTTCCCACGCCTCGTCATGGAAGACGCTCGCCAAATCGGTTCGGAGGCTCGCATAACGAGCGCCATTCACCAGCAGCGTTTGGATCGCCTCGCGATTGTCGACCCAGGCGGTCGCGCCGAGCGCCGCGCCGGAAAGGTCAGGCGCGGCGGCGATGCGTCGAGCGAGCGCGATGACCGGGGAAAGCTCGTCGAGCGTCGTCGCCGGCGCGCGCTCGAGAATCGACGCGAGGTCGACCTGCGATGCCTCGAGCGCGTGGAGCCGTTCACTGAGCGCCGCGAAACGCGTGGTCAGGCGATCCACTTCCAATGGCGTGACGGCGGCGAGCCCGACGCCGCGCCAGATGTGATCGTCAGGCGTGCCGATCGCCTCGACGCGCTCGACCAGCTCGGAAAGCACCGCATGGCGTTCCGAGAATCCATCGGCCGTCCATTCCGCAGGAGCTTGCAGCTCGATATCATTAGGCCTTTCGCCTGCGAGCCGCAGGCGGACGAGCTGTCCAATCACCTGATAGGGCGTCAACCCGGCCGCGGCATGGGGCTGGTGCATTCTCGCGGCGTGCGCGTTCAACCCGTCTCGCGCTTCCGTCAAACGTGCGCACAATGAGCCTGCATCCGGTCCCCTCGGCGCCCCGAGCTCCCATGTGCGGCGCAGTTCTTCGAGCAAAGCGCGCTTATTGGCCTTGTTGCTATGCAGTTCCAGACAGGCGTCGCCCACGCCGGTGGCGTCGAGCCGGCGCTTCACCACATCCAGAGCCGCCATTTTCTCCGCGACGAACAGCACCGCTTTTCCGTCCGCCACGGCGGAAGCGATGATGTTGGCGATCGTCTGGCTCTTGCCGGTTCCGGGCGGCCCTTGGATCACCATGTCGCGTCCGCGCCGCACTTCGTGAATGGCGAGCGCCTGGCTGCTGTCGCTGTCGACGATGTGCACCATCTCGGCGGGCGGAATGAACGGATCGATCTTGGCGTCCTCGTGGATCATGCCTTCCGAGCCGTCGAAGCCGTCGGTGAGCAGCCTGCGGATCAGCGGCCGATCGCTGATCCGCGCATGATCCGGCCAAGTCTCGGGGTCGAGGTCGCGATACATGAGGAATTTGGCGAAGGAGAAGAAGCCGAGAGCCATGTCGTCATGTTGGACGGCCCAGCCCGGCTTTTCCGTGACCGCCTCCACCACACCGTCCATATAGGCGATCGGGTCGAAGCTATCGGACGCTTCGAAATCCGGCAGCCGTATGCCGTGGATGCGTTCGAGATAGGCTTCGAGCGACAGATTCGACGCGAATTCCTCCGGCCGCGAACGAAGCTTGAACTTCTCGCCCGCATTGCCGCGCTCGAGGGCGACCGGAACGAGCAGCAGCGGCGCGAATCGAATATTGGCCGCGTTCCCCGGATCAATCCACTTCAGCGCGCCGAGCGTGAGATAGAGGATGTTGACGCCCTGCTCCTCCTCGAGCGTGCGCGCGTCGTAATAGAGCTCGAGCAGTCGCTTCTGAAGCCCTTTCGGCGTCAGCCGGGTCTGGAGCCGCGTGTCGGAATGTCTGGTGAACACGCCGCGCTCATCCGCTACATCGTCTTCGGGCTGGGCGAGGTCCGATATTTCGTCGCTTTCCCCCTCCGGCTCGCCATCGCTCGCGCGCGCCGCCTTTCCGGCGACGAAGGTGAAGACCTTGCCTTCTCGTATCAGCAGGCGAAAGACTTCAGCGCTCTTCTCATCCACGATTTCGAGCGATCGTCCCGCCTTGGCGGAACGCGGCATGTTGAGCAGCCGATTTCGCGCCGAGAGGTCCAGCAGTTCCATGCGCGCGCGATCGAGCTTTTCGGCGATCGGGAGATTGCTTTGAAATACTGAGATATTTTCGTCTTCGGGATGAACAATGGCGTCCATCGAAATACACTTCCCTCATTCAGGATGAAAAGAATTCTATTCAGAGTTCGATCGAGCTCCGACCGCCCTCGCAATGACCGGGCAGGCCGCTGCGCTCTGGCTGGTGACGATATTCGGCAAAACGCGATCAGCCAAGCCAGCCCGCGAGAAAAACTCATAGCGTGTTACGGGTTTTACCAGTTACCCGCTGTCAGCGTTTTTTTCGGCGTCGCCGGCCACTCCTTTACCGGCGTTCGCTCCGATCGGAGGACGAGCAGGCGTAACTGCGTTTCGAGTTCGAAACCGAGGTGATGCGTTTGCGCCGCGCCACCTGCGCTCATGAGGGCCTACATTCCCAGGAGTATGCTGCCGCTTGATTGGCGATCACATCTAGAGCGAGGTGATGCGTGCGCCATTCGACGCCTTTTCGGCTCAACCCGAGAATGCGTCGCGAGCTCTCTCTTCAAGCTATTGATTTTAAGCCTATTTTTGAAACGAAGAGTTACGATGACGTCACGCCAACTCGTGGGCGAGGCGCCGCAACCCGCGAGAAAAACTCATAGCGTGTTACGGGTTTTACCAGTTACCCGCTGTCAGCGTTTTTTTCGGCGTCGCCGGCCACTCCTTTACCACCGTTCCCAACGTTCGCGCCGATGGTCGATTCGCGACGATCATGCGACCTCTTTCAGTCGTCTATCTTACGCAGCGATCGGACGCGACGATAGCGAGGCCTTGGACGGCTCCGTCGCGCCTGAGCCGGCGCCATTCGGCAAGATGCAACGGATTGGCGGAAGCTTAATGGTACCCCTCCAGACAACGGCCGTTTCGGGCGAGGACCGCCTATCTTTGCAAGGTTTCTAACGAAAGTTGACCGATGAGACGATCAATTAGTCCATAAAGAACGACATGTGAACGCGGGGCCCGGGAATAGCCTCGAGGCTACAAAGGTTAGTTTGATCGCAGAAAAATAATATACGCTATTGACAGAGCAAAAATCTCGAGTGACGCTTACGCATCGATCTCGATTAACACATCGGTGCCGCCAATGATCATGCCAGACCCAGCCGCTTTCGCCAGCGAGGCCGAGGCGCTCCATTTGTTGCATTCTG
Source organism: Methylosinus sp. PW1 (assembly GCF_000745215.1). NCBI lineage: Bacteria > Pseudomonadati > Pseudomonadota > Alphaproteobacteria > Hyphomicrobiales > Methylocystaceae > Methylosinus > Methylosinus sp. PW1. Next base: position 1,830,866 of record NZ_JQNK01000009.1, read on the forward strand.
CTTCCTCCAAAGCCATCGATGCCATGTGGAGACGGACCGGCCGTGAGGCGCTCAAAGCTCATCTCGACCGACCGATCGGCGGCGTCACCCCAAAAATGATCTACGGCGCGATCGGAATCGCCGCGGAAATGCTGAACGATCCATCCCAACGCGCGGCGCTCGAGGCTCGCGGCGACGCTGTGCCGACGGTCGATCCTCCGGCGATCGATACGACTCCCTGCGATCTCGTGCTCGTCCTGCCGCAGAAGCCCTCTCCAGCCCTCGCGCAAAGGCTCATCGAGCTTGGCCTCACCTGCCACACGGACGCGAGACGCACGCATGGAATCGCCTGCTGCCTGTGGCAGGGGCGGGCCGCGCCGTCGATCGTGATCCCGCTCGTGGAGGCGGTCCGCGGGCAGGTGATCGCCATCAGCCTGCCGCCGTCGCCGAATGGCGCCGAGAGCGACACCTCCGGCGGCGACACCTCCGGCGGCGAAGCCCCGGACGACGATTCTGATCGGCGCGAGTCCGAGATCGAGGTCGAGGTCGAGCCCGCCCCGAGCGTCACGGTTGCCCGGCGACGTGGGCGGCCCAAGGCCGAGCAGAAATCCGCTGGGCAAAACGACGCGGTCACGCCCGCGCCGGCGCCTTCCACCCCTGCGGATACCCCGGAAGGCGACCGGCTCCAGCAGGACGACGCCCCGCCGATCATCGCGGATGACAATGTCGAGATCGACGGCGAATTGGCGCCCTCGCTGGCCCCGGCCCTCGAGGAGCACGGCGAGCCGCCGTTCGCGATGCGAATGAACAGCGCGGCACCCGCGATCGAGAGCCCGACACAGAGCAGCGACCCCGAAATCCCCGAGTTCCTGCGCGATGGATGAAAATGGTTCGTAATCCGACGAGATCGCAAATCTCGGCGGGAGGGAGGACCCGATCACCGCACCTCGGAGCCAGGCCGTGCACTTCGCTTCCGTCCGTCTCTCGCGTCTCAAGAATGGCAGGCAGATCCAAGCGGCGAGCGACCATGCCAATCGCCTCGACGACACCTCCAGACTCAGAGTCCGGCCTGACGCGGACAGCGGCCGAAATTTTGCGTCGCATCCTTGGCGCGAGGATGGCGTCTGTGGCGGCCTGCGATTCGACTACTTGGAGGACCTGAGATGCATGCAGGCCGCCACAGGCGCCATCCAACGCGGGAACACGGCGCCGGTCGGGCATCTGATTTGCGTCGTAAGTGTTGGATGGCTGATGGAAACCGGCGATCAGCACGATCCGCAGAATCCGCGCAATCGCCTGCTATTCGACGCCGCTATCACATGGGCGCAGAAGACTTTCGGAGAGACGTCGCTATTGAGCGCCAGAATGGATCTCGATGAAAAAGGCGCCGGGGTGGTCGACGTATTCGTGGCGCCGATGACGACGAGCAAGACCGGAAAGAAATTCTTGTCTGTCAGTCCTACCCTGACGAAATTACAGGCGCAATACAAGACAAGAAATACATTCGCTGCTCTACAGGATAGTTGGACGGAATTCGTCCGAGCGAACCTCGACCCGACTATCGAGCGCGGCCGCGAAAAGGAGGCGCGTGGCCCCGACCGTTTGTCGCCGGAAGCCTACGCCGCCAAGGCAGAGACCGAAAAGGCCCGCGAGTTCATCCGCTCGGAGAGCGACGAACTGGATCGGCTGCGATCGGAGCTGGTGATCGCGGACAATGCACGCATTGCCGCCGAGCAGGCCGTGGCCGAACGCGAGCGGCGATGCGCGGCGACCGAGGCAGCGCTCGAGCAGCGGCGATTAGCGCTAGAGACGGCCGCCGCAAAAAAATTGACGAAAGCCGGCAAAAGGCTCGTCGAGTCTTTCCAGCTCGGAATGCTCGCCTGGCTCGATGGACGGATCACTCTCGTCCAGGTCGATCACGAAGAGCGATATCGAGTGTCCTTGACGGATGCGGTGAGCGACGCCGACGTCCGAGACATCGAACGATCACTGCGCCCCGCTGTAGAATTGGGCCTCGCGCGCCTGCTCGCGGCATGGCAGCTCGTGGCAGACGAATTGGGAGTCGAGGCAGACGAGGTCAAGAACAGGATCGGGCGGCGGTCTGGTCTCCTATGACCTGCGCGGTCTGGCTACCCGAGGCCAAATCGATCGCAGATGCTGGCTGGCAGCGACGCCCGATTTCGAGCTCCCGAAAATTGAACCCTCGACGAGTCGGCTGTTCTGAAAAGGTACAAGGTCCGCGACGGCGCCACCCTGCGAACGTGAAAGTTTGACCCGAAGGAGACCCGTCTCTCCCGCAGGGCGAACGTCCGGTTTCGCCGAAAGCAGGCGGTGCCGGTGGGCCTCATTGCAGCGGACAGCGACCATCAGTGTCTATCAATTGCCCCCATGACTTGTGACCGCCTCCACTTTGGCACATCGAGGCCGTCAACCCTGCCCAGGCGCCGGACAACCGACTTCGCGACAGTATCGGCGAAGGTCACGCGCAACAGCACCATAAATGTCGCCCGGGTGCTTCATTCGGTCCCATCCCGGCTGATCGGCCAAAAGATCGAAGTGCGTCTGTTCGACGACCGGTTGGAATGTTTCCTCGGGCCCGATCCGGTCATGTGCATGACCCGTGTGCGCACCGACCGCGCGCGCGGCCACGCGATCGATTATCATCATCTGATCGGCACGCTGCGGCGCAAACCGCAAGCCCTGCGCTACCTCGTCTACCGCGAAGCCCTCTTTCCACGCGCCGCCTACGCCCGCGCCTGGGCGGCCCTGGACGCCGCCTTGCCGCAAAGAGACGCCTGCCGGACGATGGTCGGATTGCTGGTTCTGGCCTCGGCCCGCGAAGCCATCGAGATTGCTTTGGCCGAGCGTCTCGACGCGATCTTGGACGCCGGCAAGCTGCCCGACATCGCCAAGCTCGAAGAGGAATTCGTGAGCAAGCCGGGTCCATCGAGCGACATCCGCGAACGCCACGGATAGCGGTTCGAGTGTCGGGCCGACAACCTTAGCGCGAGGGCCATGAAGCGCAAGACACTCCTGCATCGGACCGGCCACGATCGACCCCATCGTCTTCGATTGAGCCGCGACGCATGAAGCGTGCATAGCCCGCCGAATCGCGATTTTCTCGAACAAAGAGCAAAGCGTCGGCATCCTCTTCGGAGAGAATCGCACGATGAATTTCGAAGAGCGCCTCCGCATAGCGGCGTCGAATCGAACTCGTCGCATCCAGATCGAGAATTTCGGCTAGCCATCGAAGCAGGAGGGGCTCGTCGAGAGGCGGAGTGAAAAAATTGAATCTCGGCATCAAATAGACTCTTCGATCGCGCACCGCGCGGACAATGCGCCATACACACGACTCGAACAGCTTCCCGGGCGGCTGGTCACTGATCGTCGAGTCGAGCAATATGACGTCCGGATCGATCCGCGCGACCGCTTCCACATCGACCAGTCCCCATGTCGACGGACCGGCATTTCTGGCGCCGACGAATCGAAGCTCGTCGGTGAGATAGAATCGATTGTGACCAAGATATCCGAGACCGCCGTCAGCACCGTTGAAAACTATGACGCGCGGGCTCTCTTTCGTCCTTTTGAGGCTCGCCTGGAGCGCTTCGCGCTCCACCCGAAATGCGTCCGCGAGACGTCGCGCTCTCTCTGAATTTCCGGTCAACGCGCCAATCGACGTCCAGATGCGCAGACGCGCCTCGAGATCGACCTCGGCGCCACCGATCGCGGTCGCCGGCAAGCCGAGACTGCGCGCCGCATCAGTGGAATGCTCCCAGACAACCACGGCGTCAGGATGAAGGTTTAGAATTTGCTCGCCGTCCCGCAGGTGAAACTCACCCGTTGCATCGACGCCGATGGGAAGCGGATAGAGCCGATTGAGAAAATCCGTCTGGTGCCGCCGCACCGCCAAAGTCGATGCGCCTACGACGTGCTCGAGGCCATAGTCGAGGGTCGCATAGGCCGCGAGCAGCGGCGCGAGGAGAACAGTGCGGCGCGGCGATTCGGCGCGCATGCTCTGCTGCTCACGCGGCGAGACCCTTGGCGGTGCCAAGGAAAGCAGGACGGCGAGCAATGGCGTCACCGCGAAGATTTCGAGGTAGCGGAATCGAGTCCGTTCTGCTGAAGCCATCAGAGCTCCGTCAGATCGCGTTCGAAAGACGTCGGAATCGATATGAGAAAGCGATCGACGAGCAGGCGTTCGATCTCATAGCGATGCAAATAGATGCGCTCGTTCGTGCGATCGCCGAATTCTCGCGCGAGCTCGCCGAGCGGCGGAATCGCCTCATAGGCGCGTCTCGCCCTGTCGATCAGCGATTTCGTGATCTCCGATGACTCCTTCGTTTCGAACGCCTGGATGCGAGAGACGTCGAGACGCACGTTGCAGAAGACCTCCTCCTGCCGAGTCTGTTCCGTCGCCAGCTCCTTCAACCATTCGCGTTCGGAGCGCCAAGTCGCGAAATGGGGCGAACGCATCTCGCACAATTCTCTCGGCAATGTGTCGCGCTCGCTTTCACCGATGCGGTCGGCTTCGAGAGCCTTGCCATGGCCCATATAGGCCGGGGGAAAGACCCAGCGATGATCGAGAGGCGCATTCAGCGTCTTCAATTTTTCGACGAGCTCCAAAATTCTCGGCGCTGTCGTCTTGGTCAGCAGCAGGCTCTGCCCGAGTTCCATGCCGAGCTCGGCGGCGACTTTCTGCAACATCCAAAGATAATCGAAATCGCCGCGGCGGCCATTGTAGCTGTCGTGCGTCTCGTTCATGCCGGCGAAAGTGGCGTGAATTGTTCTTACTCCAAAATCGCGCCAGTCTCGGAGCCAGGCTCGCGATTGCGCTTCGTCACGAAGCCGTAGTCCGCCGGTCGTGATCTGCTCGAGCGTGGGGAGGCCGAAGGCGCGCCGCATCGGCTCCATACGGCGCGCGCCTTCGGCTCCATATTCATAGGAGTAGTGGACGATAGGGTGAACCTTCACTTCCTTGTCGCCATCGCGCGGCAACAGCCGCGCGAAGCGCATGACAAAATCCAGAAAATGTTCAAGAGGAAGGCGTCCGCCCGCCTTGTCGCCGATCGAGCAGTAGGAACAGGCGTGCGCGCAGTGCTGGACGGCGCCGGCGAGCCAGATCGTGGATATCCGCACATTCCGCTTGGGCGCCATGGAACGTGGCCCGGTCAAAAATGCATCGTCGCCGAAAGGCGTACGGTGAGTGGTTCGCCTGGCAGGCTGGGCGTCGACCAATATTTGTGGTTGGTGAGGTTGTCGATATTGAGAGCGAAAGTCGTTTGCTTGCCGTAGAGATCGAACTTGTAGCGGCCGCCGAGGCTGGCGACGGCGTAGCCAGGGATATAGAGTAGCGGCCCGGTCGACGCATTGGTGATCAGCTGACGGCTGTAATATTGGAAGCCGGCCGTGAGAGTGAGGCCCGGAATTTCGTCCACACTATATTCGCCGTAGAGCTTTGCCAAATAATTGGAGACGCCGGATGGCATTTGCCCGACGAGCGACGGATTGTTGGGCTGGCTCGTGATCTTCGTATCCATTGCAGTTCCGCCACCGAATAAGGAGATATTGTCGGTGAGCTTGCCGGAGACGCCGATCTCGACGCCCTTGTGGGCTTCGAGTCCATCGGGAGAATAAGTATAGGATGTTCCCGACGCATCGAGGGCATAGACGGAACTCGAGCGCGTGATGTCGAACAACGCCGCGGTGACCAGCATATCGCCGATCGTCGCCTTCGCTCCGACCTCCAAGGACTTGCTGGCGCGCGCCGGCGCAGGGCCTGGATTGCTGACAGGAAGTCCCCGATAGGTCTGCGATGCGACGCCGCCGATCGTCAGCCCTTCTTGATAGGTGAAATAGGTCGACACGGTGGGAATCGGCTTGAAAATGATCGACCCGCTCGGACTCATCCGTGAGGCCGAGTAGCGACCCGTCACTTGGCCGAGCGTGCTGCTGCCGAGGCTAGTGTCCCAATCCCATTCCGTGACGCGCGCATAATTCGCTCCCATCAAGAGTGTGAGAGCTTCGCCGATCTCGAGCCGCTCGACGAAAGGAATGGACTGAAATCGATATTGCCACGATTTGTAGGCGGGGCCGCTTCCATTCGGGTTGAGCCCAGCCGCGAGGGCCGATGCGTTTTGAGCGGCCGTGGACGACTGGTCATCATTGAAAAGATTGAAACCCTTTGGGTAGGCGAGCTGCCGATTGCTCGCCGGCTGCAGCAATATGCTGTCATGGATCGAATAGCCCGTCGTGAAGGTGCTCTTCGTTCCGAAGAGATCGAACTTCAGATCGGCGAAGGCGTTGCCGTCGAAGTCCCTCACGTCATAGCCGATGGATTTGTTCAGGAACTGCGAATAGGAGCCGTCATTGGCGACTTGCAGATTCGTCGCGTAGAGAAAATTTTCTTTTGTGTCGTTGTATTGGAATCCGCCGCGCAGGCTCAGGAACGAGACGGGGTCGGAGCGCCAGCGCACGCCAGCGCGATTGTTGATCCATTCGGCGTAGGAAAAGCGTGGCGCGCCTCCTCGCGACGAAAGGTCCGGCGCCGAGACATAGAGCCCCCTGAGATCCCAAGTCAGCGTCGGGCCCCATATCTTCCAATCCTGATGCGAATAATCGAGCTGTATGAGCGTCGTATCGGTCAATCTGAAATCGAGCGCGCCGCTGATCAGCCCTTTTCGGATGGATTGATTCTGGATCGCAGTGTCTCCGAGTCCCTGGCCGGCGACGTTGATGCGATAGCCGATCCTGTCGGAGCCGAAGAGGGGCCCGGAGAAGTCTCCGTGCGCATAACCGCTCGTCCCGCCGCGGTTGCCGACGGTGATCGATGCGAGCGGCGTCGCGGTCGGTCGCTTGGTCACGTAATTCACGACGCCGCCGACCTGATAATTGGTCGCGCCATAGAGGAAGCCGGACACTCCGGACAATTGCTCGATGCGCTCCTTGTCCTCCACCGCGATCGAGCCGAAATTTCCCATGCTCTGCACGAATCCGTCGATCGCCGTCGTCATGTTGAAGCCGCGCGAAAGATAGCGCGCGCCTACGCCCGAACTGTCGCTCGACGTCACCTGAACGCTGGGCGTCATGGCGAGAGCCTTGTCGCCGGACGGCGATAGGGTGTTGGTGATGAAATCGGAAGAAACGACGCTGAAGGAGTAGGGCAGATCCAGAATCTTCTGCTGATCGAAGAATCCGGGGCTGGATAGCAGGTTCGCGCGATAGCCGTCGCCGGCCGCGCCGTCCCGCTGCAACGCTTGGTCGCGCGTAGGCGGCGCCGATGCGCCGACATCGATCGGAGGGAGCGACGTCGCCTCGTCCGCATGCGCCTCGTCCGACGCGACGCTGGGAAGGATGGCGGCGACGCAAAGCAGACCAATCGCGGGCGTCGTCGCAATCGCCTTCCTGTCGCCACGGCGACGCCCGTACCCTGCTCGATCTCCCATTGTCTTACCCCTTAGCTTCTGGCTCTAAGCAGCTATATAAATGAGATACATATGAAGTCAATATCATAGGTTATTTAATTCATATGAAGAGGTGCTCTCGCCATTCGCGGCGGTTTCGGCTAGTGTCGACGGCGTCTGAATCACGACTCGAATACGAATATGGGAACGGAAATGCCTGCCTATATGTTTCTCCGATTGGATTTCGCGTCGGGCCGCAACTTGGGGCCGAGCCGCACGGCGTTGCTCGAAGGAATCGATCGACTCGGCTCGATTTCGGCCGGAGCGCGCGAGGCGGGCATGACGTTTCGTCAGGCTTGGTCTGTGGTGAAACTGATGAATGAGAGCTTTCCAGAACCCGTCGTCGAAGCAAGATCGAGAGTTGCGGGAAGCGGAGCGTCGCTCACACCTCTCGGAAAGACGCTCGTTTCTATCTATCGAGCGATGGAGGATGATGCTTATCATGCGCTCGAGAAGCATCTCGTCGCGTTGGAGGGGGTTCTCGGCGAAGATCATGAAGCCGTTCCGGAAATCGCCAAATGGGCGCGGATTCGGCATTACGGCGAGCAAATGACGTCACGTCGAACGACGGCGGAGGCGGTGGCGACGAACAAATGAACGCGCGCTCACCGTCGCGATCCTTCTCCAGCATCCTCCAATTGTCTCAGCCCAAAGCGAGCGGGGATTTTGCCGTCGATGGGAGGGGCGGATAACTGCATGCGCTTCGGCGCCGGAACGACCACCTTTTGCGTCTTCGATCTTGCATGCGATAAAAGGCGACTATATAGCGATACTCGGTCGCCCGGGAGCGGCGTCGCCAGCCAGGAGTCGGTTCTTTGGCGTTCGGTGTAGTCGCTCGGGGCGATACATACCGTAATCGGATCGTCGAGACCCTGCCGCTGTTTCTTTTCCTGGTGCTTGTGGCGTTGATATTGTTTTCGCTCACGCTAGGGCGCTATCCTGTCCCCTTCGCCGACATCGCCCACATCCTCTTCACCACCTTCCCCATCAACGCCAAGGTCGATTACGAGAACGCGCCCTGGGTGGTTGTCGAGATCGTACGCATTTTGCTCGTCACTCTGTGCGGCATGGGGCTTTCCATGGCGGGCGCGACCATGCAGGGCGTGTTTCGCAATCCGCTCGTCGGGCCGGAGATCGCCGGCGTCTCCTCCGGAGCTTCGCTCGGCGGCGTCACCGCGATCCTGCTCTCCTGGCCGCCGCTCACGATCGTCGGCCTGGCGTTCGGCTCGGGCCTGCTGGCGTTCGCTGCCGCTTTCGGATTGGCGAAGCTCGCCGGCCGCGCGACCACGCTGGCGCTCGTCCTCTCCGGCGTCATCATCCTCGGCTTCTGCAGCGCGATCGTCGGCCTGTTGCAAACCCTCGCCGATCCGATGACCAAGCTCCCCTCGATCGTCTATTGGCTGCTCGGCAGCTTCGCCGGCGCGACTTATGGAGAAAAGTGGCGATCGTCGCCAGCGTGACGCTCGTCGCCAAGACATTGTTGCTGGCCCTGCGCTGGCGGATCAATCTTTTGTCGCTCGGCGAGACGGACGCGGAGGCGCTCGGCGTGAATGTCGAGGCGCTGCGCTGGGGATTGATGGGGCTCGTCGCCGTCATGGTGGCGGCGCAAGTCTCGGTCAGCGGGGGCGTCGGCTGGGTTGGGCTGATCGTGCCGCATATGGCGCGCATGCTGGTCGGCATCTAGACTAGTTCTCTCGAGGCTTTAGACTCATGTGCGCAGCGGATCCACATGAGGCAGGCTATGACGCAGCACCGCATCCGACGACGAGCAATTGCACAAATAGCGGAGGCCCGATGCGTTTACTGGTCTCCGCGATCAGAAGTAGAAGTCCCTTCAAATTCTAGATAGAAGCCGCCCCGAAAGCCTGTCTCGGTCTCTTCACTTCGCGGACGCGCGCCGCTCGGATGAGAAGCGGCCATAGCCGAAGGAGCGTCGATTGGCCTCGACGGCGAGCAACTCGTCGATGGCCTCGTCGTCGAGATCATAGCTGAAGGCGTCATGATAGGCGAGGCGCACCGCCACGCGCATATCGCCCGCATCGACGCCTGGATGCAGCAGCTCGGCCAGCCATCGCACGAGCAGCGGATCGAACACGGGCGCGAGAAAATTCGGGAAATCCGGCATGCGATAGACTTTGCTGGCGCGAACCGCACGGAGCAGCCGCCAGGCGGGATCGTCGAGGAGAGCGCGCGGATCGAGCGGCGCAGGAAATGCCTGCAGCAAAATGACGTCCGGATCGAAGAGCGCCAGCTGCTCGAGCGAGAAAGTCGCGGTCGCCGCGCCGACACGCGCGACATTAACGCCGCGCACGAGATCGAGCCGCTCATTGAGATAATATTTCGATCCCCCGACCCAGCTTTTCGCGGAATTGGCCACGACGGCGAGCACGCTCACGGGCTTTTCGTCGCCGCGCAGGCTCGCCGCGATCGCCGCCATATCCGCGTCATAACGCGCGAGAGTGGGGCCGACGATCGCCGAAGCCCCGCAGAGTTCCGCCATTTTGCGCCACAGCCCGATTTCGCTCCGCATGAGCGGAAAACTGTTCTGGAAGGCGACGAATTCTAGGGCGGGCGCTTTTTCGAAAATGCGGAATTGCGCCGCCCAGCCGAGCGCCGCGTCCGGCGACAGCTTCAACGTTTCCTCGAAATTCGGGATGTCGAAGCCGCCGACCCGAGCGAGCCCCCTCGCCTGCGGAAATACTCGATCGAGAAGGCCAGCTCTCATCGACGACAGGCCGAGCTCGCTCGCGCCGACCACTCTGTCGAGGCTGTGAGTCAATGACAGAAAGGTCGGTAGAATATTGGCGGTGAAGACCATGCGGCGCGGCGGCGCGGAAAAATCATGCGCGCGGCCCAGCATGTCGACATAGGGCGACGTCGAGGCGCGCGTGGCTTTCGGCCGGACCTTCGGCGCGAGCAGTCCGATGACGAGAGCGAGTCCGCAAGCGACGGCGAAGCCGGCGCTTTGCAGGCGACCGTCACCGCCTCTCGATCGCCGATGGCGCATCTCAGTTTCCCATTTGCAGATGGGTGAGCTGACGCTCGAAATCGGTCGGATGCTCCGCGAGATGGAGATCGAGCCATTTCATCTCCACGCAGCGCTGGAGCGGATAGATCTTCGTCCCGTCACGATCGCCGTAGCGATCGCATAATTCCGCGAGCGATGGAATGGCGGCATAGGCGGCGCGCGTGCGCGTCCGGTAATCGTCGACGATCGCCGCGCCGCTCATGCTCTCCAGCGCATCGATATTGTCGTCGTCGACATTGATGATGAGATCGAATTCGCGCGGCTCCGCCTCCTCCGACCGAATGCGCTCGATCCATTCGCGCTCGGATCGCCAGACCTCGTCGCGCATAGACCCTTCCGGCAGAGCCTCGAGCCATTTGCGGAGGGTGTCGCGCGTCCTCTCGTCGATCCGCTCGTCCTCGTGCCGCACGCCCCAGCCGAAATAGAAGAATGGGCAGAGATAGCGCCACCCGCCGGGGTTTTGCGGCAGCCGATCCAATCGCGCATTGAGCGCGGGCAGATCGGCGAGCGTGCTCGTGGCGACGAAGAGCCGCGCGCCGAGCGCCATGCCGAGCGCGCCTGCCACCTCGAGCGTCGACATGATGAGATCGAAATTGCCGCGCCTGCCGTTCCAATGATCGTGAACCGCGCCGACGCCGGCGAGCGAGGCATGGACCGTCTTGCAGCCGAACGCCTGTCGCTCGAGGAGCCATTCGCGCAGCTCGTCTCTGCTCCGCTCGCGCAGGCCGCCGAGCGTAATGCCCGAAAGAGGCGGATAGCGCCTCGGAAAGCGCCGATCCAGCGCCTGGATGAGCTCGAGCGTCGCACGATCATAATCGGAGGTGTAGTTGAGCACATAGCCGACGGAAGCGGCCTCCCTGTTCTGCTCCTCCCATTCGAGCAACCGCTCGACGACTCTGGAGAAGCGCGCCGAATCCATGCGGGCGAGCGTCTTGTCGCCCATCAGGCAATATTTGCAGCTATGGGCGCATGGAAAGAGCTTCGCATGCACATGTATGGCTTGGCGTCGCAGCGTCATGCGCCCATCTTTCCCGCGTCAGAATTTGAGCTGCGCCGACACGGCGAAGGTGCGCGGCGAGCCGACATAATTGGAGGCGATCCAATAGTCCTTGTTCGCCACATTGGAGACATTGAAACGCAGCACGAGCTCCTGTCCGAGCGGCAATTTCCGACCAAAGAATTCGGAGGTGCGATAGCGGAAGCCGACATCCTGCGTGGCGAAGGAGGGCAGATATTCCGTGTTGAGGCGATCGACCGCCTGCTGGCCGGTAAAATAATAGCCGCCCGTCAGCGTGACGCCCGGCAGGAAAGGAAGATCATATTCCAATGTGACCTTTCCTTCGGTGCGCGCAATGTCGGTCGGGACTTTGCCGTTGATGGTGGGCGCCGTCGCAGACGTATTGCTCTGCGTGACGCGCGGGTCGAGCAGCGTCACGCCGCCGAAGATGCGCAACCCTTCATAGAGATTGCCAGTGACGGTGAGCTCGACGCCGCGATTGCGCTGCCGGCCGTCCTGCACATAAGTATAAGTGCTGTTGCCGTTGTAGCGCGCATATTGCAGCGCCTGCTCGATCTGGAAAAAGGCCGCGGTGAGCAGCAGGCCATCGACGTCGGCCTTGGCGCCGATCTCATATTCACGGCCGACGTAGGGCGAGAGCGTCTGGCCGCCATTGGTGTAGACCGGCGTTCCGCTGCTCGGCACGACCTGGCCGCCCTGCAGCGATTCGCTATAGGTCGCATAGGTCGAGATCCAGTCGAGCGGCTTGAAGATCAAGGATGCGCTCGGCGAGAGCCGGCTCTGGTCATAGGCGGAGGTCACGGCGCCGGTCGTGACATTGAAATTCGTGCCGTGCACCCAGGTGTAATTGCCGCCGACGAGCAGCGACCAATGCTCGTCGAATTTGATCTCGTCGCCGAGAATGACGTTCTTCTCATTATTGTAGCCCGACGTCCTGTTCGGCCCGACGGTCGACGAATACCAGCCGGGCGCGGCGAAATAGAGCGGCGTCGCATAGGGCAGGCCGTTGATCGTCCAGGAATTGAAGCTCTCCGGATCGCGCGTGGAGCGATAATCGTCGCCGTAGAATCCAGCCGTCACCTTGTGATGGATGAAGCCCGTGTCGAAGACGGCGTCGACGAAAGCGTAGCCGGAATTGCCGAACTCGCGCGAGTTGGAATTATGCGCGGTGGTCTGACTGTAAGTGAGATTGAGATTGGAGACGGAGTTATTCGTATAGAAATTATTGCGCGTCATATTCATATTATAAGAATAGGCCGCGCGCGCGGTGAAGACGTCGTCGATCTTCCATTTGAAATCGAGACCGACGCGATCGCGCTGCGTGTCGAAGGCGGAGAGAGGTTGACCGTAATATTTCGTCGGGAGGGGCGCGCCCGGATGGCGCACCTTGCTGGAGCCATCGGAATTGGTCGCGAAGCTCCAGAATGGATCGGAGCCGCGCACATCGAAATCCATATGCGAGGCGATGAAGGTGAAGGACATGTCCTGAACCGGGCGCCACGCAAGAGCGGCGGTGAGAACGTCGCGCTTCACGCTCTGCTGGTCGACTGGCGCGTCGCCGGTCTGGCCGACGATATTGAGCCGATAGGAGAATTGCCCATCCTTGTCGATCGGCCCGCCGAAATCGCCATGCAGATAGGGCGACAAGCCGCCGTAGTTGCCGATGGTGACATCGGCGAGCGGCTTATCCGTCGGTCGCTTGTAGACGTAGTTCATCAGCCCGCCGACATTGTTCGGGCCATAGAGAAAGCTGGTGAGGCCGGTGTAGATCTCCACCCGCTCCTTGTCCTCGAGCGGGTTGATCGCGAGATTTTGCGTGCGCAAGCCGTCTTCCGCGCGTCCCGAGCTATTGGCGAAAGCGAAGCCGCGAATTTTAAAATTCGGCGAGGCGCCGCGGGCCGTCGTCGTGCGCAGCTGAATGACGGGGCTGACCTTGAAGATGTCGTCCGGCTTCCATGCCTGTAGATTTTCAAGGAGATCGGCGGAGAGAACATTGACCGAATAAGGCGTGTCGAGAATGGCCTTGGCGCCGAGCGGACCGAGATTACTCACTTTGCTCGGCTTATAGCCTGCGGCTTCGCTCCCCTCCGCGGCGGGCTCGCCGCGATCGGAGGTGATGGTGATCGGCGGCAACGGCGTCGCCTCCTGCGCGGCGGCGTGATCGAGGCCGACGATCAGCGCGACGCCGGAGGCGAGAGTCGTCATCGCCGGGCGTCGAGCGATCTTGGCCTTCAGGTCGAATGCGTTCATATCCCCATTCCCCATTTTGCTGCGCGCGTCGCGACGCGCGCGTCCCCGTTCGGCGCCTCTCGCGAGTCGCCGTTGCCGCCGTCTGGTCGCGCGTGGAATTGCGCTAGTCGCTCATGAAAATTCGAAAGCGTCGCGCCGCTTGCGCGCCGCCGATTGCGATCGGCCGTCGGCGCCGGAGGACGGGGGCCTCGGAGTGGTCTCCGCCATCCAGGGCGCGCGGAGCAGCCCACGCCAGGGCGCGGCGAGATGGCGGTCGAGCGCGTCGGCCAATCGCGCGAATCCGTCATATCCCCAATAGTGATTGCCCTTGCGATCGAAGAGCGGCGATAAAGGCAGCGCGGGGAGGCCGCGCTTGCGCCAATCGTATTCGTCGCGCTCGAGCCCGAGAACGAGATCAGGCGCCGCCTCGGCGAGATAGGCTTCGACAGCGCCGGCGCTCGGCGTCTCGCCGTCGCAGACGCGCCGCGGCTGGCGCCGGGCGCCGGTCTTGCCCGTCCATCCCGTGACATCGCCGATCCGCATGCCGAGCAGCCGGAAGGGCTCGAGCTGATCCTGCGTCATGGGCTTGAAATGAAGCAGCAGCTTTCCCTGCAGCCGCGGTCGATAGCGCGCGACGACAGCATCTGTCGCGGCGCGATTTTTCGCGATCACGCGTTCGGCGCGCGCCTGAATCTGCGGGCCGAAATGCGCGGAGACAGCGCGCAGCGCGGCGTCCGTCGCCGAAGGCCCCGCGAAGCAGGTCCATTGAATCGGCGCGCCGAACCAAGTGTGGAGAAGCTGCGCATAGCCACCCGCGCGCAGGTCGCGCGGCGGCTCCTGGCCGAGCGAAAAGCCGATGACCAGCTTGCAGCCGCTCGCCTTGGCGAGATCGCTCGAGGAGGAGCCTGTCAGCACATGGATCGGCCGCAGGCCGATGTCGCGCAGCAGCCGATCGACGATCCAGACGAGGCCGGCGGCGTCGCGGTAAAAGGTCAGAGCGACGTCGCGCGCGCTCGAGCGCGCCTGCTTCTCGCGGCTCTGCGCGGCTTTCAGCGCCGCGGCGGTGTCGACGACATAAGTGCAGTTGATCCGCGCGGATTCGCTTGCGATCGGAATGATCTGCATGTCGAGCGCGCGCGCCTTGATCTTGGCGACGCCGCGCGCATTGGCGTTCATCAGAGCGATCGGGTCCTCGTTCAGTATGGTCGCGCCACGCGCCAGCGGAAACAGCGTCTTCAATTCGTCGAGCGCGCGGGCGAGACGCGCGTCGCCGTCGTCGTCCATATCCTCGGCGCGCAGATCGGTGCAGGCGTGCAGCGCCGCGAATCCATCGACGCCTTGCACGAATCCTGGCACGACGAACCGCGTCGCCTGCGAGAAGACACCGCAGCCGACCGGGCCGTGGACGAGTGGCGCCATATCGAGATTGGCGCCCCAGCCGCTATTGCTCTCCCCTATGAAAGAACCCGTGCAATAGCGCAGCAGCCCGGCGTCGGCATGGGGCCGCGTCGGCGGCTCGGGCAGTCGATCCATCGACATGCGCTCGCGCGGCGGTTCGACCGGCCGCTCGCTCTTGGGCTTGCGGCCGCGCGGATCCTTCTTGTAATCGGCCGCGGCGGTCGCGCTCTCGGGCGTTGGCGCGGATGGCGATCGCTTCGGCGTGATTCCGACCATCCCCGCGGACGGGCCGGTACGCCATCGGATCGCGAGACCCTTCTGTTTCTTTGGGAGGAGTGGGTTGAGCGAACGCATGCCCGGATTGGCGACCTTCGTCATGTATGGCTCCTATATAACGGTAGCCTCCAGCGTCGCTGTCAACATTTTTTTATTTGTTTGCAAACAGATAATTACTTGTCTGAAAACCGACAAGCGATCTTCCGGTTTTCGACGCGGCGCAGCGGCCGCAAAATCAGGAAAGAGCGCGCGCTTCGCTCCTTCGAGCTGGCCTTCCACACGCCGAGCGTGCCGCCGCTCCGCCCTCATCATGGACGCCAAATATCGGTCGGAACGCAAGAAAATGCCATCGGCGCCGCAAGAATCGGCTTTTGCGCCATGGCGCACTCATGCAATATATCTCTCCTACATAGCGTGAACGAGGAGTGGAGCAGTGGCATTCGCAGCCGACGTCGATTCGGGGACGACTCACGGGCCCATCGTCGAGAGCCTGCCGATCCTGCTCTATGGTCTGCTCTTTCTGCTGATGCTTTTCTCGCTGACTCTGGGCCGCTATCCCGTGCCTTTCGCGGATGTCGCGCGCATCGTCTTCACCACCTTCCCGATCAACGCCGTCGGCGATTACGAGAACGCCCCCTGGGTCGTCGTCGAGATCGTGCGCATGCCGCGCATTCTGCTTGTCACGCTATGTGGCATGGGGCTCGCGATGTCGGGCGCGGCGATGCAGGGCGTCTTCCGCAATCCGCTCGTCGGGCCAGAGATCGCCGGCGTCTCGTCCGGCGCCGCGCTCGGCGGCGTCGCCGCCATAATGCTGTCCTGGCCGCCGCTCGCCATTGTCGGCCTCGCCTTCGGCTCCGGCCTCGGCGCGCTCGCCGCCGCTTTCGCGCTCGCTCGGCTCACCGGACGCGCCAGCACGCTCGCTCTCGTGCTCTCCGGCGTCATCGTCGGCGGCTTCTGCGGCTCGCTCGTCGGCCTGTTGCAGACGCTCGCCGATCCTTTGGTGAAGCTGCCCTCCATCGTCTATTGGCTGCTCGGCAGCTTCGCCGGCGCCACTTACGACAAAGTGGCGATCGTCGCCTGCGTCACGCTCTTTGCGGGCACGGCGCTGCTCGCCTTGCGCTGGCGCATCAATCTGCTCTCGCTGGGCGAGACCGACGCCGCGGCGCTCGGCGTCAATGTCGAGGCGCTCCGCTGGGGTCTGATGGGCCTCGTGGCCCTGCTCGTCGCCGCGCAGGTCTCCGTCTCGGGCGGCGTCGGCTGGGTCGGGCTCATCGTGCCGCATCTCGCCCGCATGCTGGTCGGGCCGGAGCATACACGCCTCTTGCCGACCTCCGCTTGTCTCGGCGGCATTTATCTCCTCGCCATGGACGATATCGCGCGCAGCGCGACCGAGCAGGAGATTCCGATCGGCCTACTGACCAGCGCGGTCGGCACGCCGGTCTTCGCTTTCCTCTTCTGGAAGACGCAATCGAAAGGCTGGATGCGTGAGTGAGCCGGCGATCGCCCTTACCGACCTCGGCTATTTCTATCGGCCGAACCAATGGGTGCTGCACCATTGCGACATGCGCGTCGCACGCGGCCGCGTCTTCGCGCTGCTCGGCCCCAATGGCCGGGGCAAGACGACGCTGCTGCATCTCCTCTTCGGCGCGCTGAAGCCCTGCGAGGGCTCCCTTACGGTGAATGGGCGCATCGCCTTCGTGCCGCAGCTCTTCGAGGTCACCTTCGACTATACCGCGCTCGACATGGCGCTGATGGGGCGCGCCCGAAAGATCGGCCTGTTCTCGCAGCCCTCGCGCGCCGACGAGGCGGCGGCGCTCGCCGCGCTCGATCGCTTCGGCATGGCCGATTACGCCGAGCGGCCCTTCGGCGAGCTCTCGGGCGGCCAGCGCCAGCTCGTCATCTTCGCGCGCGCGCTAGTCGCGGAAGCCGATATTCTCGTTCTCGACGAGCCGACATCGGCGCTCGACCTCGAGAACCAGTCGCTGGTACTCGAGCGCATCTCCGCCCTCGCGCGCGACGACGGGCTGACGATCGTGATGACGACGCATCATCCGCATCATGCGTTGGCGGTCGCCGACGAGGCGCTGCTGATGCGCGGGCAAGCCGATTATCTCTGCGGCAGAGCGCGCGAGATTTTGACCGAGGACAATCTCTGCTCGCTCTATCGCGCGCCGCTGAAGCGCATCGCCTTCGAGCACGAAGGTCGCGAGATCGAGACCATCGCGCCGATCCTCGTGCCTGCCAAGACGGCGCGTCTTCGCTCCGACGAGATCGTCGGAGCAGATTGATGAGCGCCGCTATGACGGACGAGACTCCACGCGAGGTTTCTCTCGCAGCGCGATCTCGCGCACATGAGGAAACGGTTCTGCCGGCCTGGCTGCGGCCATTGGCGATCGGCGTCGCCCTCGGCGCGCATGCGGCGATATTGATCGGCTTCATCGCTTTCGTCGTCGACAAGCCGACGCCGCTCGAGGATGTGCGCGTCGAGCTCGTGCCGCAAGGCGAGACGGTGACCGAGACGAGCGTCTCGCCGACGCCGGACGCCGCGCCGACCTTCGCGCTCGACCCCACGCCCGCCGCCGCGCCCGATTCGACTTTGCGCGAGGATCCGGACGTCGCCAAGCCGAAGGAGCGCGCGCCCGCCGAGACGGCGGACCTCTTGTCCGTGCCCTTGCCGCAGATAGAAGCGTCGGACGCGGTGGAACAGCCGCCGATCGAGAATGCGCAGAAGAACTGGCGCCGCGTGGAGGAGAAGAAGCGCAAGGAGAAGATGGAAGAGGCCCGGCGCCAGGCGGCGCAACGCGTCGCGCGCTTGGAGCAGGCGCGCGCCCGCCAACAGGCGGCGCATGCGCAATCGGGCGCCGCCGCCGTGCGCGCCGGCGTGCGGGAGGGCGCCGGCGACGCGCCGCGCATGTCCAACGCCGCCTATGCGGCGCTGGTCTCGGCCGAGATCAACCGCCACAAGCATTATCCGCCGAGCGCCCGCGAGAGAGGCGCGACCGGCTCGGTCGGCGTCGTCTTTTCGATCGGACCGTCAGGCGCCGTCACCAGCCACGGCATCACGCGTTCCTCGGGCAATGGCGCAATCGACGCCGCCGTGCATCAGATGCTGGCCGTATCCCGTCCGCCACCGCCGCCCGGCGGATATTTCCGCGGAAGCGTCGTCATTTCCTTCGATCTCTCGAGGTGATCGGCCCTACATCGCCTACCTACCGCTCGGCTTGCCCGAAAGGTTGGCCTCGAACTCCGCAATCGACTGTCCATCGACTCCAGCCGCTCCCTGGTTGGCCTTCACACGCTTGAAGGCTTCCCAGACTTCCCGTTTGGGGATGTCGAACGGCTTTACCTTGTCCACGGACTCCTCCCGTCGCCGGTTGGCCCGTGGCCTCGGCTGAACAACGCAGCCCCTTCGCTCCAGCCCCATTACAGAACCTTCATCACTACTACGGGCTGCTCCGTCCCTGTGCTCCGCATAGCTACTTTCGCCCTCGCGGTTGGAGCCGCTTGTGGCTTGTCGCTTCACGCCATCGGCGTGACGGAGCCCAGGTTCTCACGTTCCATACGAAAGCCTGGTCGAGCTTCGCGCCGCCTACATGCCGGATGCCGCTCGGGCCGTATCAGGTATCCCCCGAACTTATCCCGGAGGAAGGGTCACCCCCCGGTTTTGACATCGCCTAAACCGCTTTCGACACTTCATCGACGGTTTGCTTTCGCTCGCCTCTCTCGACCTTGCCTGCCGGGATCATGTCCCGGCGTTTCCGCAACGCTCACAGCCACGGCTCTTGACCGAAGCTGCTTGCGGTGGCTTGAGATCAGCACCTGATTGCCGAACTCGAAGGGCCCTCCTTCATCTCTCGTATAGTTGAGCGCCGCCGATACTCGCGACAGCGCGCTCGTAACACACGACCCTTTGCTGCCATCCCCTCTGTCGTCGATGAATGACCGCTCGCAGCAGGAGTCGACGTTCCGGTCTTCGCTGGCACCGCACTTCAAAATGAACAAAGCTGGCTAGAATCCGGCCCGGTAGCTCCGAACGCCGCCCAGGCGCGTTTCCTGTTCTTGCTTTGCAAATAGCTGGGGGATCAGCCCCTTTGCGCCGCAAGGGCTCACCTTCGGTCGGTGAGCTAACCATTAGTTTCGCCGACGGTGCGCTTGCGCTAGGAAGGCTGATGTTCACCGTCCACTCCGACGAACTCAAAGACTTCACCGGCGACCAGCTCGTCGAGCTGTTGCGCCGCCTGCTCTTTGCCGAAGCCCGCAAAGCCGGCGTTCCGCTGCGCAGTGTCGAAGTGCCTCTTCAGATCACGGTCGCCGACGGCGGCCAGGATGGCACCGTCTTTTGGAAGGGTGGCGAGTCCTCGACCGATTACTTTCCCAGCCGCGACATCGTCTTCCAGTGCAAGGCGAAGGATTATGGTAACGCCCAATGGGAGAAGGAGGTCTGGACCAAGGAAACTCAGACAAAAAGGATCAAGGAGAAGGCGCTCAACGACGCGCTCAAAGGTGTGCTCGATCGCGGCGGAACCTATATCGGCATCACCGCCAAGCCGCTGGTCGGCGCCAAGCCTGCTGATCGCGTTGCCGCCATACGAAAGGGCATAACGACTGCCGGCGGCGACCCGACCAAGCTCGCTGGGGTCCATGTCTATGAAGGCAACAGGCTTGCAGCGTGGGCGAGCGCCCATCCGGCTGTCGCTGTCTGGATCAAGCAGATGCACGCCGCAATCGACCTCGCTGGCTTCTCGACCCTCGAGCAGTGGGGCAAGCGCGTCGATATCGCGACGCCGGCATTCGTCGACAGCCCCGACCGTAAATTCTCGCTCGGTCCATATGACGCTGATGCGATCGACTTCTCTCAGCTCGCCGCGCGTCTCGCCGATGAGCTGGACGAGGCCGGCTCATCTGCCCGTATCTGGGGGGCGTCGGGTATCGGCAAGACTCGTGCCCTCTATCATGCCCTCATTACCAGCACGGGCCTGCTCGGTGGGCTGACCACCGCCAACTTCATCTTCTGCGATTATCGCGAGGTCAGATCGAGGCTTTGGGACGTCGCCAATCAGATCGTGAAGGAAGGATCCGGCGCGATCCTCGTGGTCGACGGATGTCCGCTCGGGGAAGCCCGTAAGCTCAACGCGCTTGCCCTCACCGAGGATAGCCAGCTCCGCGTCATCACGATCGGTCCCGACGGCATCGACCATGACGATCACTGCGTGATGATCCGGCTGACCAAGGCCGACCGCGCGACGATCAGAGGCATCCTCAAGGCCGGCCTGCCGAAGGCGAAGGCGGACGAACTCGATTATATCGCCGACCTCTGCGATGGTTTCCCTCGGATCGCCGTGCTTGCGAGTGAGAGCTACGAAAAAAAGGGCATCCTAAAGTCTGTCGACGATGTCGCTCAGCAGATCCTCCACGCGGCCGGCGCCGAGCGTGAGACCGTGCGCGCACTCGAGTGCCTGTCACTGTTCGACAAGCTCTCGCCCGATGAAAATCCCAAAGAGTTCGACGACATTGCCGAGACGCTGGTCCATATGAAGGGCGAGCTGATGTACGAGAGTCTCGTCATCGCCGCCGGTCAGCATCTGGTCGATCGGAACTACGGCGCGATGAATGCTCAGCCCCGGCCGATCGCGGACTTTCTCGCGCTGCGGCGCCTCGACTATCTACGTCCCTCCACCCTCATCGACTTTCTCGGCCGCGCCTTGCCGCAGCATCGCGATGCGATGCTCGCGCGCTGGCGCTTCCTCGCCCGGTCGCGGACGCTGAGTGAGGTCATCTACGCCCTTCTGCGTGAGTCATTCGCCGACGCCAAAATCCTCGATCCGGTTGCCGCGCCCTATCTTCTCGCCTTCGCTCGGGTCGAACCCGACCGGATGGCGACCGCTCTTTTCCTCGTCATCGGCCGTATGCCGCTCGACGAGCTGGCCGCGATCCGGTACGCTGATGGGCTGGTCGACACCCTGCGCCTGCTCGCTGGCCGTCGGGACAGCTTCAGGCCGGCCGCGCAGATGATCTTGCGCCTTGCGGCTGTCGCGGACACCGAGGGCGCGCCCCCGGTCGTCAAGCTTTTGCGGCAGCTTTTCCAGGTCGCATTGGCTGGAACGCAGGCCGACGATCGCCGTCGCCGAGAGGCGCTCGAGCACGCGCTTGAGGAGGACGATCCGCGGATCAGGCGGGCCGGCGTCGAGGCGCTGGGCGCGATGATCCAGACCTATATCTCGCGCTCCGACGAGTTCGAGCAGGTCGGTGCAGAACCTTATCGCCCCGAATGGGTGCCCGCCGACAACGGCACGATCCATTCTTATTTCAACTGGGCGCTCGACCGGCTGCGCGAAGTCTGGCGCAAGGATCCTGAGCTGCGTCCCGCCATCGAGGACAATGTTGCCGGTGACCTGCGCAATCTGCTGATGCCCGAGCTTCTCCCGACCATCGATGCCTTCGTCCGCGAGGTCGTCGCGGCCTCGGACCACTATTTCGGCGCGACGAAGAGCATTGGCGAATGGCTCTATTTCGATCGGCCTGAAAAACCGACCAATTTTTCGCGAGCGGTTCGCGCCCTCTATGACGCGACACTCCCTACGGACCCGGTTGATCAGGCGCTGCTCTACAGCCGCTTCTGGGTCTCGGACATCCACGATCCCGACAAGCGCTATGCGCAGGATCAGGCGAATCCGGACTTCGAATATTCGGCCCGGCGCGCGCAGTCTCTGGCACCCGGAATCGCGCGCAATCCGGGCCAGCTCGCGCGCGTCATCCGCACTATGGCGAGCCAAGAGATGAACGCCCCTCACCCCTTCGCTCACGCTCTGGCTGTCGAGCTGCCAGATCCGCTCGGTGCTTTCGAGCAGGCCGTCGAGGCGCTCGATGCGAGCCGCACCCGTGCCGGCGTGAATTTCGTCAGCTCGCTCCTCTCGGCACTCGACCGCAGGCTTGCCGATCGAGCCGACGACCTCGATGAGCTCGTCGCGATCGCAAGGAAATCCGTAATACTTGCGGCGAACCCGATGTACATCGTGATGTCGCTCCGGGTCACGGACGAGCGACTAGACGACTTCGCCAATGACGTCCGCGACGGCAACGTCATACCCCGGCAGGCCGTCGTCATTTCTCATGGCAGAAGGCTCAACGATGTCTCGCCCGGCGCGCTCGGGAGATTGATCACCGCGCTGATCGAGCGCGGAGATG
Source organism: Methylosinus sp. PW1 (assembly GCF_000745215.1). NCBI lineage: Bacteria > Pseudomonadati > Pseudomonadota > Alphaproteobacteria > Hyphomicrobiales > Methylocystaceae > Methylosinus > Methylosinus sp. PW1. The sequence continues at coordinate 1,853,439 of NZ_JQNK01000009.1, forward strand.
ACGGTGGTGCCTGGGCTGCGCTCGAAATCCTCTCAATGGTCACGCATGATCGTAACGCGCTGACGCCGGAGATCATCGACCTGGTGAAGCGCACCATTCTGTCGCCGTCGATCGCTGACGACGCTGAGGGCAACGCGTCGAATGCCGATTACAACTACGACCGTCTGCTACGGCTGCTCAACGCATCCGGTGCCATCGATGACGACTTCGCCCGGAATTTTGCCCTTCAGATCGAGAATGCCTGTCGGACGACGGGCGGGCGCCATGGCCGTCCTTCGGACGCCCTGCGCGGCGCGCTCGCGATTGTCGTCAAGGGCGCGCCGAAAGAAGTCTGGCCGGTGCTCGCTGGCTTTTATGAGATCGCGACGCGCGTCGAGCGCGAGCGCCTTAATTCGATCACCTCGGCGACCAAGCTCTTCGCCTTTGACGTCTCGCGCACGGGCCCGGGCGCGCTGTTTGAAACACCGCTCAAGCTCATGCTCGATTGGGTGGCCGGCGACCCGGATGCCCGGATCGGGTTCCTGCTGAGCTTCTTCCCGATCCTTGAGCAAAAGGGCGAGACCTGGGCCTGGCATTCGGCGTTGCAGCGCCTCGCCAAATTGTACGGCGGCTCCAAGCGGTTCCGGGACGCTCTCCGCCTGCGCATCTATCCCAGCTCCTGGGGTGGCTCGCTCAACCCGCATCTCACGAGCTTCAAAGCGCCATTGGCGGCATGGGTCGACGACCGCGTTCTGGGCGATTGGGCGAGTAGCATGCTCGATGCCGTCATCCGGTCGCTGGAGGATAATTTATACGGTCGCTAGTGCGCGTGCTGCCCGGCCGTTCACTGGCAGACGTATGGCAGATCCCGGCAGGAGCGGTCGTTCATCCACCGATCGAGGAATGGCTTGAAATGGCGCATCTTGGACAACATTACCCATAAGCCAAAGCGAGATGAGAGTAGCCCCCCGCGTTGGAAACCCTGTAATTCAGAGCCTCGGATCGATCGGCTCGCTCTCCAGCGCGAGGATCGCGAAAACGCATTCATGGGTCTTGCGCAGGGGCGCGCCGGCGGTAAAGCGCGTCAGGGCTTCATGGCCGAGCGCGAATTCGCGCAGGGCGTTGGTCCTTTTGGCGCCGAGGCCGCGTTGGCGCAGGCGTTCGAGATGTTCCGGCAGATCATATTCCGGGCCGTAGATGATGCGCAAATATTCCGGGCCGCGCACCTTCAGCGCCGGCTGGATCGGCCCCTTGGCGCCGCGCGCGATGTAGTCTCGCGGCTTCACCACCATGCCTTCGCCGCCCGCCGATGTCAGCTCCTCCCACCAGCGCGTCGCCTCCTCGCAGGCCGCCGTGTCGTCTAGGGCCAGGCGACGCCAGCGAGTCGTCGCCACATTCTGCGCGCCGGTCGCCGCCAATGTTTCGGCGATCGACATGTGCCAGAGATGGTCCTTGTCGAAATGCGTGGCGCCCTCGCTCGCCAGCAGATGGAACGGGGCGATGCGCAAATCGTCGAGCGAGCGAACCGGCCAGACATAGGGCTTCCATGCCTCGCCATAGCGCGCTGCCTTCTCGGCGCGGATCGCGAGCCGATCGCGCAGCGCCTCGACAGGAATGCCGCGAGCCGCGGCGCGCGCGGCGGCGTCATGGGCGAGGGCGAGCCCGGCGTGGCTCGCGGCGGCGACCGGCGCATATTGCTGCTCGATCAGCGCCGAGGCCTTGGCGGACCAGGGCATGATTTCCGCATCGAACAGGAGCCAGTCGGTCGCGAGCGTCTCCCAGAGGCGGGCGCTGTCGCAGGCAGCGCGCAGCCGTGCGAGAAGCGCCTCGCATTCGGCGCCGTCGGCGAAGAAGGCGCGGCCGGAGCGCGTCCATATCTGGCCGCTCTCGCCGGAGAGGACGCCGAAGCGCCGCCGCGCGACATCGGAGTCGCGGCAGAGCGCGACGACGGCGCGCGAGCCCATGTGCTTTTCCTCGAGCACGACCTCCCTTTGGCCGCGCTCGCGGAAAAAGGCGAAGGCCTCCTCCGGGCGCTCGAGAAAGCCGTCGCGCGCGCTCGTCTCCACCGGCGACATGGTCGGCGGGAGATAGACGAGCCATTGCGGCGCGAGGGCGAAACGGCTCATTGCTTCGAGCGCCGCCGCCGCATTCTCCTCGGCGATGGGAATGCGCCGCAGCAGCGTCGTGTCGATCCATCGCCGTCCCGACACATCGGCATGATCGAGAAGTCGATCCGCCTCGGCCTGCAAGGCGGTCTCCGGCGCGGCGACGAGCGGGCGCGCCGGCTCACAATAGACGCGCGCCGCCGGAACCTCGACCAGTCCCCGCTCCGGCCAGAGCAGCGCTGTGAGCTTGCCGCCGAAGACGCAGCCCGTATCGACGCAAATGGTGTTGTTGACCCATTCCGCATCCGGCGTCGGCGTATGGCCATAGACGATTGCCGAGCGGCCGCGATAATTCGCCGCCCAGTCGAGCCGCACCGGCAGGCCGAACTCATCCGTCTCGCCCGTCGTCTCGCCGAACAGAGCGAACTCGCGGACCGCGGGCGAGCCGCGGCCGATCATCTCCTCCTTCAGCCCGGCATGGGCGACGGCGAGCTTGCCGCCGTCGAGCCAATAATGGCTGCGGAGATCCGCGAGGAAAGTCTTCACGCGCTCGCGGAACTCGGCCGGCTCCTCGGCGAGCTGATCGATCGACTCCTGAAGCCCATGGGCGACCGTGACCTTTCGGCCTTCGAGCCAGCGCGACAATTTGCGGTCATGATTGCCCTGCACGACATAGGCGACGCCGGCCTCCTGCGCAGCCATGGCGAGGCGCAGAACGCCCGGAACATCCGGACCGCGATCGACGAGATCGCCGACGAAGACCAGCTTGCGGCCATGCGGGGCCAAGACGGCGTCGCCATCGCCCTCGACGACATAGCCGAGCGCTTCGAGCAGCCGCCGCAACTCGTCGAGGCAGCCATGCACGTCGCCGATCACATCGAAGGGGCCGACATCGTCGCGCTTGTCGGTCCACATGGGGCGGCGCTCGACGACCGCGGCCTCGATCGCCGCGACCGAGGACAGCTTCCAAATCTGCCGAAAGCCCTCATTGGCGAGGCCGCGCAGGCCGCGATGAATCTCCTGAATCATGCGCTGCGGCACGCCGGGGCCGAAATCGCGATCCGGCCGCGTCTTGTTCCGCTCGATGCAGACATCGAGGCCCGGATCGACGACGATCGCCACGGGCAGCGCATGCCAGCGGCGCGCGAGCTCGACCCAGGATTTGCGATCCGCGGCGCGCACATTGGTCGCGTCGATCACCGCGAGGCGGCGGTTCTTCAGCCGCTTCTCGGCAATGGCGGCAACCAGCGCGAAAGCGTCGGCCGAGGCGGATTGGTCTGTCTCGTCGTCGCAGACGAGACCGCGGCAATGATCCGAGGAGATCACCTCCGTCGGCTTGAACCAGCGCGACGCGAAGCTCGATTTGCCCGCGCCCGTCGCGCCGATCAGCACGACGAGGCAGAAATCGGGAATGTCGAGGAGGGTCGGGAGAGGCGCATTCATCTCGAGAACACCGCGACCTGTGTGACGGGGCCGAGCTCTGGATGCTCCTCGCCTATGCCGGAAAGAGCGACCGAATAGCCGTGGCTCTCGGCGCTCGCCTGCGCCCAATCACGAAATTGCGCGCGAGTCCATTCGAAGCGATGGTCGGGATGACGGAAGGCGCCCGCCGGCAGAGCATCGAACAGGGCGTTATATTCGGCGTTGGGCGTCGTCACGATCACGGTCTTCGGACGCGCTGCGCCGAAGACGATCTCGACCAGCGTCGGCAGGCGATCGGCGTCGAGATGCTCGATCACCTCGACGAGGGCGACGGCGTCGACGTCGGCCCAGCGCGCGTCGCGATAGGTGAGCGCGCCATGCAGCAGGCTCAACCGCTCCACGGAAGGACCGCCGGCGCGATCGAGCTTCAGCCGCTCTCTGGCGCGCTCCAGCGCGCGGGTGGAGGCGTCGAGACCGATGATCCGCTCGAAGCCTCGCTCCTTGACGAGACGTTGCAGCAGCCGGCCTTCTCCGCAGCCGAGATCGGCGACGCTGCGCGCGCCCGCCTCTTTCAACAGGCCGACGACGGCGTCGAGCCGCCGATCGTGCAGACGCAGCGGCGCCTCCAGCGCCTCCTCGCGCGGCGGCGTCTTTTCGTCCTCCAGACCCTCCTCAGCCTCGGTGTCCGGCGCGAGACGCGCGAGGGCGGCGCGCGCGAGGCTGCGGCGGTTCTTCAAGAAGCGCCGCGCGATCGTCTCGCGCTCGGAGTGCCCGACGAGCCAGGCGCCGCCTTTGGCGACGAGCTTCTCCACCTCGTCGTCGCCGACCCAATAATGCTTATCGGCGTCCATCGCCGGGATCAGCACATAGAGATGACCGAGCGCATCGGCGAGGCGCAGCGTCCCCGCGAGCCGCAGCTCGACATAGCGCGAGGGGCCGTCCGCCCCCTCGATTCGGCGCGCCTCCACGGTCCAGCCGAGCGGCCCGAAGAGACGCTCCAGCAAATCGCCGTCGCGCGGCGCGGGGAGAGGCGCGACGACGATCTCGAGCGGGATCGCCGTCGCCGCGAGCTCCGGCCGCTCGCGCGAGACGCCGGTCATCGCCGTGCGGAACGCCTTGTTGAGCGCGACCGAGAGGAAGGACGACGCCGCATAGGGACGGTCGTTGACATATTGATCCGCGACCCCTTCGGCGCCGCCGCGGCCGCGCACGAGTGCGACCGGATCGAGGTCGAGGACCAGCGCCGCCTCGCAGCGCTCCACGTCGGCCTGCGGGAAAAACACGGTTCCGCGTCCAAAGGACAGCTCGAGGTCATGAGCGCGATCGGGATGCTTCATCAGCAGAAAGCCGAGATCGGTGGCCGGCGCATGCGTGGTGGCGATGGACAAATACATGACGGATATCGAGCTTGCTCGGCAATGTGTTCGGCGCGGAAGCCTATAGCAGGCGAGCTTCGACTTGTCTTGGGCAGGAGTGGCGAGCGCAGGGCGGCGCTCGACGTCGATGACGCCTGAACCACACGCCGATGGTCCACGATCTTGCATCCAGGCGCCACCATGATGTATCAGTGTCACCATTGGACGGCGCGGTGGCCGGATAGGGTTTTTCGGTAGAATCAACAAGTTACGTGTCTATTGGTAGCGAGTCCCTCCTCCGCTACCAAGAACATAGTTTTTCGATTAGTTTCATATAATTAGTGATTTGCTGGCTCGACGCCGTGCTGCTACGAAGGCGCTACCATCAATGGCGCTCTCGAATTCGTCGTTACGACGGATATTGGCATGCGCTGACCCTCAAAATCTCGACCGTCTTATCTGCTGTCGTCGACTTTCGCCGGCGACCTTCTCGGTGAACTGAGCAGGCGTCACTTCGGCCGCACACCGAGCAGCAAGCCGCTGTCCGCCGCGGAATTTTCGCTCGATCCCGTAACGACTGAGGGCTTCGACGCGAGCGCCAGTCCACGGAGCCGAGTGGCGTCGACACCCAGGCGCGCCAATGCGGCTACCACCGCCTCCGCCCGTCGCTTGGACAGCTTCTTGGTATCTCCATAAGCTGCAACCGTTGCTCTGACGCGGGGATGGACCGCCAGAATGTCGGCGACCGCCTGCAATTGCGCCTGCGCGGCAGGCCGCAGGCCCTCTCCACGCGGCTCGAAAGCGACGCCGTCGAGCTCGAACCAGACGAGTTCTCGCGCGGAAGGCGCCTCGCCGACGAGGAATGCGCGCAACTTCGACTCCACCCCTTCGCTCGCAGTGACACTGGATCGCGTTTCCGCTTTCTGCGTTTCGGCTGAGCGCTCCGTCGGGAGAACCGGAACGGCCCCGGCCGGCGGCGCTGCCTCGGACTGCGCTGATGGAAGCGGCGGCGTTTCGGCGACGGGAAGGCCCGGCCGCCATGGGCGCCACCACGCCAGAGCGGCCACGATCGCCAGCGCGGTGGCCGTCGCCCCCGCCAATATCGAGCGTCTCGAGCCGGCCGGGCGGCGGAGGGCGTCGGTAGCGGCCGGCTCGTCGATGCGTGATCGGCGCAGCCGTAGCGAGTTGGCGATCACGCTCACCGAGGACAGCGCCATGGCCGCGGCGGCGATCGTCGGCGACAACAGCAGGCCGAAGGCCGGGTAGAGCGCGCCGGCGGCGACGGGCACGCCGGCGGCGTTGTAGAAAAAGGCGAAGAAGAGATTCTCGCGAATGTTGCGCATCGTCGCGGCCGAGAGGCGCCGACCGCGGACGATGCCCCGCAGATCGCCCTTCAGCAAGGTGACGCCGGCGCTCTCGATCGCGACGTCGGTTCCCGTCCCCATGGCGACGCCGACATCGGCGGCGGCGAGCGCCGGCGCGTCATTGACGCCGTCGCCCGCCATTGCGACGACGCGGCCGGCTGTCCTCAGCCGGCTCACCACCTCGCTCTTGTCTTCTGGAAGAATCTCGGCTTCGACCTCGTCTATGCCGAGCCGCTTCGCCACAGCGCGCGCCGTCGTCCAATTGTCGCCCGTCAGCATGACCACGCGAACGCCGTCCTTCCGCAGCGCCTGCAGAGCGGCGGGCGTCGTCTCCTTGACGGGATCGGCTATGCCGATCACGCCGGCGACGGCGCCGTCCATGGCGACGAAAATCGCCGTGGCGCCGTCTTCTCTGAGCTGCTCGGCCTCCGCGTCGGCGGCGCCGACGTCGATGCCGATCTCATCCAGGAAACGACGATTGCCGATAACGAGCGATCGATCGTCGACCACCCCCGTCACGCCTTTGCCGACCGGCGAATCGAAGTCCTTCGCTTCGGAGAGCTCGAGCCCGCGCGCGAGCGCCGATTGCACGATCGCCTGCGCCAGCGGATGCTCGCTCGCCCGTTCGAGGCTCGCGGCCAGACGCAGCAGCTCGTTCTCGGCGAGCCCCGCTGTCGGTCGGATGTCCGTCACCCGTGGCTTACCCTCCGTCAGCGTGCCAGTCTTATCGACGACGAGCGTGTCGATCTTCTCGAAGCGCTCCAGAGCTTCGGCGTTCTTGATGAGCACGCCGCTCTGCGCGCCGCGTCCGACGCCGACCATGATCGACATCGGCGTCGCGAGGCCGAGCGCGCAGGGGCAGGCGATGATGAGGACGGACACCGCCGCGACGAGGCCATAGGCCATGCGCGGCTCCGGTCCCCAGAGCGCCCAGGCGATGAACGCGAGGACGGCGACAGCGATGACGGCCGGAACGAACCAGCCGGAGACCTGATCGGCGAGCCGTTGGATCGGAGCGCGGCTGCGCTGCGCCGCGGCGACCATCTCGACGATGCGCGCGAGCATCGTGTCGCGGCCGACCTTGTCGGCGCGCATGACGAAGCCGCCGGTCTGGTTGAGCGTGCCGCCGATGACATGGTCGCCGGCGGCCTTGGTCACCGGCAACGACTCGCCGGTGACGAGCGATTCGTCGACCGAGCTGCGGCCGTCGAGCAGCGCGCCGTCGACGGGAATCTTTTCGCCGGGCCGCACGCGAAGTCGATCGCCGACCGCGACATTTTCGAGCGGAATGTCCTCGTCCGAGCCATTGGCCGCGATGCGCCGCGCGGATTTCGGCGCGAGATCGAGCAGAGCGCGAATCGCGCCGCCGGTCTGTTCCCGCGCGCGCAGCTCCAGCACCTGGCCGAGCAGAACGAGGACAGTGATGACCGCGGCGGCCTCGAAATAGATTGGGACCGAGCCGTCGGCGTTGCGGAAGGCCGGCGGGAACAGGGTCGGGACAAAAGTCGCGAGCACGCTATAGGCCCAGGCCACGCCCGTGCCCATGGCGATGAGCGTGAACATGTTTAGATCGCGCGTCACGAGGGACCTCGCCGCCCGCTCGAAGAACGGCCAGCCGGCCCACAGAACGACGGGTGTCGCGAGAACGAATTGAATCCAATTAGAGAGCTGCGGTGAAAGCAATCGATGCAGGCCGAGAAAATGTCCGCCCATCTCCAGAGCGAGGACAGGAACGGCGAGGGCGAGGCCGATCCAGAATCGCCGCGTCATGTCGACGAGCTCCGGGCTCGGCCCGGTCTCGGCGCTCGCGACGACGGGCTCGAGCGTCATTCCGCAGATCGGGCAATTGCCGGGCTGCGGCTGCCGAATCTGCGGATGCATCGGGCAGGTGTAGATCGCCTCCGGGCGAGAGCTTCGCCCGGCGCTTTCGTCTAGCGTGGCTCCTGCCGGAGCGGACACACGCTCCTCATGCGAGCGATGATGGGCGTGCTCATGGGCCATTGGAGAACCCTTCAGAGACAATGGGCGCCGATCACGGCATTCGGAACGGCGGTCATCGATTGAAAAAGCAGGATACGACGCTCAGCGCGACGCTGACGATCGGCGAGGTCGTGAAGGGAATATAGAGGCGGAAATCGCCGCGTTCGACCACTATGTCCCCGGGCAGGCGGCCGACGCCGAACCGCTCGCCGGTTCTTCAGCGCGCCGCCCGAGGGGTTCGTGAAGCAACCAATAGCTTTTCCGCGCATGAGCGAGTTAGCGTCTTTCGTAGTGATTCGGTGGCTGGCGTAAGAATCCCCTGCTACCGAGGCCTCTCAATGTCGTGGCGCCCACAAACTTCCGCCGCTAAGCCGAAGCGAAAATATTTATTCTTTATCTGCATCCTGGAGAAGATTGGCCCGGCTTCCTTGATCGTCGGAACAGTTCATGGCTGCGCGCCAGTTCCGCCGCCGTTTATTGCGCCTGAACCGTTCGACGTCGGGATGCCCGCGCCTGCTACGCATTATCGATCTACGATCGGCTCTTACATCAGCCAGCGGCCGGTCCAGCCAGGCTCCTGGAAAGAGCAAAATGCGCAACTGGCCCGATCGTCGGAGCAAGGGCGTCACGGCGGTTCGGAGCATGAGCATTGAATCGGCTCCCATGCTTTCCATCGACGCTGCGACGGCGGCGGATCGCCCAGAGACTTCGAGCCGGCGCAGCGCTGCTCTCCGCCATGACGCTTTCCGCTTGTGTCGGCTTTTCAGACGACGGCGGCATGAGCATCGTCGCGGACGTCGCCGGTAGCCCGCTCGAAAAGGACGTGCTAGCGATCCGCACGCTGGACGACGCCGCATCCGCTCGAGCTCGCGTCGAGCTTCTGCTCTCGCGAGCGCTGACCGCAGACTCGACGGTGCAAATCGCCCTGCTCGCAAATCGTAGCCTTCAGGCGGCGTATAATGCATTGGGCTCCGCGGAAGCGGCGATGGTGAACGCGGTCCTTCCGCCAAACCCGAGCTTTTCAATTTCGCGGATCGCCGGACCATTGAAATTGGAGCTCGAGGCGATCATCGCCGCCGATATTCTCGCATTGGCGACTTTGCCGGCGCGGGCGGAGATCGCTGCAGATCGCTTTCATCGGGCGCAGCTGCGGGCCGCCGAGGAAACGCTCCGGCTCGCGGCCCGAGCACGCAAAGACTATTATCGCGCGGTCGCGGCGCAGGAGCTCGTCGCTTCTCTCGATAAAGCGAATTCGACGGCCGAATCGGCCGCGCAGCTCGCCAGAGCCTTGGGCGAGACCGGCGCGATGAACAAGCTCGATCAGGCGCGCGAGCAAGTGTTCTACGCCGATCTTGCTGCTCAGCTCGCGAAGGCGCGCCAGCGAGCGATCGCGGAACGTGAGCAGCTGATCCGGTCGCTGGGCCTGTGGGGCGATAATCTCGATTTCAAGCTTCCCGGCTCCTTGCCGGCGCCGCCCTCTCGTCCAAAGAGCATGCCCATGGTCGAGCAGGAAGCGGTGGCGCGTCGCCCCGATCTTTTCGTCGAGGGCATAGAGCTCGATGCGCTCGCAAAATCGTGCGGGCTCGTCGAAGCGACTCGCTTCGTCAATGTCTTCCAACTCTCCGGCGTCTACAAGGACACGCGGGAAATCGTCACCAGAGTTTCGAGTGACGGGACGATCGACACCGAGCGTGTTCGATTCAGGGTTTTTGGCCCCGGCGCCACGATCGAGATTCCGATCTTCGACTTCGGCGAGGCGCGCACGCGCGAGGCGGAGCAGAACTATATGCAGGCGTTCAACCGCCTCGTGGCGAAAGCCGTCGACGTTCGGTCCGAAGCGCGCCTAGCGTATCAGACCTATCGCTCCACATGGGACGTAGCGAATCATTACCAGCGCGAGATTTTGCCGCTGCGCAAAATCATCACGGATGAGAGCCTGCGGCGATACAATGCGATGCTGATCGACGTCTTCCCGCTGCTCGCCGAGGTGCGCCAGAGGATAATGGCGAACATCGCGGCGATCGAGGCCAAACGCGACTTCTGGCTCGCCGACGCCGATCTTCGGGCCGCGGTCATCGGCGGAGTCGAAACGCGAGTCGAAGAGACGTCCGTATCGCGGATGGATGCGACCAGCCAGTGACGCAGGAGGAGAGACAGACAATGATGTCTCGAAGGAGCTTCATCGGCGCCGCGGCTGGATATGTGAGCGTCGCCGCTCTGAGCGGCCGCGCGCAGGCGGCGAGCATTCCAGAGGCGCATTATGCGACGAGCGCGGAGACGCGACCTCCGCTGCTTCCCCCGAATGGTCCCGAATTTCATCCCGTCGTGACATTGAACGGGTGGAGCCTGCCATGGCGCATGAAGGAAGACGTCAAAGAGTTCCATCTCGTCGCGGAAGCCGTTGTGCGTGAGTTCGCGCCCGGGATGAAAGTGCATCTTTGGGGCTACAACGGCCAATCGCCCGGTCCGACCATAGAGGCGGTCGAAGGCGACAAGGTCCGCATTTTCGTGACGAACAAGCTGCCGGAACCAACCTCGGTCCACTGGCATGGAATCTTGTTGCCGAACGGCATGGACGGCGTGGCCGGCGTCACGCAGCCTCATATTCCGCCGGGCAAGACCTTCGTCTACGAATTCGAGCCGAAGACGAGCGGAACCTTCATGTACCATACGCATTCGGACGAAATGGTGCAGATGGCGATGGGCCTGATGGGGATGATCGTCGTGCATCCGCGCGATCCCGAGCAGCATAGGGTCGATCGCGATTTCGTCTTCATGCTGGGCGCCTATGACGTCGATCCCGGGACCTATGTGCCGAAGGTCGTGGAGATGACGAACTTCAATATGTGGACATTCAACAATCGCGTCTTTCCTGGCATCGATCCGCTCGTCGTACGTTTGAACGATCGTGTGCGCGTGCGGATGGGCAATCTCACCATGACAAATCATCCGATTCACCTGCATGGCCACCATTTTTACGTCACCGGCACGGATGGGGGCTGGATTCCTCGATCTGCGCAAATGCCCGAAGCGACCGTCGATGTCCCCGTCGGAACGATTCGCGCCTTCGAGCTCGTCGCGAACAATCCGGGCGACTGGGCCTTGCATTGTCACAAGTCGCATCACACGATGAATGCGATGGGACATGATTTGAGAACTTTCATCGGAGCAAAGCAGAGCCCCAGAGTTGCCAAAGCGATTGCCAAACTGGTTCCGGGTTACATGCCCATGGGTTCGTCCGGGATGGGCGATATGGCGTCGATGCACATGCCGGGGCCAGATAACGCGCTTCCCATGATGACGGGAACAGGCCAATTCGGACCTATCGAAATGGGCGGCATGTTCACGCTCATGAAAATCCGAGAGGGACTGGCTCGCAACGACTATAAGGACCCAGGTCCTTACGAGTTTCCGGAAGGAACCGTGGCTCACGACGTCGGGGGTCGACCGGCAGAGGCGTCGCGACATGAAGGAATGAAGAGCACGAAAAGCCCTGCGGCGGGGCCATCCGGCCAACACCACCATGAGCATCATTGAACAAAGAAAAATTGTTAGACTGAGAGCGCCGCGGGAGACGTAGCAAGGAAATCAGCGGCAACGAACCTCGCCGATCGGAGCCGGCGCAAAGACAAGTTTTCGTCCGCAGATCGAATGGACAAGGTCGGCTTGGTCCTTTTTAGCTGGCGCAGACACGAAAGCTCGAATTCGAGCATGTGAAAAAAAGTTGTCATCGCCGGACGAAGCCGACGCGACGGCTCGCAGGTTTTTTTCCTCACCCACTTGCCAGTTTCGAGGATATGGCAGCGGTGAGTGAGGCGATCGAGCAGAGCCGTCGTCATCTTGGCGTCGCCGAAGACTGCGGCCCATTCGCCGAAGCTCAGATTCGTCGTGATGATGACGCTGGTCCGCTCGTAGAGCTTGCTCAGCAGATGGAACAGCAGCGCTCCGCCGGAGCCGCTGAACGGCAGGTAGTCCCATTGGTGATCGAGCCCGGCCTCGTGAAACGCCGCGATCTGTTGATGGAAGCCGGTCGCGAGCAGTCCAAAACCGGCCATTCGAGGAGACCCACCCTATGTCGGCTTTCCCAACCAACAGTGGTCATTCGTTCGATATTGGGCCTGACGAGATGGCTACGCCAGATCTGCGTCCCTCGTATTGACCATGTTCTCCCGCTCTCCTTGAATCAGAGGACATAGCGTATCGCCTTGAGAGTAAATAACGCAACAATCCCCTCCCTGCTTCGGCTCGAGAAGCGATTCACCGCCCTTGCATTCGCAGAAGCGCAAGCAAGCATCCGTTGGCATTGCGCAGTCGGACGATGGCCACAATCCGGGTGCGTGATTGTAAAGACGAATTTCATTCTACGAAAAAATTGAGCAGCGCTGTAACGGCGCGGCCTCCGTGTGTCGCAGACGTTATCGACAACCTCAGGTGCTGCGTCAGCCTGCGGGCAGTGTCGGCGCCGGGCCTGCGCGCCGCCCCGCGGTAACATTTTTTGGTGGCCGCGAATCTTTTATCGATTTCCGATCCTCCTATCGGTCGAGGAACGATCCTCGGCCACGATGGGAGATGGAAAAATGCTATATGTGAAGAATGTTCCTGGCTGGGAACGCGTCGCCAGAGTGGCGCTGGGACTAGCGCTCGTGGCCGCTTCCGTCTCCTATCTCGGCGCGACGCCGGCCGGCTGGGGCGTCGGCGCCGTGGGCCTCATGGCGATGACGAGCGGGCTGCTGGGCTTTTGCCCTGCTTGCGCCATGGTGGGTCGTCGGCTCGGTCACTGAGGGGAAGGCGATGGCGGCTTGCTCGCACGATCTCGTCGTCCGCGCCCAAGGAGGCGACGCCGCAGCGCTGGACCGTCTACTCGCCGAGTGCCGGTTCGACGCGCGCCGCTACGCCACGCGCCATTGCATGATCAGCGAGATCGATGACGCGGTGCAAGAGGCGCTTCTGATTGTCGTGCAGCGCTTGAGTACGCTGAGAACGGCGGCATCCTTCGCCGGCTGGCTGTTCACGGTCGTCCGTCGCGAATGCCGACGATTGTCGCGACGGATGGTCGCCCACGAGGAGTTGGACGAGGAAAGGATCGCGGAACGGCTCGCAGCGCGTCCGATGGACGAGCTACGAATGGAATTGGCCTTCGCGCTCGAATCCTTGCCCGCTCATTATTTGGACGTGATCCTTTTGCGTGACTTCGAGGAGATGACGATCGCCGAGATTTGCGAGCGTCTCGAAATCACCGTCCAAACCGCCAAAGCCCGCTTGCGTCGGGGGCGCTTATTGGTCCGAGAATATCTCATCGGCGTCGACTCGTCAGCGGCCTATCCCGCGCAGGATCGCCTCTGAAAAGCCGAATACAATTCGGGACTGGGCTTTCGCATCGAGAGCCGCTCGAAGCTATGGGCTCGATTTCGAGCCGAACCAAAAAGGAATAAAGCTATGAAGATAAAGGTCGCATACGGAGCGTCGCTCGCCATCGCCGAGGTTACCCTAGCTATCAATGGCGCAGCGACGAGCGCGCTCGCTAAGACGGCGGCGAATCCTGTGCATTGCGTTGGCATCAATTCTTGCAAAGGATTGAGCGCATGCAAGAGTGCGAACAGCTCCTGCAAGGGCCTGAACGCCTGCAAGGGTCGAGGGTGGGCGCCCGCCGACTCCGCCGAAGCTTGCACAGCGCAGGGCGGCACGGTTGCCGAGATGTGATCGCCGGGGCCGACTACTAGGCCCCGGTCCTGCTCCTCGCGACAAGGATTGGGCGGCGCCTCGCACGATCGCCCGGCCTCCGAAGCACATCATGGCGGTCCGGCTGCTCCGCGCCGCCATGGTCGCTACTCTTCTCGGCGCCGTTTCGGCGAGCGCCGCGGCCGCATCGGAATCAGACGCTCCGCCGTCACTAATGTCGGCCACGTCGCAGTTCATCGAACTCCGACCACAGACCAAGGCGCCGCCCGTGACGTTCGAACGGATCGATGGCAAGCCGGGGTCGCGCATCTCCTTTCGTTCCTCGACCCCGAGGGCCGCATCGCCACGCCACCGTCCGAAACGCGAGAGGCGCCTTTTGTTCTTCGCGGCATGCCGATTTCCTACGTGATCGATCCTCGAGGACGCGTGGTCGGCTATATCACCGGCGAAGTGGACTGGACCTCGCCGGACGGAGCTGCGCTCTTGCGCCATTATTCAAAAGCTCGCTGAATTGGCCGTCTGGCGGCGGATCAATTGGTTGCGCTGCGTCGGTAGAACTCGTCTCGATCGGTCGTGGCGCCAGCCAGGGGCTTCCCATCGCGTCTGCGGTCTCCGGCGCGCTTGCGCGGGGAATCGAGAGTCCGTAACAATTTTCCCAGTTGCGCGAATTTAGCTTGCAGGCCGGCTTCGGCTCATAAGAGGAGGCATTGGATGGATCGTCGTTCTTTCAATCTCGCGCTGGTGGGATCGCTCACCACGGCTCTCACCCTCTTGGCTTCCGCCGCTCCGGCGGAGGAAGAGGGCAAGGAAAAATGCTTCGGCGTCGCCCTCAAGGGTCAAAATGATTGCGCCGCCGGCCCTGGAACGACCTGCGCCGGATCGTCCAAGATCGATTATCAAGGCAACGCCTGGAAATATGTTCCGCGCGGGACCTGCGTCTCGATCGAGACGCCCTTCGGCAATGGCTCGCTGGAGGCGCTCAAGCGGCGCACCTGATCTTCGCGACATTCCGTCACAAAGGCGCGCGGGGAGCGGCATGGGCGAAACCGTTTCGACCTTTTCGTCCCGTCTTCCTGCTCTCGCCGGGGTCGGCTTCAAGCCGGCGCATTTCGATGCGATCTTCTCCGGCGCGCCTTCCGTGGGGTTTTTCGAGATTCACGCGGAAAATTACATGGGCGATGGCGGTCCGCCGCATCGCCAGCTCTCGCGTCTTCGCCAGGAATATCCGCTTTCGATTCACTGCGTCGGGCTTTCGATCGGCTCCAGCGAGCCGATCGATCGTCGACATTTGGAGCGATTGCGCGCTCTCTGCGACCGCTATCGGCCGGAGAGCATTTCCGAGCATCTGGCCTGGTCGACGCATGGCGGCGTCTTCTTCAACGATCTCCTGCCGCTGCCCTACACGCGCGAAACGCTGGAGCGGGCGATCGAGAAGGTCGACGAGATCCAGAGCTGTCTCGGGCGGCAGATTTTGCTGGAAAATCCAGCGACCTATCTCTCTTTCGTGGAAACGGAGATTTCCGAGCCCGAGTTTCTCGCCGAGATCGCCGATCGCAGCGGCTGCGGATTGCTTCTCGACGTCGAGAACATCTATGTGACGGCGACGAACAAGGGCTTCGACGCGGCGGCCTATTTGTCCAGATTCGCTTTCGCTCATGTGCGCGAAATCCATCTCGCCGGCCATTTCGAGACGCGCGGCGCGCGTGGCGAGGCTTTTGCGCTCGACGCCCATTGCGCCCCTGTGGGCGAGGCCGTATGGGCGCTTTTCGGTCAGGCGCTCGCGCAGACAGGTCCTGTCGCGACCCTCGTCGAATGGGACAATGAAACGCCCGAATGGGCGGCGCTCGCGCAGGAGGCGCAGCGCGCGCAATCCGTTCTCGACGGCGCAGCGCGGCGGGCCGCATGAGAGAGACCGCGCGAATGTGGGAGAGAGCGCAGGCGCAATTCGCCGCCGCCCTGCGCGAGGCGCGTCTCGCGGCGCCTGCTTCTCTGGTTTCCGAGAGGGGCGCGGCCGCCGATCGTTTCGAGGTCTATCGCAATAGCGTCATCGGCGGGCTCATCCGGGCGCTGGCCACACGCTTTCCCGCGGTGGAGCGTCTCGTGGGCGAAGAATTTTTCGCCGCAATGGCGCGCGAGTTCGTGCTCCTGCGGCCGCCGACCTCCGCTGTGCTGCTCGAATATGGCGAGGATTTCGCCGATTTCGTCGCGGGCTTCGCGCCCGCTTCTGAGCTGCCCTATCTCGCCGATGTCGCGCGGCTCGAGGATGCGCGCGTACGCGCCTATCACGCCGTCGACAGAGAGCCGCTGTCGCCGCTATCGCTGGCCTCGGTCGCTCCCGATCGTCTGGCGGAGCTCACTTTCGAAATTCACCCATCGGCCTTCGTCCTGCGGTCCGATCATCCGATGGTGACGATATGGGCGATGAACGCGGGCGAAGCCGAGGCGGCGCCGCTCGAGCATTGGGACGCCGAGGACGCTCTCGTGACCCGTCCGCGAATGCGCGTCGAGACACATCGCCTCGCGCCCGGCGGAGCGGCCTTCCTTCAGCGCCTCGCCGCGGGCGCCGAATTCGGCGACGCCGTTCGCGCCGCGATCGCCGAGGAGCCGGCATTCGATTTGTCCATGGCGCTCGTCGAGGCGCTCACGGCAGGATTTTTCACTGCATTCAGAGGTGACACATGAATGATTCCGCTCATGAAGCGACGCGGCCCGCATCGGGAGCGTCGCTCTGCGTCCTCACGCAGCGCGTGATCGGGGCGCTCGAACGCATTCCCTATTCCCTCATCGCGCTCGGCGCCCGCATTTTCCCGGCCGCCGTCTTCTGGCAGTCCGGACAGACGAAGCTCGAGGGTTGGCGCGTCTCGGAAAACGCCGTCTATCTCTTCAAGGAAGATTATAAGCTGCCGCTGCTCGATCCCGTCGTCGCGGCGCATGCCGCCACGATCATGGAGCATGTTTTTCCGGTTCTGCTCCTGTTCGGTCTCGCGAGCCGGCTCGCCGCAGCGGCGCTGCTCGCCATGACGCTGGTGATCGAAATCTTCGTCTATCCCGACGCATGGCCGACGCATGGCGTCTGGGCGACCTGCCTGCTGCTCGTCGTCGCGCGCGGACCGGGCGTCGTTTCGATCGATCGCCTGCTGCCGCGCCGGTGCGCGCATATGTGAGAGCGGGCGCGTCACGCGGACAGCGAAATTCTCGTCACCAGACCGTCTGTGAACCATTGCGCGAGGAACCCGGCGGCGCGCTGCAACAGAGTCTCGTCATTGTTCTGAAACTCGAGCAGCGTGCAAATATCGCCGAAGCTCTTGCCGTCTCGCGCCTCGATGAGCGCGAGACGCTCGTCCTCGCCGATCTCGCGATAGACGGGCTCGTCGTCTCTGCGCCAGATGAGAATCGTTTCGACGCTTTCTTGATCGGGGCGCTCGGCCTCCTCCCCATCGACGAGCGCGCCGTAGAGGCGCGCGACCCCTTTGGCGAGGTCGAGCGTCGCGACGCTCGGATGAAATTCGAAGACCAGTCGCGGCCAGTCTTCAGCCTCTGTGGCGGCCAGCGCGTCTATGGCGAGCGTCGGAGCATCCGCAGCATCGAACGCATCCGCCAAGCCTCTCTCGAACAGCGCGAGATCACAGGCCGCTCGGTCGCTTCTCCACTGCGGGCTCTCGCGCATGAACTCGGGCAAACGCCACGCATACCATCGCGCATTGCGATGGCGCGACGGCGCCGCGGCGATATACGCCTCGACCAGAGCGCCGAAGGCGTCATCGCCCATGAACTCCCGAAGAGTCGGGAAATCATTGGAGATGAATTCGGCGAGACGCAGGCGATAGGCGTCGACATAGACTCCGAACAGCGTCTTGCGATCGGCGCGCGGCGAATCCCGAAGCGAATCGAGAATCGCCGTCTCGCCGGATTCGAGCCCTGCGAGCACGCCGGCCTGAAAGCGCTCTTGCAGCTCGCGCAGCGTCATGCCGCGCTCCGCGCGCGGAACTGGTCGGCTCGGCGCGCGATCTCGCGCATGCGCTCCATCTCGGCGAGCAACTCCTCGAAGGGCGGATAATTGTCGTCCCGCTCGACCATGGCGGCAACGTCGCCGAAGCGGATTCGCGCGCGCTCATAGAGCGTCCAAACCTCCTCGCAGACAGGCTGGTCGTGCGTGTCGATCTTATGCGTTTCATAGCTCGTATGCCCGGCGAGGTGCATTTGCGCGACTCTCTCGACCGGAATCGAATCCATGAATTTTTCGGCGTCGAAACCGTGGTTGAAGCCGGACACGAAAATATTGTTCACGTCGAGCAGGAGCAGGCAATCGGCGCGCTGCGCCATTTCCGTCAGGAACTCCCACTCCTCCATATCGGACTCTTGGAAGGTCGTATAGGTGGACGCGTTTTCGACGAGCAGCCGACGGCCGAGAAAATCCTGCGCACGGCGGATGCGGTCCACGACATGATCGAGCGCTTCGCGCGTATAGGGGATCGGCAAGAGATCATGCAGATTGGCGCCGTGAACGCCTGTCCAGGCCAGATGATCGGAAATCCACGCGGGCTCGACGCGTTCCGCCAGCGCTTTCAGCGCACCGAGATAGTCGAGATCGAGCGGATCGGTGGAGGCGAGCGACATCGAGACGCCATGCATCACGATCGGGTAATCGGCGCGGATGCGATCGAGAATAGCGAGCGGCCGTCCGCCGGGAATCATATAATTTTCAGAAATGATCTCGAACCAATCGACGCTGGGCTTCTGCTCCAGAATGATCGGATAATAGGTCGATCGAAGCCCGAGCCCGAAACCGAGCGATGACGGCGCGCTCATGCCGATCCTCCCGAGCGATGATGTGATTTACGAAATGGAAATCGGCGCGGGCGCGCGCATGACAGTCGCCCGCGCCGACGCGATCACATTTGGGCGACCGTGCCGCCCTTCGCCTTGCAGGCCTTCTCGGATTTGACCGGCAGCCAGCCCTGGCCCTTGCAGGCATTCTGCCCCTTGCAGGCGCTGCTCTCGGTCTTGCACGCGCTCTTGCCTTTGCAAGCATTGACGCCCGCGCAATGGACGGGAGCCTTTTTGGCGAGCGCCGGCGTGACGGCGGCGCCGCTCACCGCGAGAGCGACCGCGGCAGCTGCAATCGAGACGCCTGAAACGATATTGGTTTTCATTCTTGTCTCCTCGGACGTTCGGTCGCTTCGGAAGCGACCTGGCGAGCTCGGAAGCCCGAGCTCGCCTGTCGTTTATACGTCCACCGGAGAGAAAAATTACACAAGGCGTGCGGCTCTTGGAAAAATTCTTTCTCACGAACGCCGTGCGCCTCGGCGGACTAAATTCGCAGACGCAGCGACATGCCCGCCTGCCAGTTCTTCATGATCTGTGGGCCGTTGAGATCCTGGTAGACTGGAAGACCGGCTTCCGCGGCGAGCGTCAGATTGTCGAATCCGATGAACTTTCCGCTGACCGTCCAACCGCCGAACAGCTCGACGCGCTTGCCGCCATAGAAGAGCGGATTGGTCGGCGCGGCGATTCCGCGAATCTCCGGGTCGAAGCCGGCGATGCGTCCCTGCACAGAGCCGAGCACGCGAAACGTCGTCGTCAGGCCCGGAATCCAGGTGTAGCCCGCCCAGCCGTTGAACTCATGCAGATTTCCCCACATGTAGCCTTGCGGATTGGCGGCCAGCGGATGGCGTCCGCGATAGGAGACGCCCCAGGACCATTGGTCGAGATGGCCCGCATAGACGACGCCCGGCATGATGTCGAAAGTTCCCGTGCCCTGCTGCATTCCATAGAAGGCGCGGACCAGGGCGCGCGAGCCGTCCGGCAGAAGCAGGCCGTTGAAGGTCGCGTGATTGCTGCCTGTCGGAAAGGAGAAGCCGAGATTGATCTGAATGCGGTGGATGTCGTCCTGATAGACGCGATAGATGCCCGACAGGGAGAAGTCGACGAGGCCGACCGTCCCCACATAGCTTCTTCCGCGCTGTTGGCTGCCCGTCGCGCCGCTGAAGGTCAGCGGCTCCAGATTTTTCTCGCCCATGCCGCCGGTGAAGACCAGCGAGAAGTCCTTTGTCACGCCATAGGCGAGGCCGACCACCTGCGTCTTCGCCGCGATGTTCTGAGGAACGATGCGCACGGTGCGCGTCGGGTTGAGGAAGAACGGGACGTTGTTGACGATATATTCGTTCGACACATTGCGCGTGCCGATCCTCATGCCCGAAAGATTGGCGAAGTTCGGCGTGATCGAGAGCACGAGCTTCTCAGGCGGTGGCATGTCGGCGCCGAAAACGCCCATGGGCGCCGGGGCCAATGGCGCGGGCGCAGCGGCCGGCGCGGCCGCTGCCGCCGTTGCGAGCCAGCCGCTGGCGGACGATACGTCCTCCGCATGCGCAGCATTTGCGGACAAGGCGAGCGCCATTGCCGATACGGCAGAAAATTTCTTCATTATTGCCCCCGCTCCAACGGATCGATGCGATTTCGATCCGCGCCCCGAAACGATGTAAATCGAGCGCCGAGACTACGGGAGTGAATGCTCTAGCTTAAGTCTGAAATTCTATTTCCCGCGTGTTTCCGTAGCTATTTGCCTGCATGTGTGTCTTTTCGGCAACGCTCTCGCGACGAGTCCGCGCGTCCTCGCGTAGCTCGTGATGAGCAGCCGAATCGCGATATCGACCGGAACGGATCTCAAAGATCGACGACCAGGATTCCTTCGGGCCTTGCTCGACATGCGAGAATCAATCCGAGGCCGATGTCCTCCTCGGTGAGGCTATCCGTGCAATCATGGACGGCCTTTCCTTCGAGCGCTGTCGTCTTGCAGACGCCGCATTGGCCGGCGCGACAGGAATTCGCAGCCTCGATTCCATTGGCGAGCGCGATGTCGAGCACATAATCGGAGCTCGTGCATTCGATCTCCTTGCCGCTCGTCGAAAAGACGATTTTTGCAGGCGGCGCATCGGCCGGCTTTGCCGATGCAGCCGCGGGGCTCGGCGCTCCGCCGAAGCTCTCCTGCGCAAATCGCGACATGTCGAAGCCTGCTTCCGTCAGGCCGGCGCGCACGCTCTCCGTGAAGCCGTCGGGACCGCAGAGATAAACGGCTCGCGACATCATATCGGGCGCGAGCAGCGACAGAAGATCGATCGAGAAGCGCCCGACCGGGCCGCTCCATTCGTCCGGCGTCGCGCGAGAGCAAGCGAAGGCGCAGCGAAAATTGGGAAAGCGCGCCTCGAGCATTCGAAGCTCGCGTTCATAGACGAAATCTTCCGGACGTCGCGCGAAATGCACGAAGCGAATGTCGGCGTCGGCGGCCGTGTCCAGCAGCCAGCGCGCCATGGACATGACCGGCGTGACGCCGCTGCCGCCGGAGATGAAGAGATAGGGTCCGGCGGCGCCGTCGACGCAAGTGAATTTGCCATAGGGGCCATCGGCCGAGAGCGTCATGCCCGCCCGGAAGTGATCGTGCAGCCAATTGGAGACGAGGCCATTCTCGACGCGCTTGACCGTCACCGAGAGAATATGCGGCCGCGAGGGCGACGACGAGATCGTGTAGCTGCGGCGAACCATCCGCCCGTCGATCGGCAGCTCCAGCGTGACGAATTGTCCGGGCTCGTAGCAGAAGAACTTCCGCGGCTCGGCGACGAAGTCGAAGGTCTTGACGTCATGCGTCTCGTCGATGACGCGCAGGCAGCTCAAGGACAGCTTGCCGCCTCGCCAGAAGCTATCGTCTCCGGCGAGCGCCAGATGCAGCGCGCCGTCGCTATCCGTCGGGACCGGCCGGGTCTTCGACATGCGATACAGAGCGGCGGCGTGTCCACGGGCGGACGGCCGCCGGATCAGCTCGCCGAGAGCCTCGAAGGAAACATGCGCCTTCTGATCGGTCCTGAACCATCCCGCGTGACGATCGGCGGCTTCGAGAATTCGACGCGAGAAGGACAGCAGGTCCTGCTCGAAGATGGCCTGCTCCTCGGAGGGGATCTCGGCGAGCACACTGTCGAGCGCCGCCGCGACGGCGCCCGAATCGACAGCGAGATCGCCATCGACATAGCGACGCCACAAGGCGCCCTTGTCGCGCTCCGTGAGCGGCAGCGACTGACGCAGCAGAGGCGAGCGGCACCAGTCGGGAGAGTGCAGCAGAGCGTCGAAACGCTCCATTTCCAAGGCCGACATCGCGCCGTCGCCATCGGCGATCCGCAGGAAGAGCAGCATCGGCAGCTCGACGACCGCCATGGCTTTGTCTTTCGTTGCTGTCATGATCGGCGTCCGCCAGCGGCTGTCATGATGTCTGCAATTCCTGTTTCGCTTTGGCCGATGCGGCGGCCATATTGTCGAGCAGATAGCCCGTGACGGTCTTCAATATGCTCTGCGCGGCGCTCGCATCGCGCCCGAGCAGATCGTCGACGGCGCTTCGCGGAATTGCGATCACGGTCGCTTCGTCGCTCGTCACCTCGACCGACGCCGCGCGCGGCCGGCCGCTGATGACGCCGAGCTCGCCGAACACAGTGCCCGCGTTGCCGCGACCGATGATTTCACGACCGTTCTTGTCGGCGACCCACGCGATGGTCTCTCCGCGAACCAGCACGAACATGCCATCGGAGCTTTCGCCTTGACGGCAGATCTGCGTCCCTTTCGGATGGCGCTCGATCGTCGAGCGGCGAGCGATCTCGGCGAGCTCCGACAGATCGACGCGCGAGAATACCGAGGAGACGAGGAGCTCCGCCATGATCAGCACGATGGGCGAGCGCTCGCCATGCTTGGCGCGGGCGACGATCTCCTCGGCGAGAGGCGGCAGGGCCTCGCTGTGAGCGAACATCTCACGGGCGAGAGCGGCGCCTTCCGCGGATTCGGCCGCGAGCGCGGAGACTGCGAGCGCGCGCACGAGCGCGTCGCGATCGTCGAGAAAGGTCCGAAACACCACATCCGCCGGCCGCGACATTTCGATGATCTCGAAATAGGATGCGGAAGCCATGGTTCTGGCCGCGTGAATAGCGTCGCGCAATGCGGTGGGCGCCGCATCGATCGTTTCCGCGAGGGCGGATTTTCCCTCCGTCCCGAGAATGAGCGCGATCGGCCGCACGAGTTCCGCTGCGCGCGCGGCGTCATCGAGCGTCGCGGCGAGATGGACGATTTCCCGCACGAGCTGAGCCTGCCATTTGACGATCGTCTTCGCCAGCAGCGACGCCTCCGGCCGCTTCTCGTGCGAGAGCGTGAAGCGCGCCGCCTCGGTCCATTTCAGCGAATGCGACAGGGCCTCGATCCGCTCCGTCAGCCGCGTCTGATCATTGGTCGCCTCGCCGACGATCTCGGCATGCTCCTCATCGGAAATATTGAACCAATTGCGCATCTGCCGGATCGAGGCGAACGTCTCCGCCCGCGCCAGCCAGGCCTTTGGAGCGACGCCGGCCGCGAGCCCCTTTTGGACGAGATCGATCACGAATTCACGATAGTTCCGCCGTCGCGCATGTTCCTCGACAGTTCGCGCGAGATCGGAGTTGAACAGCGACGGATCCTCGACGCCGAGCGCATGGGCGATCGCGTCATGGTCGGAGTCGGAAAGGCCGAGCTGGACGCGCAAATCCCGCAGCAGCTTCAAGCTCTCCGAGGAGCGCGTCTGACCCGTCGCGAGCGCATCGGCGAGAATGGCGCGATAGGCGTTGCGCTTCTGGTCGACCGAGAAGTTGGGGATCGTCTTGGCGAGCACATAGATTTCATCGGCGGACAGCTCGTCCAGCGAGCGACCGTCCAGAAACGCCTCCGATCGAAAGCCCAGGCGCTCAAGTTCCTGCCGCAGCGCATGGCCGACGCTCTCGTGCCGGTAGAGATCCGCGTTGCGCGTCAGCGAGCGGATGAGCCAAGCGACCGAGGTCGCGGCAATGGCGAGATCGATGAGCTTGATGGCGATGGGCGGCATCAGCAGAATATTCGGCCGGCCCGCGAAAGCGTAAAAGAAAGTGAAAGCGGCGAAGCCCGAAATCGTCAACATATGGTGCCGACGCTGCGCCTTGGAGAGCGAGACGCCGCGCGCTGCGGCGCACCAAGCATAGAACCTCTCCAAAGCGACGAACAGTCCGAATGAGACGCCCATGCAGAGGAGAATATAGGCCGGCGCGGCGACGATCTTCGGAACCGGATAGGCGTGACCGCCGATATAGAGGCCGGACTTCAGCAACGCGCCGAACTGGTCGCTCTCATGCGTCCAGTAGCCGCTCATATAATAGTCCCATGTGCCGGAATAGATGAAATAATAAGTGTAGAATCCAAAAACGAGGCCGAAAAACAGATAATAGACGTTCCGCTTCTGATCGAGATCGACGGCCTTCCAATAATTATTTTCGAGGTCGATGTCCGGGCAATTCGTCATGCAGCCGACGCAAATGCTGCGGTCGGCGGCGTCGGTCGAAGCGCGACAGGAGGATTGCTTGATCGCCACGCGCTCGATGTGCGGCTTGGAATCGAAGAGGCCGCCGGGACCGGTGTAGATCTGCTGCACCACCGCCGTCGGACAGAAATAGTTGCACCAGCTCTTGCCGCCATATGTGAAGCCGACGAAGATCGCGAAAGAGATGATGAAGATGAAAGCCGCCGCGAGAGCGATATGGCTCGAATTGTAGAAGAGGATGCGACCCGTCACACCCAGCGTCAAAAACCCGAGCTGGAAATAGTAATGATTGCGGCGTAGCCAGGATTGCGAGGGCAGCAGCGCCAATATGCGCTCGACCCGTCCCGTCTTGCGATTCAAATTCGGCAGCTTACGCTCGAAGCCGAACATGCGGGCGAACTGGCTGGCGTGCGAAAGGGGGCAGACGCGACGCCAGAATTCATGGCCGAGCAGCATGATCGAGAAGGGGACGAGCGGCACCGCCATCGTCCAGAAAATGCGGTTCGTCATGGAATAAGGCGTCGAATAGCGCGGCGCGCCCTGAATGACGACTGGATCCTCGCCGATCCGAAACGGGCTGCCCGAATCGGGCAGTGTGAGCCATGCTGTCAGCGGATCGTAGAACAAGGCGGCGATGAGCGCGCCCCAAGCGATCAGCACGATGACTCTGACGTTCCGCATGGAACGCTCGGAAGTCTGCGATAGCACCTATGCCCCCCGTTCGATCGGCGCATATGCGCCGATCGATGCGATAGATTAGCCGACAATTCGGCGCTGTGCTCTTGCGCAAACGCCGCAACTTTCTAGCGTCGCGCGTTCGACCTCCGGCACGAGCCGGGCAGGAACTCGCGGCCGCGCTGGTCGACGGCGCAGAGCCGCAGGCCATCGGGATCCGGATCGCTCGCATTCGGAATCCACTGCGCCAAGCATTTATTGCTCTTGAGGCAGGGGTCGGTGAGCGATTTCAGGAAGCTCAAAATGTCGGCCACCTGTCGGTCGGTCAGCTCGACGTCGCGAATGACTCCGGGCATCTTATCTTCACGCTGCGAGCGGAGCATGTCGAGCGCATTTTGCGTGTGGTCCTTGGCGAATTTCGAGTTGATCGGGCCGCCAGTCGCGGGGATCGTCTTGTAATCGAAGCTCGCGACGGCGCGCTCGACGTTGAGATGATGCCGGACGATGTCCTCGAGGGTGTTGTAAACCCCGCTATGGCCGAAAGGCGCCGTCACCTCGACGCCGAGAAGCGTCGGCGTGCGATAGGCATATTTGTCGTCGCGATGGCCGGTGACATGCGCGCGGCCCCAATCATCGATGCCGTCCTCGATCGTGTCGAGGTCGGTCTTGCCACGGCCGATCTGCGGAACGGCGAGCACCCAATATTTTTCATCGGTGAAGAAATCGCCGGAATGGCAGGACGCGCAATTGGCGCCGCCTTGTTCGGCCGTCGCGAAGAACAGCCGCGCGCCGCGCTTGGCCGATTCGCTGATCGCATGGCTGTCGCCGCGCACATAGGCGCGCCAGGGCGTATGGGTGAACGTCATGGTCCGCTCGTAATCGGCCAGGGCGATCGAGATATTATTGGCCGTCACCAGCTGCTCGGGCGGCGACTGATAATCCTTGAAGCCGGCGCGGAACAGCGGCAGCCATTCATTCTTGGCGAATTGCTCGTTCGGATCGCCATAGCCACCGAAGCGCGCTGCGAGCTTCTGGCGCACCTCGAGATCGGTAGCGCCCGGCGTCTGCGGACTGCCGGCTCCCCCATAGGCCTTGCCGCGCATGGCGGCGTTGACCGCGGTCGGGAACATTCCATGCCCCGAGCTGATCGGCATGCCGTCTTTGAATTTCTCCTCATAGGAGATGTATTCCTGCCGCGGCAGCATGAAATTGTTGAACATCCCCCGCACCGGCGGCGAATCGACCGGCGCGACGATGCGGCCGTCGACGCCGCTCATGCCGGGCGTGCCGGTCGTGCTGAACACAGTGCCGTCCCAAGTGATCGACTGATCCCAGAAGGCGAGGCCAATCAGCGTCGGCGAATTGCGCGGCATGGCCGAATCGCCGGTTCCGAAAGGCGGGAACATGCCGGGCTTTTCGACGCGCTTGCGGCCAGGGCCGAGCAGATCGGGATTATTGGCGCCGACGCCGACCGGCAGCGGCATCGCGTCGCCGAAGCCGAGCATAGGGTGATGGCAGGTCACGCAGGCGACATCCTTGCCCGGGCTCATGCCTTTCGACCAGAACAAGAGCTTGCCGAGGCGCGGCAGCGGGTCGGACAGCGGCGAGATCGGCAGCTTGCGGCTGTCGACGGCGTCGCCGGTCAGGTGATGCTCGGCGATATAGGCGCGCAACTCTCGATCGAGAGACGCGCCGCCGCGTCCGTCGTCATTCGCCGCCGCGCCGACAATGGCGCTCACCGACAGAACGGCTCCCGCGAGAACGGTTCGGATGTCCATCGAAGTCTCCCGCTCGTCCGAGCTTTAAATGTTGAGCTAGCGCGCCGCGAGCGCCTCTGCGGCATTGGAGGGCGCGGGCGCGGCCGGCGTGTAGATCGGGATGATGAACTGAATGCCGAGCCGCGTGTCGCGCGCCGTATTCTTCGCGTAGAAAGTATGCGACAGCTTGATTTGCGCGCTGATCTGATTGCCGATCAGATAGCCGTAGAGCGCGCCGAGCGCGACGGAGCTCTGCCGGTTCATATAGCCGACCGAGGGCTTGTCGAGGTCCACCTCGCTGAAGGCGATGAAGCCCCATTCGGCGCGTCCGTCGCGCTTGATCGCCGTCAAATCGAAATTCAACGTCTGCGGCGAGCTCGCGAAGGGATTGGTGTGGCCCGTCGCATAGAAGCTGTTGAGCGTGATGTTCCAATTGTCGCGCAAGTAGGTAATTGCGAGATTCTGCTGAAACGCCGTGAAATCAGTGCCGAGCGCGCGCGTCAGCGGCGAGCCCGTCGATATCCATGCGCCTTCGCCGATCGCCACATTGAAGCCATGGCCGAGAAACCACGAGAACCACGAGCCGACATAGGAATTGTAAGTGCCGATTCGATGCAGGCCCTGCATGTTGACGTTGGCGACGACGAGCGGCACCGTCTTGAATTGCACGCGCGCGCCGGCGACTTCTAGCGGCGTGGAGAAATTGAGAAAGGCCGGCACGCCGACCGTCGAGTTGAACTTCTCGTCGGCGCCGGAATTGAAGGCCATGACGCCATAGAGGCCAGGCTCCGGAGCCCAGCCTTCCGGCAGGCCCGCCATTAGTCCAGGCTGCTGGATCGATCCAGCGAAAGATGGCCCGCAGCACAATGTCGATGCGAGAATCGACGCTATGACGATATGAGCACGCGCAAAGGCTGCCGCGCCGAAGCGCTTCCAATTTAACATCGCCCGCCCCCGCGAAGCTTGACCGTATCAATGATCCTTTAATCGTTCCGGTGAAGCTGGATGTCAATCCCGACCGGGAGTTGCAACTTTCGCGAGGGTCGGCCGGGCGATTACCCGAGCGGACCGGGCATCTGACGCCGCATAGACATGCGCGCGATGAGGCGGACGAGCGCGTTCGCTTGCGCCTCGATACTGGTTCGGTTCAAAGATAGACTTGCTCTGAAATGCTGAGAGCGTCGTCGACCTCTATGCCGAGATAGCGCACGGTACTTTCCAATTTGGAATGCCCCAGCGGCCACGCGTCATAATGCGCACCTTTTATCTATTGAAAATCAAAGCCCGCTTGAGCGCTGTTTGGTGTTACCGGTCGTTTCGGCGGCGTCTTTGCCGCGAATGCGGCGACGTCGGCGGACTTAATGACCCATGGCGCTTCGGGACAGGGCCGCCGTCCCTCGATGTCGCCGCGCTTGATCATGCGTAGCGCGATCATCTTGTACACGCCGATGATCTCTGCCGCGGCATCGAGCGTGATCTGGCCGCGTTCGGCCCACTCGCCGTCCCGGTGAGCCATGATTTCGTGGTGCTTGCGGAAGCCGTGCACACGCCGCTCCGTCCAGCCATTGCCATGACCCGTCGGCTTGCCACAACGATTGAGCAGTCGCGCGATCTGAGCGTCTGGCATTAGTCTGGCCAGTTCGCGGACAAGGGCGATCGTATCCTCCGGAACGCGTGTATGGCGCCGACCAGCCGCGTTGAGCCTGAGCTCGATTTGCTGGGCCGTGTGATCGCCGCCCTGCCAGTGTAGGACGAGATCGACGATGGCGCCCCTCTTCGTCACCACGATCTCATGGAGCGCTGTGCGCAGTATCCGCTTGCGGGCGCCGGCTGTCGCAGCGGGGTGCGACCATGCGCGCGTCAGGTCGGCGCCGAGCGCGAGCAATTGCTTGCGCTCGGTCTCGCCGAGCGGCGGCCGCTTTTCCGCAACCACGGCGGCGCCAGGACGCGCAGCACCTCGGCGCCAACGGAAGCGTCAGCGCTACGACTGCCCAGCGAAATGCAGCGCGCCGTTCCATGGTTCAGCCGGGCGCCGTAGCAATTTTAGCGCCCGAGCTTGCCGCTGTAGTGCACCTGCAACTTGCGGCCGCAATGACCGCAACGCAGGAGTCCCGCGAGAAGCACTTCGCCTTGGCGGCGCACCGCTCCTCTGGCAATCGTCCGCCCCATGCCGGTCGCATTGTCGGCGATGAGGCGCTGATTGCGCTCGAACTCGTCCCAGGTGATATAACCCTCGTGCTGTTCCTTGAGCAGCACGTCCCATTCGGCGATCGGGTGGCGCACACCGCGACGGATGTGCTTGCGGCCCTCGACAACGCTGACCTGGCTCCCTGTCCGCCCGAATGCATAAGCGCCTGCGTAAATCGGATTGGTCAGTATGTTGTGGACGGCGTTATATGCGGGCAACTTCCAGACGACGCCGGGCGCCTCGGCTCGCCGCGAATTGGCGGGAAGCACGATGCCCTCTTCTCGCAACCAGAAATGAACTTGGCGGGCGCTGCGAAGCTCGTCGAACTTCGAGAACACCAGCAGCAGGGCTTCCCGCACTCGATCGTCTGGATCCTTCTCGACGCCGAGCGCGGCCTTATATTTGACGCCGGGCGCCGCCTCCAGCAGTCGCGCGACCTCATCGGGGCTGAGCACGACCGGCAGCTTGTGCGGCTCGTGAACGAAGGTCAGATGGCGGGTCGCGTCGGCCCGATCGAGCGTCACGCCAAAAAAGAACCGCAACGCTGAGACCGTCATGTTGATCGTCGGCGGGCGGACGTGGGTCGCGGTCGAGTGCAATTGGAAAAGACGCAGGTCTTCGGCCGTGGCGGCATCCGGCGATCGGCCCAGGAAGCCCGCCAAGGTCTTGACCGCGGATGTAATCGCGCTGGGTCTCCGAGGCCATATGCCGGCCGCTGAGACCGTCATGTTGATCGTCGGCGGGCGGACGTGGGTCGCGGTCGAGTGCAATTGGAAAAGACGCAGGTCTTCGGCCGTGGCGGCATCCGGCGATCGGCCCAGGAAGCCCGCCAAGGTCTTGACCGCGGATGTAATCGCGCTGGGTCTCCGAGGCCATATGCCGGATGGTCATGTCTTCGATCATGCGCTGGCGAAGCGGGGTGACGCGCTCCTCTGTCATGCGCTGCTCCTGTCTGAAGCGAGGTTGCTAACCCCGCGATCTTCAGCCAGTTCGCCGAACACCCGTTACCCGCAGCCCGCCAGAAACGCCGGCCGCAAACTACCGCGAGAGCAATTTAGTTCTTTGACCCGAAGAGAGACCCGTTCCTTTCAAAGGGCGGACGTCCGATCACGCCGATAGCCGACATTCTCGTTTCCAGGTCCAAAGCGGGCGCGATCGGGGCGCCGATTTCATTTTCCGCCGTCTCATCACCGAAACCGGCCGGAACGAGCTAAATTCTCACGCGAGTTCGAGCCTTTCAGTCGGCCGCCGTCCGACATAGATCGATGCGGCGTCGTGAGCTCACGCCGAGCGCAGCCGCACGACGAATGTCGCTCCGCCGCCTTCGGTCGTCCGCACCTCGATAGAGCCATGCAATTCGTCGAGCAGCTCACGCACGATCGCGAGTCCGAGGCCTGCGCCGCGCGACGCGTCGTTCTTGCGCCAGAAGGCTTCGAAAATACGCTCTCTGTCGTCGGGCGCGACGCCTTCGCCATGGTCGGCGACCTCGATCACCGCTTCGGGGAGAACGCGGACGACGACCGTGCCGCCCTCGGGCTCCGCGCGCACGGCGTTCTCGACGAGATTGGCGACGATGCTCTCGACTGCCCAGCCGTCGATCCGCGCGGCGACCGGCGCGGGCGGCGGCTCGAATGCGATATTGCGGCGATTATCGATGGCGATCGGCATATAGTCCGCAGTGATCGCGAGCACTGTGCGGCCGAGGTCGATCTCGCGGTCGCTTTTCTTGTCGGATCCGCCGCCGAGCCGCGCCAAAATCAGCAATTGATCGACAATCGTCTGAATTCGGCGCACGTCGCGTTCGATGTCGTGCTTGAGCGGCATATCGGACAGCCTGTCCACTCGCGCCCTCAAAATGGCGACAGGCGTCCGCAATTCGTGCGCGGCGTTGGCGGTGAAGCGGCGGTGCCTTTCGACGCCGTCACGAACGCGGTCGAAAGCGCTGTTGACCGCTTCCACGAAAGGAAGGACCTCCGTCGGCAGATCCCTCGGCGCGATCCGCCGGTCGAGCGAGTTCACGTCGACCGCCGCAGCCTCGGCCGCCGCGGACCGCAATGGCGCGAGGCATCGGCGGACAACGAACCATGCGACGGCCGCCACCGCCGCGCACAGCGGAACGAAGGCGACGAAGTTAATCAGCTTCAGATGATTGTAGAGCTGCTGAAGCACGTCGTCCCAATGGAAATATGCGCCATAGACGATGATCCGCATTCTTCCGATCGGCGTCTCCGCTATTCGGTCATAGCCGCGTGCGTCCGGGTTGGGATCGTCGGCGAGATGAAACATCGTCCCGAAGCTCTGGACATTGGCGCTCGCGTCGAAGTTGGACGCGAGTTCCGCGGACGAGCCCGGAAGCAGAGCGCCATCCTTCGGCTCGAAAACGGCGAAGCGAAATTCCGGGTTGCGCCGCATATGGACGAGAAGGCTATGCGTGACCTCGATGCGCATCGTTCCGGACGCGTCCGCGCGAAGCGCGTCGATGACGAGACCGCGGGCTCGCCGCGTCGTCCAGCTCTCGAGGCCGACCTCGGCAATGTCGCCTATGCGCAGAGCGGCGAGCGGCAGATAGACCGTCGCCGGCAGAGTAAAGAAGACGATCGCGAGCGTCGCCACCCAAGAGACGACGAGCTGCGAGGACAAAGATCGCCTAGTCACGCGCGCGCCTTGCGAATGAGGTAGCCGATGCCGCGCGCGGCATGAATTTCGACGCCGGCCGCTTGCTTCTCGAGGCGCTGGCGCAGGCGCGACACCAGCATTTTCAGCGCGTCGATCTGCGCCGCTTCGCCGAAGCCGTAGATATCCTCGAACAGCGAATCGTGGGTGACGGCGCGCCCCACTCGCCGCACGAGGGCCTCGAGCAGCAGCAACTCCCTCCTGTGCAGCACGAATGGCCGCCCCGCGATTTGCGCCTCGCGCGCTTCGAGATCGAAGGACAGATTGCCGACGACGATCGGCGGCTGCGAGCGTCCGCCCGGACGCCGCAGGCTCGCCCTGATGCGCGCCACCAGCTCGTCGGCGTCGAAAGGCTTGGAGAGATAGTCGTCCGCCCCGGCGTCGAGGCCGCTGATCTTGTCGTCTGTCGCGTGCAGCGCGGTGACGAAGACGATGCGAATGCCGGGCCGCAAGCGGCGGATCGTCGGCACCGCGCCGATCGAGTCGCCGTCCGGAAGGCGGCGGTCGAGCAGCACCAGAGGATAGTCCCTGGTCCGCAGCGCCTCCAACGCCTCGGCGATGTCGCCGACATGGTCCGTCACGAATCCCGCATCATCGATGCGGTCTGCTATCAGCGCCGCCATCTCGCGCTGGTCTTCGACTATGAGAATGCGCACAAAGAGCTCCCGCCGCCACGACGCTCCGTACCATGAGAAAGCATTCGCTCCTTCGAACGGCCTCTCCCAGCGATCATTTTCGCAACTGTGTCGAATTTGCAACTACTTGCCCAAATTCGCGTCGCCGCGCCGCGCGATCTCGCCGCCTCGGCGCATCGAATGATATCAATTAATTGATATTACTATATCTTTTTATTGGCGCCCCGGGGCGTGCGCCGTTCGAGCGAGCCGCTGTGTTACGACCAAGTTACCGAACGAGCATAACGATTCGAGGCCCTTATCCAGCGGCGGGGAGCGGCCTTGCGTTATTGGTTCATCATCTGCCTGACGCTGTTGCAGGCGCTGATGTCGATCGGCGGCGCGAACGCTCATGAGCTCGGATGGGCGCATGTGAGAGGCGGCGCGTCCCTCGCCGATCATTGCGGCGACATTCGGCATGGCGATGAGACGCCGGCGAAGGAGGGCCGGACCGGTCAGTGCTGCATTCTCTGCGTGGCCGGCGGCTGCGGCGGGCTCGATTTGGCGACCACGCATGCGCCGACGACGCTCGCCCATTTCTTCTTTTCCACCGCCTCCGCGCGCCGCATCGCGCCCCCGCGCCTCCCCCGGAAGCCGCTCGGATGGGGCTGCTCCTGGTCGTCGCGCGCGCCGCCGACGCTCTCCTGACCCAATGAACGCGGCTCGCTTCCGTGCCGCGCCCTCAATTCGGCTCGCGTCGGCCTCTGCGCCACGCCAGGAGACATGAGACATGCATCGTTCGAAATTGATGCGCGGCGTTTTCGCCGGCGCATTTCCGCTCGTTTCTTTCACCGCCTCCGCCCTCGCGCAGGAGACGCTGCCCGCGATCGACGTCGCTGGAGAGCAGAATGGCGCTCCCGCGCGACGCAATTTGGGTCAGCTCTCCTCGCTCGACGACGGCAAGCAGACCGGCTATGCGCGCAGCAACGCCTTCTCGGCCACGAAGACCAATGCGCCGCTCATCGACACGCCGCGCGCCGTGGTCGTCATTCCGCGACAAGTGCTCGAGGACAATCAGATCCTGAACACACAGGAGGCGGTGAAATTCGTCTCCGGCGTGCAGACGGGCCTGTTCACCTATTACGACGCCTTTCTGATCCGCGGCTTTTCCAACGGCAACAACACCTATCGCGACGGGCTGAAGCTGACCGGCGTGGCCAACGCGTCGGACACGGCCTTCATCGAGCGCGTCGAAATCCTCAAAGGGCCGGCCGCCATGCTCTATGGGCGCATTCAGCCGGGCGGCATGGTGAATTTCGTCACCAAGCGGCCGCAGGAAGAGGCCGCGTACAGCATGCAGGAGCAGTTCGGCAGCTGGGGGCTCTCACGCACCACCGTCGACGCGACCGGGCCGCTCGACAAGGAGAAGACGCTCCTCTACCGCGTGATCGGCGTCTATGACCGCGCCGACGACTTCATCGACTTCCGGCATCGCGACAATGGCTCGGTTCTGGCGCGGCTCGCCTGGCGGCCGACCGAGCAATTCGAAGCGAATCTCTCCTTCCAATACGACCATCTCAAGACCGCCAGCCGCGGCAGCTACGGCCAGATGGTCCCGGCATTGGCGCAGAGCTACGCCATTCCTGGTTTCGTCGGCCGCCCGGCCGGCCTTCCGCGCAATTGGACGCAGATGGACCCGAAATGGTACGACGAATTTCCCGATGTAATGGAGCGTATTCTCGTCGCAGCGGATTGGACCTATCGTTTCGACAATCAATGGTCGGTGACGAACAGGCTCCACTATAATCATGCCGACGAAATGCAATATTATATCCTCTCGCGCGGCTATAATCTCACAACCGGCCAAATGAACCGCAAGCTCAGCTGGAGCCGCGGCTATCGCGACATGTATTCTCTAAATCTCGACGTGAATGGCGAGGTGGAAACCGGACCATTGAAGCACAAGCTGCTCTTCGGCTTCGACTACTTCTGGTATCATCAGGTGTACAAGGGCGACAATCCGCCTGGCACGCCGCCTGCCGGCTTTCCATTGCAGCCGATCCCGGCTCTCGACGTCTGGGCGCCCAATTATGGCGGCATCGACTATTACTCGCTGCACGGATTCGTCGGCCAAGGCTCGGGCAACCTTTTGTCTCGCTCCAATCAGGTCAACTTCGGCTATTACGTCCAGGACGACATCTCCTACGAGGATTTCATCCACTTCCTGATTGGCGGCCGTTACGACGTCGCCTTCGACGTCAACCAAGAAATTTCCGGCGTCACGCAAACGGCGGCCGGCGCGCAGTGCTATCCCTTCTGCGACGGCCACTATAATCCGTCGTGGAAAGGGAACCGGACCGAGCGAAAAATCTCGCCGAACGGCGGCCTGCTGGTGAAGCTCGACGAGAATTTCTCGATCTATGCGAGCTATGCGGAATCTTTCGGCAATTCCAACGCGGCGGCGCAGAGCGCCGACGCCACGCCGCTCAAGTCTCAGGAAGGGCAGCAATTCGAGGTCGGCGCCAAGGCGAGTCTCTTCGACGGAAGGCTGACCGGATCGATCGCCGCTTTCGATCTCTATCTCTCGAACATTCTGACATCGGACCCACGCTTTCCGAATTCGAGCTTCCAGATCGCTGCCGGCAAGGTGCGCAATCGCGGCCTCGAATTGGACGTGGCGGGGCAGGTCACCGACAACATCAGCATCATCGGCAGCTACACGAACAGCGACGCGATCGTCCTCAAGAGCAATGTCACCGGCACGGGCGCCATTCTCGGCAAGCGCTGGCCGGGAGTTCCGCGCCACGCCGGCAATCTCTGGGTGAAATACGACACGGCGCCGGGCGCCAAGGAGGGCTTCGCCTTCGGGGCCGGCTTCTACGCCAATGGCGAGCGGCAGGGAAACGCCACCAATTCCTGGCAGCTTCCCGCCTATGTGCGCTTCGACGCCATGGTCGGCTATCGCTTATTGTTCCAGAATGTGCCGATCGAAGCCCAGCTCAATGTCGTGAATATCGCCGACGCGAAATATTTCGAGAGCAGCGACGGCGGACTCAACGCCGCCTACGGCGCGCCGCGCACTTTCGTCGGCTCGCTGAAAGTGAAATTCTAGCGAACCGAGACGCGCCGGCGGCCGAGGGTGGCGGCCCACGAGCCGCCGGCGTGTCGAATTCATCAGGAGGCCATACAATGATCCGTTCTTTTTTCGTCTTTCTGCATCGCTGGATCGGTCTGGCGATGACTGGATTTCTCGTCGTCGTCGCCCTCAGCGGCAGCCTGCTCGCCTTCAACACCGAGCTCGAGCGCGTCTTCGCGCCGCAGCTCTTCGCTGAGCCGCGCGCGGGCGTTCCGCCGCTCGACCTCGCCGCTCTCGCGCAGAGCGCGCAGGGAATCGTCCTCGACCGGCGCGTCGCGAGCGTGCTCTATGCGGAGCCCGATCAGATCCTCGTCAGCTTCGCCCGGCCCATGGATCCGGCGACCGGCAAGCCCGGCGAGGTCACGGGCTTCGATCAATTGTTTCTCGATCCCTGGACCGGAAAAGAGCTCGGCCGCCGCATGCGCGGCGACATTTCCGAAGGGCTCGTCAATCTCATGCCCTTCATCTACAAACTGCATTGGACCTTGGTTCTCGGACCCCTCGGCGCGTTCACGCTCGGCATAGTGGCCATCGCGTGGTCGATCGATTGTTTCGTCGGCTTCTATCTCACTTTGCCCAATTCGCTCGGCGGCTTTTTCCGGCGCTGGAAGACGGCGTGGCTGGTGAAATGGCGCGGCGGCGCCTATCGCGTCAATCTCGACCTGCATCGCGCGAGCGGCCTGTGGCTGTGGCCGATGCTCTTCGTCTTCGCCTGGTCGAGCGTGCTGTTCAATATGAAGCCGGTCTATTTCTGGGTCACAGAGAGGGTCTTCGATTATCAATCGCCGATGGCCCTCATGAAGGACATGATGGCGCGCCGCCCCAATGACGCGCCCGCGCTCGACTGGCGCGCGGCGCAGGCCATTGGCGAGCGCCTCGCCGCCGAGCTCGCCGAGCAGCGCGGCTTCAAGGTCGTCGCGCCGCTCAGCCTCGGCTATAGCCCCATGGGCGGGCTCTACAGCTATCAAATCCGCACCGACCGCGACGTTTTCGAGCGCTCGCCCAAGGGCGGCAGCACATCGATCTTCTTCGATGGCGATGACGGATCGCTCGTTCGGCTGCATCTGCCGACGGGCGAGCATGTCGGCAATACGGTCGAGAGCTGGCTCTATGCGCTGCATATGACGCGCGTGTTCGGCCGGCCGTTCCAGATCTTCGTCTGCGCGCTCGGCCTCTTCGTCACGCTGCTCTCCGTCACCGGCGTCTACATATGGTGGAAGAAGCGGCGCGCGCGAAAGCTTTCCACGAATCACTCGACCGCACGCTCCACCGGGGAGGAGCCGCGGCTCGAAGCCGACGCGCGTACGCGAGCCGCGACAGGCCATTCACGATAACGAATGGAGGAATCTGTTCCATTGTTTTTCTTCGCCAATTGCTCATTGACGCGCCGCGCTCGTTCCGAGCCCGCGCGCCTCACCCATGGCGCATCGCTCGTCTCTCTCCCTCGTGATCCTGTCGTTGAATTGTGAGGAATGCGATCGACGAAGCAGCGACCGCCGACGCTTGCCGAACGACCGGACCATCGCCGGCTTCGGCGTCGGCGAAATCGCGCCGCCGTCGAGGTCGCGATGAGCATCTCCATGCGCCCCGCGTCGTGACGAACCAAACATGCTCCTGCCGTTCACGGCGCGTCGATCTCGCAAACGCGATCGGTTGTTGATCGGCCGCGGAACATGATGGCTTTGCCGCTGGCGTCGACCATGTGGAAGAGGCCTTGATCGGCGAGGAAATACCAGGCGGTCGTCGGCGCGCCGGCGAACTCGCGCGTCGGATCGCCGGCTGTCACGCGGTCGAGCCGCTGGCCCGCCTTGGCGACCAGGGCGCGAATGAGCTTCATGTAGCGGGGCGCGGCGGCCTGGGCTGCGGCGATACGCGCGGCGCGATCGGGAAGCTGCTCGCCGCGCCGCCGGACTTCCGCCGATATGCGCTCCGCGCCTGCCGGCGCGAGGGCAGGATGCGCGCGAAGCCACGCGCGGTTGAGACCACGCAGATCCTCTGTCTTGTCCAAACCGAAAAAGCGCTCGTCTATCGCTTCGAGCGCGGCGCGTTCGGCGCTCTTGCCGTAATCATAGATCGTCGTCGCGAGGAATTTCGTCAGCCGCGCCCTGCCCAGTGAATCGACGAGGCGGCCCCCTTCGTCGAACAGCGAGAGATGCTTTTTCGCTCCGATCGCCGCCAGGCCTTCGCGGATCAGCCGCACCGAATCGACATGCCAGCGCGAATTGAGGACGAATTGCGGGAAGCCGCCATTCTCCATCTGCGCCAGATAATAATCGACCTCATAGCTGCGCAGCGCCTCCTGTGACATTTCGTCGAAGCGAATATGTTGCGCCAACAGATCGTTGAGGAAGTCGATATTGGCCTGGACGATGTCATAGTCCGGATCGGTGGAGTCGACCGCGCTCTGGTCGACGACGATTGCGTTTTTGCGCGCGGGAATTGCGCAGGCGCGTGACTCGCCTACGATCCGATCGGATCGGAGAAAATCTAGATTCTTCGATCGAATTCTCGCCGACCAGACGATGCCGCCGGATCGGAGAGCGCTCTATGCAAATGCGACATTGGTGGTCTTCAGCGGGACGCTGCGAATACGCTTTCCGGTCGCTGCGAAAAACGCGTTGAGCACGGCGGGCGCGGCGACGCAGATCGTCGGCTCGCCGACGCCGCCCCAAAAGCCGCCGCTCGGCATGACGATCGTCTCCACTTTCGGCATGTCCTTGATGCGCATCGAATCATAATTGTCGAAATTGCTCTGCTCGACGCGGCCGTTCTTCACCGTGATGGCCCCATAGAAGAGCGCCGAGAGGCCGTAGACGAAGGAGCCCGCGACCTGCCGCTCGATCTGAGCCGGATTGACGGCATAGCCCGTATCCGTCGCCGCGACGATGCGATGGATCTTGATCTTGTCGCCATCCTGCACGGAAATTTCCGTCGCCGCCGCGACATAGCTGCCATAGCCCATGAAGGAGGCGATCCCCCGATGCACGCCGGCGGGCGGCGGCGCGCTCCAGCCGATGCGCTCCGCCACGGCGTCGAGCACGGCGAGTTGCTTGGGGCGGTTCTTCATCAGCGCGCGGCGGAAGGCCAGAGGCTCGGCGCCGGCGGCATGGGCCAGCTCGTCGATGAAGCTCTCGAGATAGATGGCGTTGTGATTGATGTTGACGCCGCGCCAGAAGCCCGGCGGCACCGACGGATTGCGCATCGAATGCTCGACGAGCAGGTGAGGGACGTCATAACCGATCTGCGCGTCGCCACTCGGCGCGAGCCCTTGGAAAGCCGCCGGATCGACGCCGTCCTTGATCGCCTCGGGCCGCACGCTCGCCAGAATCGACTGACCCGACAGGCGAATATGCAGGCCGACGAGCTTGTTCTGCGCGTCGAGTCCGCCGACGAGCCGGCATTGCGTCACCGGATGATATTTGCCATGCGCCATATCCTCCTCGCGCGACCACAAGAGCTTCACCGGCCGGCCGGGAAACTGCTTGGCGAGAAGCACCGCTTGGGTGACGTAATCGGTGAAGCCGCGCCGGCCGAAGCCGCCGCCGAGCATGATCTTGTGAACCTCGCATTTTTCCGGCGGCAGGCCCGAGGCGGCGACCACGGCGGCGAAGGCGGCTTCGCCGTTCTGCGTGCCGGTCCAAACCTCGCAGCGCTGCGGCGTATAGAGCGCCGTGGCGTTCAACGGCTCCATCTGCGCGTGATTTTGATGCGGATAGGAATAGACCGCCTCTATCACCTTGGCCGCGCCGGCGATCGCCGCATTCGCGTCGCCGTTGCGATTGCCGACCACGGCGGCCTCTGCGAAGTCCAGCCCCTCGGCCAGCCACGCGGCCGTCGCCGCGCTGGAGGCCGCAGCATTCGGCCCCTCGTCCCAGACGATCGGCAGAGCGTCCAGCGCCGTCTTGGCGCGCCACCATGTGTCCGCCACCACGGCCACCGCCGTGTCGCCCACCGCTATCGCCTTCACGACGCCGGGCAGCCCGGCGATCTTCGCTCCGTCGAAGCTCTTCAGCCGGCCGCCGAAAACCGGGCAATCGGCGATCGCCGCATTCAGCATGTTCGGCAGCTTCAAATCTATGCCATAGACCATCTTGCCATTGGTCTTGTCGGCCGTGTCGAGCCGCGGCAGGCCCTTGCCGGCGATCTTCCAATCCTTCGGGTCCTTCAGCGGCGGGTCGGCCGGCGGCTTCAGCAGCGCGGCCGCCGCGGCGACCTTGCCGTAGCTCGTGGAGCGGCCGGAGGCGGCGTGAGTGATGATGCTGCTCTGCGCCCTGCATTCTGTAGCTGGGACCTTCCATTCGTCGGCCGCGGCCTGGATCAGCATCTCGCGCGCCGTCGCGCCGCCCTTGCGGACATAATCATGCGAGCCCCGGATGCCCCGGCTGCCGCCGGTGGAGAAATCGCCCCATACGCGATTGCGCGCCACGCTCTGGCCCGGCGTCGGATATTCGGTCGTGACCTTGGACCAGTCGCATTCGAGCTCCTCGGCCACGAGCTGCGCGAGTCCGGTGAGCGAGCCCTGGCCCATCTCCGAGCGGGCGATGCGAATGACGACCGTATCGTCCGGCTTCACCACCACCCAGGCGTTGACCTCCGGTGCGCCTTCCGCGGCGAGAGCGCCCCTGGGGGCGCCGGGAATGTCGAGGCCGAGCGCCAGCCCCGCGCCGAGCGAGGCCCCGCCGATGATAAAGCCGCGCCGGCCGAGGGAGAGAGATTGCGTCATGATTGTTCTCCCCTCAGGC
Source organism: Methylosinus sp. PW1 (assembly GCF_000745215.1). Classification (NCBI taxonomy): domain Bacteria; kingdom Pseudomonadati; phylum Pseudomonadota; class Alphaproteobacteria; order Hyphomicrobiales; family Methylocystaceae; genus Methylosinus; species Methylosinus sp. PW1. Next base: position 1,893,459 of record NZ_JQNK01000009.1, read on the forward strand.
CTTGGCGGCGGCGTGAATGGCCTCACGCGCCTGCTGGAACGTGCCGCAGCGGCAGATATTGGTGATCGCCTCGTCTATGTCCTTGTCGGTCGGACGCGGATTCTCGCGCAGCAGTGCGGCGGCCGCCATCAGCAGCCCGCTCTGGCAATAGCCGCATTGCGGCACATCATGCGCGATCCACGCCTCTTGCAGCCGATGCAGAGCGCCGTCCCGGCCGAGCCCCTCTATGGTGGTGATCTTCTTGCCGACGACATCGCCGACCTGCACGCTGCAAGCGCGCACCGCCTCGCCGTCCACATGCACGGTGCAAGCGCCGCATTGCGCGATGCCGCAACCGTATTTCGTGCCCGTGAGGCCGATATTCTCGCGGATCGCCCAGAGCAACGGCGTGTCCGGCGCGACGTCTATGTCGTAGCCACGCCCATTGACGGTCAGCGTAAGGGTCGTCATGCAATGCCTCTCCAACGGCGGCCATTTCACATTTTCTATCAAATCGGTCATATTTAGGAAAGAGCCTGCGCGCCCCCGCGAGCGCCGGAGGCGGGGAAACCTGAAAATCAGCTCACGAAAATCAGCTCACATGGAAATCGCCGGGGCGCGCTCTCCGTCAGACATTCGGGGCGTGGGGGTCGGATGCTCGGCGACGCGGCATGCTCATGACGTCCTTCTCTCGCGCGCCACTTTCCCGATCTTCATAGCCGGTCCCCGCCGTTTTCCTCGACGAATCTAAGGGGAGGCGAGCACGCGCCGCTCATCGAACGGGCTCTTCTTCTTGCGACGGTCGAAGAATTGATTCGGCGAATCTGGACAGCAAGTCAGGCGGGAGAGATAGACGCAGAATTGCAGCTTTCGCGCCCTGCCCCGCAGCGTCCGACGCCAGACGGATTTGTACGACTTTCCGTCGCAACGTCGGTTCCTCGACGACCTCGAGCGCCTCTCCCTCCAAGATAGGGACGTCGATCGGACCATTGTGCGAACGGACATCGCGGGCGATCTGAGATAGCTGCAGGAGAAGAAGAGCCAGGCGCGGCGCCTCGTCGGCGGGAAGAAAAACATTCGCCTCGGCGTCATCGGCTTTGGCGTGAAGAACAATGTCTTCGCCGCCATTGGCGACAGATCCGCTTTCGATAGATCTGAATCCTACGTTGATTGCCATATCGATCATCCTTTGGCTTTTGTCCGCACCCGTGACGCCGCTGCGATGGGGCTCGACGCCTGCGGTTTCGAGGGCTTCGAAGGCTACGCGAGCTGCGGCGACATCGCTCGCCAAACCTTGGTCGTCATCAGATTTTTCCTAATTGGATTCGTGAATTGGCGACCTCCTGCCGACGAGCTGCAGTCGCTATTCGAGTCCGGTCCCGCCCGAAGCTCTTCTCGCGCATGTTCGGTCTCCCCCGCCGAGGCGCGCGTAGCCGCGACGCCGGCGACCGGCGCGGCGCTCGACGACATTGCCGACGCCTTCGGCATTGCGCGCGAGACTGCCGGCAAGCGCCTGAAGGCCGTGTTCGCCCGCCGCATCCTATTTGACCACGAATGATTGGTCACGGCCGATGGCTGTCGCTACCCCAGCGCGCGTAGCGTCGACGCGCTCGGGCGCTCCCAATCCGCGAAGAATTGGATGTCGCGCGGCGCAGCGTCTTCCCTCGACCAGCCGACCGATGTCGCGAATGACGCGCAGTCGGACCGGAAGTGGAACGCCGCCGGGCGTCGCTTTCGGCGTCGGGCCGCGTGCGCGTCAGACGGAATATTTGACGGAGCAGCCGTAAGGCCGCGTCACGGCGTTCTTCACCGGCCGGCCCTGGCTCACGGCGAGAAACGCCTCCTCGAACAATGGCTGGGCTTTCGGAACGTCGGCGACATGTGTCGAGGGGATGCTGTCGATCCCGCCGACGTAGCGCAGCACGCCCTTGGCGTCGATAATATACATGTGCGGCGTCGTCTGCGCGCCATAGGCGTGGCCGATCTTTCCGTCCGGATCGAGGATCACGCCCGTCGGCGCGGCGTCGCGGGCGACCGTCAGCGCATTCGCCGTCGAGGCCTGAACATATCCCTCTTCCCCCGGCCCCGAGGAGATGATCGAGAGCCAGATCGCGCCGGCGGCCGTCGCTTCCTTCTGCAGCTTCTGCATATTGGCGGAATTATAGTGCTTGGCGACAAAGGGGCACTCCGCATTGGTCCACTCCAGAACGACGACCTTGCCGTTCAGGGACGCGAGACTACGCAGGACGCCCTTGGTGTCGGTCGCGGAGAAAGTGGGTGCGGGCTGGCCGACTTGTGGCGCCGCGAGAGCAGGGCCGCTGCGCAGCAGAGCGCCGCCGGCTGCGAGAATGCCGAGGCCCGCCGTCGCGCCGCCGACCAGCGCCTCGCGGCGATCGATCGCGGGAGCCTGCGGGCGGCCGTCGTCCGACGAAAATCGAATTTTCGACATGCAAATCTCCTGTCTTGGCTCGAAGGATCAGTTGACGATGGTTCGCCGCAGCTCTTCCACGACCGCCGCTTCTGTCAGGACCGGGGGAAGAAGCACGGCGTCTTTTCCGCCCGGGGGGTAGAAGACGTAGAAAGGCACGCCGTCATGGGCGAAGCTGCGGAGAAAGGCCGTGATCTCGGGGTTTTGATTGGTCCAATCGCCCTTGAGATAGGCGACGCCGCCGGTTTGGAAGGCGTCCTTCACGGCGGCGGTGGAAAGCGTCGTGCGCTCGTTCACGAGACAGGTGATGCACCAGGCCGCCGTCAGATTGATGAAGACGGGCTTGCCCTCCTGCCGGAGCGCGGCGAGGCGCGCGCTGCTGAACGGCTCGGAGCCGGCGGAGGACGCTGTCGCCGCGACGCTCGGCGTCGTGGCCGCGCCGAGCTGCGGAAGGAGGATGACGAGACCGACCGCCGAAGCCGCGGCGAGTCCGCGCGGAAGCAACGCGCGCCCGCTTCCCTGCTGCGCGACGCCATAGGTCCAGGCGCCGAAGCCGACGAGCAGCGCGCCCGCGAGCGCGACCAGGACGCCGAGGTCGCCCGCCTGCTGCGCGAGGACCCAGACGAGCCATGCGGCCGACGCATACATCGGAAAGGCCATCCCCTGACGCAGGCGCAGCATCCAGGCGCCCGGACGCGGCAGGAGCCGGGCCAGCCGAGGAAAGAGGCTCAGAAGCGCATAGGGGGCGGCGAGGCCGAACCCGAGGGCGACGAAAAGCGCGAGGCAGACGAAGGGCGGCGAGGCCAGCGCCGCGCCGACCGCGGCGCCCATGAACGGGGCCGTGCAAGGCGTCGCCGCGACCACAGCCAGCAGGCCGGTAAAGAAGCTGCCCGCGTGTCCCTGTTTCTGGGAGAGGCTCTGGCCGGCGCCGGTCGCCGTGAGCCCGATCTCGAAGACGCCGGATAAATTCAGGCCGATCGCGAGCAGCAGCCAGCTCATCGCGGCGACGAAAATCGGCGATTGGAATTGGAAACCCCAACCGACCGCAGAGCCGCTGGCGCGCGCGGCGAGCAGAGCGCCGGCGAGCGCCACGAAAGCGACCAGCACGCCGAGCGTGTAGAATAGGCCCGCCAGACGCACCTCGCGCAGCGCGCCGCCCGACAGTCTGGCGACGGCGGCGGCCTTGATGGCGAGAACGGGAAAGACGCAGGGCATCAGATTGAGGATGAGGCCGCCGAGAAAAGCGAAGAGCGCCGCCTGCCCCAGCGGCAGGCTCTCGGCGTCTCTGACGGAGACGCCGAGCCTCGCCCCGCCGCCCGTCCCGCCGATGATCGGCGCAGCGTCCACGCTCGGCGCAATCTCGATCCAGCGTGCGCGTCCATCGTCGCCGGAGATCGACAGCAGACCAGAAGCGTCGCTCTGCGGCGTGAAAACCGGGCCTTTCTCGATGGCGAGACGAAGCCGGCCATCCTCGACGCTGAGCTGCTGCGCGGCCGCATGGACGATGACGCCCCATTCGGCCGGATAGAAGAAGGCCGATTTGACCGCCTGCGGAGAGATATCGCCGCCTTCGACGGTCAGCGCGAGCGCCGCGCCTTCGTCCGTGACGTGCGCGGTCCAGCCGCGTCGCTCCGGCCGGCGGGCGTCCGTCGCAGCGAACGCGGCCGCGACGTCGCCGCTCGCCGGGATCGAGACGGCGGAAACCGGCAGGTCCAGCCGGAAGCTCCCGGTCTCGGGAATGCATTGCTTCGCGCAGACCAGCCAATCGGCCTCCGCCACGATGGAGAAGGTCTGACCGGGCTCGATCGTCGCGGGCGCGGTCACCGTGACGGGGAGGACGATCTCATTCTCATAGCCGAAATTCCGCACGGGACCGACCGCGATGCTATCAGGACCGGGCCAGGCGATCTCGCTCGCCGTCGCGCCTTCGGGCAGCTTCAAGGACAAGTTCGGAGCGACGCCGGCGTCGCCCGGATTTTTCCAGTATGTGTGCCAATGCGGCGCGAGCTTCTGGCGCAATCCGACGCGGAAGCTCTGGCCGGGCGCGACACTGTCCGCCTCGCTGATCAAGGTGACGGTGGCGCGTGGGCTCGACTGCGCATCGCTCTCCGCGGCCTTTGCGCCGAACGGTGCGCCCAAGAGCGTCGCCAACGCCCCGAGAAGAACGATCGATGATGAGCGACGTCGAGCGTCTTGGCGCATGCTCTGTCCCTTTTGCTTTGCGTGGATCCTCGCCGCGCATCGAGATTTCGGCTAGATCCGCGATCGACGGCTTCGGCCCCACGCCAATTGTCTTCGACCGGGGCGCTACGGGACTCCGGAGCATTTCAGCGCTAGAAACATAGTAAAACTATCTGAATAATCGGCTACGTCAATCCGCCTCGCGCGCATCCGCGAGGAGTGCCGCTCAAGACGTCGGCGACGAAGAGCCGAAGCGGCCGCCGTCGCGTTCCGCGGCGGTAGCGCGCTAGAGCCTCGAGATCAAGGGAACGCTTTCGCCGCAGCGGCGTCCAGCGCTCGGGCGAGATCGTCGAAAAGATCGGAGGCGGATTCGATTCCCGTCGAGAGGCGCAGCAGATCGCCTGGAACCGGCGTTCCCGGCCCTTCGACGCTCGCGCGATGCTCGATCAGGCTCTCGACGCCGCCGAGCGACGTCGCGCGCTTCCAAATCGTCACTTGCGCGGCGGTCGCGATCGCCGCTGCGGCGCCGCCTTTCACGCGGATGGACAACATGCCGCCGAAGCCCCCCTGCATCTGTCGCCGGGCGACCTCATGGCCCGGAAAGCCGGGAAGGCCGGGATAAAGGACCTCCGAGACGGCCGCGTGCTCGGCGAGCCGCTCGGCGAGCGCGAGCGCCGACTGAGACTGCGCGCGCACCCGCAGGAAAAGGGTGCGCAGCCCGCGCTGCAGAAGCCATGCCTCGAATGGCCCGAGCACGGCGCCGTTGCGCGCCAGGATCGCGCGAATGCGATCCCACAAGTCGTCGCGTCGCGCGGCGACGACGGCGCCCGCCACCACGTCGGAATGTCCATTCAGATATTTCGTCGCGGAATGAACGACGAGATCGGCGCCGAGCGACAATGGCCGCGTGAGCACGGGCGACGCCGCAGTGGAGTCGACTGCGAGCCGCGCGCCGGCGCGATGGGCGATCGCCGCCGCCGCGGCGATATCGGCGATGGTCCACAGAGGATTGGCGGGCGTTTCCACCCAGACGAGACGCGTCTCGCCGGGGCGGACCGCGGCTTCGAGAGCAGCCGCATCCGCCAGATCGACGAAGTCGATGCGTAAGCCCCAGCGCGTCGCAAAATCGGCGAGCCAGCCACGCAGAGCCCAATACATGACCTTAGGCGCAATCACATGATCGCCAGGGTCCAGAGCGAGAAAGACAGACGTGGCGGCCGCCATTCCCGATGAGAAGAGAAGCGTTTCCGCCCCTCCTTCCAGCGCGTTCAATGTCTGAGCGGCGACCGCATATGTCGGATTGTCGGGACGCGAATAGATACGCCCTTCCGGGAAGCTGTTGTCGCGCCCGCGCTCATAGGTCGTCGACGGATGAATGGGCGGGATGAGCGCGCCGACGGAGGCGTCGACCTTTCCGCCGGCTTGCGCGGCTATAGTTTCAGGCTCGGTCATGCGTGCGGACCTCGATTTGACGGAAGAAGGCTGCGAGCCTTCGAATATGAGAAGCGCGCCGTCGAGCAGCGAACCGGCGCGCAGGGGCGGTCTTCACGATTTTGCATTCGCGCCCTTTCGCTTGTCGAACCTCGCCGAGGCCTTGTCGCCGACCCATTGCAGCGCGGACACGAGCGCTATGAGCAGGAGGACGACGACGATCATGACATTGGTCTCGAAGCGCTGATATCCGTAACGAATGGCGAGATCGCCGAGCCCGCCCGAGCCGACCGCCCCCGCCATGGCGGAAGCGCCGATCAGCGTCACGAGAGTCACGGTGAAGCCGCTCGTGAGGCCCGGCAGCGCTTCTGGAATCAGCACTTTCGAAACGATCGTCCAACGGCTGCCGCCCATCGCGCGCGCCGCCTCGATCAGGCCCGGATCGACCTCGCGAAAGGACAGCTCGGCGATGCGCGCATAATAGGGGATCGCCGCGAGCGACAAGGGAACGATGGCGGCCGCAACGCCGATCGACGTGCCGACGATCCATCGCGTGAGCGGAATCGCCGCGACGAGGAGAATGATGAACGGAACGGATCGGACCGCGTTCACGACCGCGCCGATCAGCCGGTTGAGCCAAACGCGCTCGACGATTCCGTTTCGATCGGTCATGACGAGCAGCAGTCCGAGCGGCAGCCCCAGCGCGAGCGAAACGAACCCGGCGGCCACTGTCATGACCAGAGTTTCGAGGAAAGCTCGCCAGAGCAGCTCAATCATCGCCGGCGACATGGCCGAGAACCTCCGCCCCGCTCGCGCGCTGGCGCAGATAGTCCAGCGCAGCGGAAAATCGCGCTTGATCGCGCCCATCGGCTTCGAGAAACAGCGCGCCGATCTCCTCGCCATTCACGCGGTCCACGCCGCCGTGGACCAGGGTGGCGCGCAGACCCGTCGCGAGGGCGAGATCCGCCAGCAGCGGCGCGCGCGCCTCAGCGCCGATGACGACGATTTTCAGCAGGGTTCGCTCTCCCCGGCCGGGGACGAGGCGCGCCGCGAGCTCGTCCGGCAATGTCGGTCGAAAGGCGCGCAGAAGGCTGCGGGTCGTCGCGGCGCCCGGCGAGGCGAAGATACGCCAGCTCGGCCCTTCTTCGACAATTCTCCCGCCGTCGAGCACCGCCACGCGGTCGGCGATGGCGCGAACAACGCTCATTTCATGCGTCACCAATAGGATGGTGAGATCGAGCTTGCGGTTGATATCCCGCAGCAATTCCAGGATCGCGTCCGTCGTTTCGGGATCCAGGGCGGACGTCGCTTCGTCCGACAGCAGCAGCGCCGGTCGCGCGGCGAGAGCGCGCGCGATGCCGACGCGCTGCTTTTGGCCACCGGAGAGCTGCGCCGGATAGGCGCTCGCCTTGTCGGCGAGCCCGATCAGATCGAGCAGCTCGGCGACGCGCGCTTTGCGGGCGGCGCGCGGCTGGCCTTCGATCTCGAGCGGCAAAGCGATATTGCCCGCCACGGTCTTCGCCGACATTAGATTGAAGTGCTGGAAGACGATGCCGATTCTACGACGGAACGGCTGCAGCTCGCGCTCGCTGAGCCCGATGATCGAACGCCCTTCGATCTCGACGTCGCCGCTGTCGGGGCGCTCGAGACCATTGAGGCAGCGGATGAGCGTCGACTTGCCGGCGCCGCTGCGGCCGATGAGGCCGAGAACCTCGCCGCGGCGAATCGAGAGCGAGACCTGGTCCAAGGCGATCGTCCCACCGAACCGCTTCGTCACCTCGCGCAGCCGCACGACAGGCGGCGGGCCGCTCTCGCTCGACGAGTCGAGCGTCGATGCGTCGAAGGAAAACGTCGGCGCGTTCAAGCGGGACCTTCGGGGCAATCGTCATTGTGGACGCCGGCCATGGAATTCACCATGCGGGAAGGCCTGTCCCATGGAAGATTTTTGTCAGCGCGTTCTTCACCACGTCGTTCTGATAGGCGCCGACGAGCGTCCTGACCCAGGGCTCGTTCTCACGGCCGGCTTTTACAGCGATGAAGTTCCGGTAAGGATTGTCGGCGACAGGCTCCTGCGCAATGCGATCCTCGACGCGCAGCCCGGATTTGAGCGCCCAATCGGTGTTGACCACCGCGGCCGAAAGGTCGTCGATGACGCGACCGACGACGCCGGCGTCGAGCTCCTTGATCACGAGACCTTTCGGATTATCGACGATGTCCGCGGTCGTGGCGAGTATGCCCGCGCCGTCGCGCAGCTCGATCAGCCCGACCCGTTGCAGGAGGATCAATGCGCGCCCCTCATTCGACGGATCGTTGGGAACGCCGATGATCGCGCCTTTCGGCAAATCGGCCGGAGAACGGACCTTGCGCGAATAGAGGCCGATCGGCCAGACCGCGGTGAAGCCGACAGGCGTGATGTGGTAGCCGCGCGTCCTGATCTGATTATCGAGATAGGGCTTGTGCTGAAACGCATTGGCGTCGACGTCTCCGCGTTCCAAGGCCTCGTTGGGCTGGGTGTAGTCGTTGAAGACGACGGTCTTTATGGTCAACCCATTCGCGGCGGCCTGCGCCGCCACCACTTTCCAAAGGTCTTCATCCTCGCCGCCGATAATGCCGACACGCACTGTGGCCGCGACCGCCGGCGCCGCGAGAAGCGTGAGAGCGGAAAGGGCGAGAGTCGAAGCCAGCGCGAGCCAGAAGATCGAACGGCGAACGCATTTCACTAAGGCCGCTTCGGTGGAAGCGCGTCCCGCTCTGTTTGGAGCCCTGGTCATTGCGTCGATCCTGTGGCCGCGTGATCTCAGCACAAAAAGAGCTAACCCTATCGGGAATGTCAATATAGTTGGCGATCGATCGGGAACCACGCCGAACCGGCGAGCAGGTCTCGAACGAGGAGGCGATCGACTACGCCCGCCGGCTCGCCTCGACAGAATCGCGGAGGGCGCTCAAAGCGTCGCCCCCGTTCTCGCCGCTCGAAGCAGGCGCAGGCGCTTGCCATGCAGCCCGGGACCGAGGAAGACTTCAGCCTCGCTCTCGCTTTGCGGGAGCATGTCCAGTCGAAACGCAGGGAGCGGCGCCCATGCGAATTCTCTTGGTGGAAGATCAGAGCGAGCTCGCGGGAGAAATCCGGCGACGAATGCGGCGCGATGGTTTCGCGGTGGATCATGTCGGCTCGGTGGGCGATGCGCTGGAGGCGCTGCGGGCGCATTCTTACGCCGTCGCCATGCTGGATCGGCGACTGCCGGATGGGGATGGTCTCGCCATCGTCCCGGAGATCAGACGGCGTCAGCCCGGCAGCCGCGTGCTGGTCCTCTCCGCGCTGGATGCGGTGGACGAGCGCATCAACGGCCTCGACGCCGGCGCCGACGACTATCTCACCAAGCCCTTCGACCTCGACGAGATGATGGCCCGCATACGCGCGGCCTTGCGCCGCCCGGGCGCCGACGCCGCCCCGCCGATCCGCGTCGGCGCGCTGGAATTCGACCCCGCAACGCGCGCCGTCGCCATCGACGGCCGGCCCGCCGTGTTCCATCATCGCGAGCTGGCGCTGCTCGAGGGGCTCGTGCGCCGCGCCGGCCGTGTCGCGGAGCGCGAGGCTCTGGCCTCGGAGATTTGGGGCTTCGACGAGCCTGTGCAGTCGCATGCGTTGACGATCATCGTCTCGCGCGTGCGCGCGCGCCTGCAGAAGCTCGAGGCGCGCGTCGACATTCATATGGTGCGCGGCGTCGGCTATTTTCTCTGCGAGACGGAGGAATGAGGCCGCCGCCCTCGCTCACGCGCCGATTGATCGTCGATCTGTCCTATATGCAGCTCATCGCCATCGTCGTCGCATGGCTCGGAACCACGGCGCTCGGCGGGCTCGGCATCGTCGGCGCCAATGATTATTGGATCGATGAATTCTACAGCTATTACTATATTCGCGATCTTGTCTTGCAATCGATCGTGCGGGACGCGGACGGAACGCGGCATATCGAGCCCAATGCGGCGCTCCGCGACGAGATGCGACGCACCCCGACTTTGCGTTACGCCGCTCTGGAGTCGATCCGCGGACCGGCTCTCCCCGGCTCCTCCGAGGATATTTCCGCGGCGCTCATCGGGATCACTTCGGTGGAGACGCGCGGGCTCGACTTTTTCTTCATCTCCGATGCAGGCCGTCGCACGGCGGCCTCCGTCTGGCGCTGGAAGACTCCGACCGGGAACCTATTCATCGCCTCTGGCGGCATGACCTTCAACTGGAAGGATGTCGTCTACGCTTTTCGAAACGAGCTCGTCTCCCAGAGCCTCTATCTCGCGGTGGTGTTCTCCGTTTCGGCGGCAGTCGCCTGGCTCGCCGTGCGACGCAGCCTCGCCCCTTTGCGGCGCGCGGCGGAAGCGGCCGAACGCATCGATCTCGAATCGCTCGGCCAGGGCCTATGCGTCGATGATGCGCCGAGCGAGATCCGCCCGCTCGTCGATGCGGTGAATCGAACGCTGAAGCGTCTCGACGCCAGCGTCGCGCGCATGCGGCGCTACACCGCCAACGCCGCGCATCAATTGCGCACGCCGGTCGCGATCCTGCGCGCGCGCCTCGAAAACCCGGAGGAACGCGGCTTTCGCGTCGATCTCCAGCGCGACACGCGCCGCATCCAACTGATCGTCGAGCAGATGCTCGTCGCCGCGCGCTTGACCGAAGGCCAAGCGTCGCCGGATCGAGATCTCGATCTCAGCGCCGTCGCGCGCGGCATCGTCGCCGATTACTCGCCGCTGATCTTCAAGGCCCGCCGTCGCATCGCCTTCGAGGCGCCCGCGGCGCCCGTCGCGCTGCGCAGCAATCGCGTCGCGATCGAATGCGCCCTCGCCAATCTCATCGACAATGCGTTGCGCGCCGAGCCGGAGGGCGGGACTGTGCTCGTGCGGGTCGGCGCCGATCGCACGATTCGCGTGATCGATCATGGAGAGGGCGTCGATGAAAAGCATAGGGGGCTCATCTTCGAGCCCTTCTGGCGGCGCAGCGACGAAACGCCCGGAAACGGTCTCGGCCTCGCTATCGTCCAGGAGCTGATTGCATTGCTCGGCGGCCGCATCGGCGTCGAGACCACGCCGGGAGGCGGGGCGACATTCGCGCTGTCCTTCCCGGCGCGCCGCCGCGAGGCGCGAGACGAGAGCGATCACGCGCGACCCTGACGGCGACCGAGAGCCCGCGTGCGGGCGCTCTCCCGTGTGAAGAGTAAGCGGGGCGCGGGGGCGTTTTCCGCCGCCGGCCCCGCCCTTCGTCTCGCAGCTCAGGCTTGCTTCACATCCGGCGGCGTCGCCTCGGCGGCGAGCGCGGCCAGCGCGTCGGAAAGGCTCGCCGAGCTTTGCGCCTGCGAGCCGAGACGGCGAATGGAGACGGTGCGCTCGGCCGCCTCCTTCTTGCCGACGACGAGCAGCGCCGGGACCTTGGCCAGCGAATGCTCGCGCACCTTATAGGTGATCTTCTCATTGCGCAGATCGAGATCGACCGAAAGACCGAGCTTGCGCGCTTCCGCCGCGACCTCGAGCGCATAGTCGTCGGCGTCCTGCGTGATGGTGCACACCACGATCTGCAGCGGCGAGAGCCACAGCGGCAGATGACCGGCGTAATGCTCGATCAATATGCCGGTGAAGCGCTCCAGCGAGCCGAACATGGCGCGATGGATCATCACCGGCGTCTTCTTCTCGCTGTCGGCGCCGATGTAGAAGGCGCCGAAACGGCCCGGCAGATTGAAGTCTACCTGCGTCGTGCCGCATTGCCATTCGCGGCCGATGGCGTCGCGCAAAGTATATTCGAGCTTCGGCCCATAGAAGGCGCCCTCGCCCGGATTGACGCCGGTCTCGAGGCCGCGCGCCTTCAGCTCGTCGAGCACCTTGTAGAGCGCCGCCTCCGCCTTGGCCCAGGCTTCATCGGAGCCGACATGCTTCTCCGGCCGGGTGGAGAGCTTCACCACCACATGGTCGAAGCCGAAGTCTTTGTAGATCGTCAGGATGAGGTCGTTGATCTTCAACGCCTCCTCCATGATCTGATCCTCATTGCAGAAGATATGCGCGTCGTCCTGCGTGAAGGCGCGCACGCGCATCATGCCATGCAGCGCGCCCGACGGCTCGTAGCGATGCACAATGCCGAATTCGGCGATCTTCACCGGCAGGTCGCGATAGGACTTCAGCCCGTTTTTGAAGATTTGCACATGGCCGGGGCAGTTCATCGGCTTCAACGCGAAAATGCGCTCGTCCTCGGTCTTGGTGAGGAACATGTTCTCGCGATAGGTCTGCCAATGGCCGGAGGTCTCCCACAAAGCGCGATCGAGCACCTGCGGCGTGTTCACCTCGCGATAGCCCGCGGCCTTCTGGCGCCGGCGCATATAGGAGACGAGGCTCTGGAACAGCGCCCAGCCCTTCTCGTGCCAGAAGATCGTGCCCGGCCCCTCCTCCTGGAAATGGAAGAGATCCATCTCCCGGCCCAAGCGCCGATGATCGCGGCGCTCGGCCTCCTCGAGGCGATGCAGATAGGCGTCGAGGTCCTCCTGCTTCGCGAAAGCGGTGCCGTAGATGCGCGAGAGCATCGGGTTGTTGTGATCGCCGCGCCAATAGGCGCCCGCCACCTTCATCAGCTTGAAGGCGGTGCCGACTTTGCCGATCGACGGCAGATGCGGGCCACGGCACAGGTCGAGCCAATGGCCCTGGCGATAGATCTTCAAGTCCTCGCCGCCGGGAATGCTCTCGATCAGCTCGCGCTTGAAGGCCTCGCCCTTGGCGGTGAAATAGGTCTTGGCCTGGTCGCGGCTCCAGACTTCCTTGGTGATGGCGGCGTCACGCGCGACGATCTCGCGCATCTTCTTCTCGATGGCGGGAAGATCGTCCGGCGTGAACGGCTCGGCGCGATAGAAGTCGTAATAGAAGCCGTTCTCGATCACCGGGCCGATGGTGACCTGCGTGCCGGGAAACAGCTCCTGCACGGCCTCCGCCAGCAGATGCGCGCAGTCGTGACGGATCAGTTCCAGCGCGCGCGGATCCTCGCGGCCGACGAACTCGATTTTGGCGTCGCGGTCGATCGTATCGACGAGGTCGCGCAGCTCTCCATCGAGAGCCATGGCGACCGTTCGCTTGGCGAGGGAAGGGGAAATGCTCTTGGCGATATCGAGGCCGGAGACGCCGGGCTCGAATTGACGGGACGCCCCGTCGGGGAAGGTTACGGCGATCATATGCTCTCCTCATGCGCCCACTCGCCGATACAAGTCGGCGTAAGTCGCTTTCGGCCCGAGATGGGCCGGGGGCCTTGATAAGGCAAGCATGTCGCGCTTGGCAATCGCTGGCGCGGGGTCGATCGGCCGAATGCCGGAAGAGGCGTTTCCACCTCCCCCTCGAGGGGGAGGTCGAGCGCCGAAGGCGCTCGGGAGGGGGTGACGCCCCGAATCTCGGGGCTCCCCACCCCGTCCGGCTGACGCCGGCCGACCCTCCCCATGAAGGGGAGGGTGGAGCGCCCTTCGGCGAAATCGCTCTTATTTCAACGCGAATCCCAGCGCCCGCAGCGCCTCCTTCAGCCGATCGCGGCCGCTGAGGCTCTCCGGGCCGCGCACGCGGGAGAGCGCCTGGCGAATCCAGCCTTGCTCGGGCAGGCCCGCCTCCTTCTGGAAATCGCGGAACTTCTCGTCATAGGTCTTCACCGCCTCGCGCTGCGCCTCGTTCCAGGCATATTGCTCGCGATGCAGAACGGCTCCTTGGCCGAGGCGCGGGCGCACGCCGCCGGCCTTGGCCGGATCGGGACGGCCGACCGCCATGCCGAAGACGGCGAAAACGCCCGGCGGCAGGTCCAGCTCCTTCGCCACTTCCTCCGGCTTGTTGCGAATCCCGCCGATATAGACCCCGCCGAAGCCGAGAGACTCCAGCGCGACCAGCGCATTTTGCGCGGCGAGGCCGGCGTCGATCGCGGCGGTGAGGAACATTTCGAGATAGGGCAGCGCCGCCCCGTCGCGGCCCTGCTCCTTGCCGATATTCTCGAGCCGCGAGAGATCGGCGAGCCACAGAAGAAACAAAGGCGCGTCGCGAATATGCTGCTGATTGCCGGCGAGATCGGCGAGGCGGCTCTTGCGCGCCTCGTCCTCCACGGCGACGAGGCTCCAGACCTGGAGATTGGAGGAGGTGGCGGCCGATTGCGCGGCGGCCACGACGGTCGCCAGAGTCTCCGCGGGAATTTTTTCCGGCAGATAGGCGCGGATGGACCGATGCGCGAGCAGAAGATCGAGCGTCTCGTTCCAAACGGGCGGCGTGGGCGAGTCGTCGCGGCGATAGCGGGCGCGGATCGCCTCCGCGCCATCGGCCGCGCTCAATTCCCCTTTGGTGATCGGCTTGTTCATATCGTCTCCAGAAAACGCCGCGTGACGCGCGCACTTACGCGCGCTTTGCGGCATGGTGGCGAAAGCGGCCGCAAAAATCCACCCTGCGCCGTCGGAAAAGAGGAAGCGGACGGCGCAGGCGCCGACCCCTCGGCTTGTACGGATAGCGGCGGCGTCCGAGCCGCTCCTTGTGGACAACGCCGGGCAGTTCTGTTAATCCCCCGCGCACGGGTCAGGCGCTCCGTCAGCGCCCGACCGACTATTCTCACCCGCAGCAACGTCTCCACCCGGGGCGCGCGCCGCCTCTAGAAACAGGATCGCTTCGTGCAAGTTCTCGTCCGCGACAATAATGTCGACCAGGCTCTCAAGGCGCTGAAGAAGAAGATGCAGCGCGAAGGCATTTTCCGTGAGATGAAGCTCCGCGGCCATTATGAGAAGCCCTCGGAGAAGCGCGCCCGCGAGAAGGCCGAGGCCGTGCGCCGCGCCCGCAAGCTCGCCCGCAAGAAGCTGCAGCGCGAAGGCCTGCTGCCCGTGAAGGCGAAGCCCGCCGTCGGCGGCCGCTGATCGAAAAAAGGCGGGCGCGTCGAAATCTCGCCGAATTGCCCGCTATCATTCGTCTTCGTCGCGCATTCGAAGCGCTTTCAGGACTTGTCTGAGGAGGTCGGACGGAATGGAATTGCCGCTCGGATCGGCGGTTCGCCGGACGTCCCTCACATTTTGCCGCTGCGCGCCTCTGCGCGCGGGCGTCGCAATGCTGACTCTGCTCGCCCTCGCCGGCTGCGAGACCGCCGGCGTGCTTCGGCCGCCGGGACGCGGCTTCGCCGAGACCGACGCCGCCGATCCGAGAGCCGCCAACGCCAATATCGAGTCGCTCTCCGAGGTCGTGCGCCGCAATCCGACGCCGGAGGCCTATAATACGCGCGGCGTTGCGCTGGCCAAGATCGGCCAGTTCCAGGAGGCGATCGCCGATTTCTCCCAGGCGATCAAGATCGAGCCCAACAGCGCCGCCGCCTTCACCAATCGCGCTCTCGCCTTCCGCCAGATCGGCCGCAACGATCAGGCGCGGCTCGACTTCGACCGCGCCATAGACGTGAACCCCAGCCACGCGCCGGCCTATATCGGCCGCGCCAATCTGTTGCGCGCGCAGGGCAATCTCGATCAGGCGCTCGCCGATCTCGACGCCGCGATCAAGCTCAATCCCGAGAGCGCGCAAGCCTTTCACGCGCGGGGGCTGATCCATCAGAAGCGCGGCGACAATCAGCGCGCCGTCACCGATTTCGACAACGCCATCGACCGTGATCCTTTCGCGGCGGCGCCCTATCAGGCGCGCGGCGAGAGCCTCGTGACGCTCGGCAACTACGACAAGGCGATCGAGGATTTCAACGCGGCGCTCAATGTCGACAATAGGAGCGCGCCGGCCTGGGCCTGGCTCGGCCTCGCCTATGAGCGCAAGGGCAATCGCCAGAAGGCGGCGGAATCCTATCAGCGCGCTCTGGCGCTCGATCCGCAGCAGCCGATCGCGAAACAGGGCTCCTCGCGCGGCTGAGCCTCGAGCGCTCGCCTAGAGACGCCGCGGCTCGACGAGCGCAACGCGGATGCACGAGATCTCAACGCTCGTGGAAATTCCCCAGAGCCGCCAGCACGCGCTCGTGCACCGGTGGCGCGGGTGGAGGGGGCTCGAACGCCCGTCCGGTGATTCGCTCGTAGGCCTCGACGTAGGTCAGCGCGGTCTTCCAGATCAGTTCCGGGGGGATTTCCGGGACATCATTCCCGTACGGATCATATCGCGCGGCGACCCATTCGCGGATCACATCCTTGTCGAAGCTGTCCGGGCGCTCCCCGGCGGCCAGGCGCTGAGGATAGGTGTCCGCCCGCCAGTAGCGGCTGGAATCGGGGGTATGAATCTCGTCTGCGAGGCGGAGGGTTCCCTGGGCGTCGAGCCCGAACTCATATTTGGTGTCGGCGAGGATCAGGCCGCGTTCAGCGGCCAGAGCTCGGCCTCGGGCGAACAGAGCGAGGGCGGCTTCGCTCACCTGCCGCCACTGGCCTTCGCTGAGCAACCCGCTCGCGAGGATCTCGCCTTCAGTCAGCGGCTGGTCATGAGCGCCGTCGGCGGCCTTGCTGGTGGGGGTGATGATCGGCGTCTCGAGCGCCTGATTGTCGGCGAGGCCGTCGGGAAGCAGTTGTCCGTACATCTGCCGGCGACCAGCCCGGTACATGGTCAGGATCGAGGTGCTGGTCGTGCCCGCCAAATAGCCCCGCACAACGATCTCCACCGGCAGGATCTCTAGGCGCCGGCCAACGACGATGTTCGGGTCGGGGTAGTCCAGCACGTGGTTGGGGCAGAGGTCGGCGGTATGCTCGAAGGCCCAGCGGGCGATGCCATTCAGCACTTGGCCCTTGAACGGAATACAGCACAGGATCCGGTCGAAGGCCGACAAACGGTCGGACGTGACCAGGATACGCCGCCCGTCAGCTAGGTCGTAGTTGTCGCGCACCTTGCCGCGGTAGAGGCCGGGCAGGCGCGTGTCGATCGCCTCCCTCATCACTTGGTGGCGGCTGGCCGCCAGTCTGGTTTCGTCGATCGTGGACATGATGGTTTCCCTGACCGCCTCGCGGTCTTGTCGTTAGCGCGCCTTTGAAGCCGCGACGGCTAATGTCCGCTGGCCGTCTTATTGGACATTATCGTTTCACGATCGAGGTCTCGAGGGCGGCGTCCACCCAGCGGGCGACGCGCGGAAACACATCGGGCAAACCCAGCACCAGATGCTGCCCGCCGGACACGAGCACGAAGCGCTTCGGCTCATTGGCGAGATCGAAGAGCTTGCGGCCGAGCGCGATCGGCACCACGCCATCCTTGTCGCCATGCACGATCAGCACGGGAACATGCACGTCGCGAATGGCGAGATCGGAGCGGAACTGATCCAGCATCAGCCAGCGCACCGGCAGAAAGCCATAGCGCGTCTCGGCGACATCGGCCGCCGAGGAGAAGGGCGAGTCGAGCGCCAGCGCCGCCGCCTCCCGCCGCGCGGCGAGCTGCGTCGCGACGCCCGAGCCCAATGATTCGCCGACAATGACGATCCGCTCCGGCCCATAGCCGCGGGCGCGGGCCTCCGCATAGGCGGCCTCGGCGTCGCGTATCAGGCCCTCTTGCGTCGGCGTTCCGCTGGAGCCGGCATAGCCGCGATAGGCGATGGCGAGAAAGCCATAGCCTTCGCCCAAGAAAAATCGAAAGCGCGCGACGCGATCGACGAGCCCGCCGGCGTTGCCGTGGAAATAGAGCAGCACCGGCCGCCCCTCGCGCGGCGGCGCATGCCAGGCGACGATCGTCTCGCCGTCCGAGGTCGCGAGCTTCAGCTCCTCGACGCCGGAGAGCCCCGCCTGCTGCGGCGATATCTGGCGCATGTCCGGCAGATATTGCAGGCGCCGCTGAAACAGGCCGAGCGCCGCCGCCGCCAGAACATAGGCTCCGACAACGACGAGCGCCGCCCATTTCAGCAACGCCAGCGCCATGGTCAGCCTCCGCTTTCGGCCTTGCGCCGCGCCTCGGCGCGCTCATCGAGCTTCACCGCGATGAAGCCCGCGACGAGCACGAGAACGGCGCCGGCGATAGAGGCGCCGAGCTCGAAATGCGCCGGCGCGGTCCAGCCGAATTTCTCCCAGATCGGATCGCTGGCGATGAGCTCGCCCGAAATCCAGCCGAGCAGGCCCGCGCCCGCCCAGACCAGAATGGGAAAACGCGACAGCGCCTGCATCAGCAGGCCGGCGCCGAAGACCACGATCGGCACCGACACGGCGAGGCCGAAGATGATGAGCGGCATGGAGCCTTCCGCCGCGCCGGCGATGGCGATGACATTGTCGAGCGACATCACCGCATCGGCCATGATGATGGCCGCCACCGCGCCCCAGAGGTCCTCTTTGGCCTCCATATGATGCTCGGTCTCGTCGACGAGCAGCTTGGTGGCGACGCCGAGCAGCATCAGCCCGCCGAGCGCCTTGAGCGCCGGAATCGCCATGAGCTGAATGACCACGAAGGCGAAGGCGATACGCAGCAGCACGCCGCCGCCCGCGCCCAGCAAAATGCCCCATCGTCGCTGCTGTTTCGGAAGCTTGTGACAGGCGAGAGCGATGAGAATCGCATTGTCGCCGGAGAGAAGCAGATCGATCCAGATGATCTCTAAGACTTGGAAGCCGACGGAAAGCTCGTCGCCGTTCATTGACTTGGGTGTCCAACCCTGCCCGAGGGCAGTATGCGCGCGATCATATCGCGCTTCATGGGGCGAGCGCCAGCGAGATCGGTGGCGCTTCGCGCTATCGCCGCGTCTTGGCCGCGACATCGGCCGGCGCCGGCGCGCAAGGCGGCATGAATTCGGCGAGCTTCTTCTCATCCGCGCCGGGCGGATGCGCGTCATGGCCGAGCAGCAGAGGCAGCCAGCCGAGCGCGTCATCCGCATGCGCATAAACGTCGAAAATCACCGCGCCAGCGGGGATTTCCGCGCGGCGGCAATAGAGCCCGCCCTCGAGATCGAGCGCGCCATGGGCTTTCGCGCCGCTCTCGCGCCAGCGCTTTCCCTCCTCCTGCGCGGCGCGAATGGCGGCGAGATCGCGCCTGTCGGCCTCGAAAACCATCAGCCCGCCGTTCGTCGCCGAGTCGAGCCCGGCGAGAATGGGCCGGTCTTCCGCATGCGCGGCGGGGACGAGGCGAATCGTCAGCACGCGCTTCGCCGCTTCCTCGCCTTCGCGCCAATAGGTGGCGACGACGCGCGCGCTCGTCGGCGTCGGCTCGAGCCAATCGGGCGCGCGCAAGGCGACGCGGAGCGGAGCGACATCGGCGGTCGAGAGATCGAAGGAGCGCAGCTTCCACTGCGTGGAGAGCGGAACGCCGTTGCAGGCCGAAAGAAAAAGAGCAGAGGCGAGCGCGAGAGACGGGAGGCCACGGGTCATGGATCGCTTCCTGTTGTTCGATGATATTTTCATGTTTGACATTAAAAATAATATGCGTCAAATTATTTTAATCGCGCTGGCTGGCCATTTTGCCGAGCCGCCGAAAGGATGGAATCCCATGATCGACGCCATTGCTTTCCAAGACCCGCGTCTTTCCGCGCTGCGGGCGCGCATCGGATGGATCTGCCAAACAATTCGGGCGCTCGTCGTTTTCTTCGCGGCGGCCGATCTCCTCGCGATACTGACCTTCTGGGCCGACGCCGGAAAGGTCGAGCGCCACTTTCGCGAGCTGTTGCAGATCGACGTTTCGGGCGCTTCGCAAGGCCAATATGCGGCGGCGACGGCGCTGAGCCTCTTCGTCTGGGTCTTTGTCGCCGTCATCTGCTTTTGCCTGTGGCGCGTGTTCAGCCTCTATCTCGAGGGCGGCGTCTTCTCCGCGGAGGCGGCGCTATGGCTGCGGCGCGCGGGCGTCATCGGACTGATCACAGTCCTTCTGGACATGGCGATGCGCTCCGCGATCATTCTGGCCATCGCCTCGCATCTTCCCTATGCGCAGAGCCATCACGGCTACATAAAGCTCGAGGATCTGCTGAACGTCATCTTCCTGCTGATGCTGATCGCCATAGCGCATATCTTCAAGACCGCCGCCGACATCGCCGGCGAAAACGCGCAATTCGTGTGAGCGCCATGGCGATCGTGGTCAATCTCGACGTGATGCTCGCGCGGCGCAAGATGCGCTCGCGCGATCTCGCGCAACGTATCGGCATCGCCGAGCAGAATGTGAGCCTTTTGAAATCCGGCAAGGTGAAAGGAATTCGCTTCGATACGCTGGAGAAAATCTGCGAGGTCTTGGACTGCCAGCCGGGCGACATTCTGGAATATCGGCCGGAGGAGCAGGAGAAGGGCGGTTGATTTGTCCGGCAAATCAGCGCACGGAGCATTGTCCCGCTACCGCGGGCTGCTTTGCCTCACAGCGCGCATACATAATTTTGCTGACTTTCGGAGACGTCATGAGCGAGGACAATGAGCGAACGGCCAAGCTGGAAGTACGTCTCGGATTGGAGGCGCTGGCCATGATCGAACGCGCCGCCGAAATCCAAGGCCGCAGCGTCGGTGATTTCGTGGCCGTCGCCGCGCTGGAAGCGGCGCTGCGCACGATCGCAGAAACACAGGTCATCCGTCTCTCGGTGGAAGATCAGCGAATTTTCGCTGACGCCGTCCTCGACCCAACGACGCCGGCGCCGGGGCTGCTGCGCGCCGCCGACGCCTATCGCCGACTCGTCGAGGCTCCGAAGTGACCGCGGAGTCCTGCTCTCACTTCAAGAACACATAAATATCCACCTCGAGCCCATCGTCGTCGCTGGTCTTCAAATCGGTGAGATATTCCTCGACGAACAGATTTTTCGTGTCGAGACCCTTCTCGTCCAGAAAAGCGGTGATCGCCTCATAGGTCGAGTCGATCTCCTCATAAGGCCCGCGATGCTGGAACTTCAGCGCCTTGCCGGCGGGCGAGGCGCCGGCCTCGACGCCATGCTCGAATTTGGCCTTGGCCTCGGGCGGGCGCGTCAGCGGCAGCATGGCCTCGAAATGAAAGCCATTGTCATCCGTCTCGGTGAAGGCGACCAGCGGACGGCCGTCCGCGGTGAGGCCGGCCTTGGAGGCGGCGATGCGCAGGCTGGAGATAGCCTCGGAGAGCGTCTTGAGCCCCTCCGTCCATGTGCCCTGCCCGCGCAATTTGAGGACGGGCCGGGCAATGATATCGGTCGCCTGGCCGGCGACGGCGTCGGCTTGCGCCTGGGCCTCCGCCTCGGCCTGAGAGGGCTCGTTGAGGTCGAGCGTCGGCTTCGGCGCGACGGGGCTGTCCGGCGCGGCGGGCGCGGGCTTTTGCGGCGTCTCCGCCGCGACCTGCGCGCCCGGCGCCGTCACGACGGCGGTGGAGGTCGGCGGAGTGGATGTCGCGCCGAAAAAGGCTCCCGCGACGACGGCGAGAACGGCCAGACCCGCGACAAAGGGCCAAGCGCGCTTCAATCTCTGCGTGAAGCCCTCATCGCTCGAATTGCTCATGGGTCTCGTCCTCTTTGAAAGCGCGGGCGCCGGCCATAGCGTCGCGATTCGATTCTCTATATACGCCTGTAACAGGAAATGAACGGCATGATGACCAGCCCGCTCGCCGGCCTCCCGATCTTTCGCATGAACGGGATCGGCAATGAAATTCTCGTTCTCGACTTGCGCCGCGCGGGCCTCGAGGTCGCGCCCGCCGAGGCGCGCGCCATCGCCCGCGCCCCCGGCCTGCGCTTCGACCAGCTGATGGTCCTGCATGCGCCGCGCCATGCGGACGCGAACGCTTATATGCGCATCTACAATACCGACGGCTCGCTCTCCGCCGCCTGCGGCAATGGCACGCGCTGCGTCGCCTATGTGCTCGGCCGCGCCGGCGAAGGCGAGGCGCTGACGCTGGAGACCGAGGCCGGCCCGGTGCGCACATGGCGCGCGGGCGAGACGCGCTTTACCGTCGATATGGGCGCGCCTCGTCTCGGCTGGCGGGACGTGCCGCTCGCCGCCGAAGCCCCCGATACGAGAAATGTGCCGCTCGCGCCTGAAGTCCAGGGGGCGCCGGCCGCCTTTTCGGCAGTCAATATGGGCAATCCTCATGCGGTCTTCTTCGTCGAGGACCCGCTCGCTCTCGATCTCGCCACGCTCGGGCCGCAGCTCGAGCATCACAGGCTCTTCCCCGAGCGCGCCAATATCTCCTTCGCCAAGATCGTCGCGCCGGATGAGATTTTGCTGCGCGTCTGGGAGCGCGGCACGGGCGAGACGCGCGCCTGCGGCTCGGCCGCCTGCGCGACGCTGGTGGCGGCCGCCCGCGCCGGCCTCTCGGCGCGCGAGGCGCGCATTCGCCTTCCCGGCGGCGAGCTGGTCATCGCCTGGGGGCCGGACGATCATGTGATGATGACCGGCGACGTCGAGCTCGAATTCGAGACGGAGCTGGAAGCCGGCTTCTTCGCCGAGCTGGACGCGTGAGCGCCGCGGTCGACATCGTCACCTTCGGCTGCCGCCTCAATTACGTCGATTCGGAGCGGCTGCTGCGCGAGGCGCGCGCCGGCGCGCAAAGCGAGCGCGTCATCGTCAATACCTGCGCCGTGACGGCGGAGGCGACGCGCCAGGCGCGGCAAGCGATCCGCCGCCTTCATCGCGAGCGGCCGGCGGCCGAGATCGTCGTCGCCGGCTGCGCGGCGCGCATCGATCCCGCGAGCTTCGCCGCAATGGATGGCGTCGCGCGCGTGCTCGCCGAGCCGGGCGCGCCGCGCGCCGACAGCGCCGCCGAGGGGCAGACGCGCGCCTTTCTCGCCGTGCAGAACGGCTGCGACCATAGCTGCACTTTCTGCATCATTCCCTTGGGCCGCGGCCCCTCGCGCTCCATCGCGCCGGCCGAGGTCGTCGCCGAGGCGCGGCGGCTGGTCGAGAGCGGCAAGCGCGAGATCGTGCTGACCGGCGTCGATCTCACCAGCTATTCCGCCGAGGGCGTTACGCTCGGCGGACTCGCGCGCGCGCTGCTGCGGGAATTGCCGCAGCTCGAGCGGCTGCGGCTCTCCTCCATCGACTGCATAGAGGCGGACGCCGAGCTGTTGGACTGCATGCGCAGCGAGCCGCGGCTCATGCCGCATCTGCATCTCTCGCTGCAAGCCGGCGACGACCTCATTCTGAAGCGCATGAAGCGCCGGCATTCGCGCGCCGACGCCATCCGCTTTTGCGCCGAGCTGCGCGAAGCGCGGCCGGATATCGTCTTCGGCGCTGATTTCATCGTGGGCTTTCCCACCGAGACGGAAGACATGTTCGCGCGCACGCTCGCTCTCGTCGAGCAATGCGGGCTGACGCATCTGCATGTCTTCCCCTATTCGCCGCGTCCCGGAACGCCGGCGGCGCTGATGCCGCAGGTCAATGGCGCATTGGTGAAAGAACGCGCCGCCCGCCTGCGCGCGGCCGGAGACGCGGCGCTCATCCGCCATCTCGACGCGCAGATCGGCAAGACATTGCGTGTGCTGACGGAAAAAGGCGGCATGGCCCGCGCCGAAGATTTCACTCCCATCCGCACGCCCGGCGCGGAAGCGGGGCGCATGCTGGATGTTCGCGTGACGGGGCATGACGGGAAGGCGTCGAGCGGGGTTTAGATCGCGCGCTCGATTGTTTCGATCGGCATAAAAAACGTCCGCTCGCCGAGCTTGCAGGGAAGAAACCCACGTCTCGTATAGAACGGAGCCGACTCCTCATCGAGCGCGTGGACAATCACGCCTCGCACGCCGATCGTCTGCGACGCGGAGAGAATTCTCTTCAGCGTATCGGCGAGCAGATCGTCCCCCAGCCCCTTGCCCGCGTAGCGTAGATCCCGCGCCAACCTGCCGATGACGCTCACCGGGATCGGATTGGGCAGTCCGTGCTTGCGGACCTTCGAAGGCATCGCCGCTCGCTCGATCGAGCCCGCGGAAATGCAGTAATAGCCGATAACCGTATCGCCCTCACAGGCGACATAGCTTCTCGCGCTACGTCCTTCGCTCGCGGCCGCATGTTGCTTCAGCCATTCGTTCAGCGACGGCTTGCCGCAATCGAAGGACCGAAAATCATGCTTGGTCGGATCGAGCCGCGCGGGCGCATGAAACATCGCCCCGCGCTCTATTTCTCCCATAGAGGCTTCTTCTTCAGCAGCGCTCTGAGGTCTTCATTGGGCGGCGGCGGCCGATCCAGCGCCGCTTCGAATTCCGCAAAGTCTTTTTCGTTCAGCACGAACAGACGTTGGTCGAGCAATATGTCGACCGCATGCTGCCGAGCGCTCTCCGTGATGAACTCGCTACGCGTCTTGCCGAGGAGCGAGGCCGCGGTGTCGATCAGATTGCGCGTCGTCGTCGACATGCGCACATTCACTGTGGAGTCGTGACGTTCTCTGGCCGGCGCCGCCGGCTGTTTCGACGCCCGGGTCGGCATTCGACTCTCCTCCGCGATCAGCTATTGAAAGGCCTTTGTGTGGATAGTGTCAACACAAAACGACATTCGTCACGGCGCCCTATAAACGATCCGATAGATCGCCCCATTCTGGTCGTCCGTCACCAGCAGCGATCCGTCCGGCAGCTCCGCCACATCCACGGGCCGGCCGAGATATTGCGGATCGCCATTGTTCCACCCTTCCGCGAAAGGCTCGCTGACGCCGCGCTTTCCCTCCGGGCCGACGCGGGTGAACATCACGCGCGCGCCGACCGGCATGGTGCGGTCCCAGGAGCCGTGCTGCGCCGAGAAAATCCCGCCGCGATAATAGGGCGGGAAAGCCGAGCCGCGATAGAAGATCATGCCGAGATCGGCGGCGTGCGGCGCCTCCTCCACTTGCGGAAAGACGCCGCCCTCCGGCGGCGTATCGCGCGAATATTCGTAAGTTCGCACATGGCCGCCGCCATACCAGGGAAAGCCGAAATGCAGTCCCGCCCGCGGCGCGCGATTCAGCTCGCCGGGCGGCGTGTCGTCGCCCATGCGATCGACCTGATTGTCGGTGAACCAGAGCGTTCCGTCCGCAGGGTCGAAATCCATGCCGACCGAATTGCGAACGCCCCGCGCGAAAACCTCGCGGCCGGAGCCGTCGCGATTCATGCGGATGATGCCTCCCATGCCGATGCGCTCATAGAGCTCGAGCTTATCGCGCGGCGTGACATTGTAGGGCTGGCCCAGCGAGACATAGAGCTTGCCGTCCGGCCCGACGCGACAGATGCGCGTCGTGTGATTGGCGCTCTGCTCGGCGACCGGGATGAGCCCGCCTTGCGGCGCTAGGCTGCGCGCATCCTTCCAGGCGAGCCGGCGCCAGTCGCTCTCGGCTGAAGCAAAGCTCGAAATGCGATTCTGCTCGACGACGAACAATGTTCCCTCCGCGTCGAAGCAGAGCCCATGCGGAATGACGAAAGGCGCATCCGCCGCGAATGTCTCGACCGAGGCGGCGCGCTCGCCGCCCGGAATCAGCACATGAATGCGGCTCGCATCCGTGCCGACGAAAATCGCCTCGCCGCGCGGGCCAATGGCGAGCGTCCGCGCGTGCGGAACCAGCGCATAGAGCGAGATGGAAAACCCCTCCGGCAGCTGAATGCGGCGCAGGTCCTTCTCGATTTGCTTCGCCTCGTCCTGCGCCGAAGGCGCCGCATCGGCGTTCAGCAAGAAGGTCGCGCTCAGGAAAAGGCAGAGGAGGAAACGGGCGATCATCGGGGAATCTCCGGGGCGGCCGCGCCTCTCGGAGAGATAGGGGCGCAGACCGCCGGCGCCGCGCAAAATATTTATCCCGGGTATTATTGACTCAACAAATTTATACCGGGTATAATTTGCGCATGGAAAAAGACGCTCTCTCCCGCCTGTCGCGGCCCTGCGCCGCTTTCGCCGACGGCCGCATTCTGGCCGCCGGCCCGCTGGTCGAGGTCGCCTTGGCGGTGAAGAACGCCGATGCGGCCGATGGCTATGTCCTCACTTTCGACGACGCCACCGGCGAGGTGGTCGATCTCGATCTGCGCGGCGCCAAGCCGGAGATCATCGCGCGGCTCGCCGCCGCCTCTCCCGGCAGAGAGCGCAGCGACGCCGCTCCGGCGGAAGGCGCGGAGGAAGGCGCGCGCGGTCGCGGACGGCCGAGGCTCGGCGTTGTCGCGCGCGAGGTCACGCTGCTGCCGCGCCATTGGGACTGGCTCGCCGCGCAGCCGGGCGGCGCTTCGGCGACGCTGCGCCGCCTCGTCGAGACTGCGCGTCGCGAGGGCGGAACGGAGAGCCATAAGCGCGAGGCGCGCGAGGCCGCCTATCGCTTTCTCTCCGCCATAGCGGGAAATCTTCCCGGCTATGAGGAAGCGTTGCGCGCGCTCTTCGCCGGCGATGCGGCGCGATTCGAATCGATCATGGCTGATTGGCCACAGGATGTGCGCGCCTATGCGCTGCGCCTCGCCGAAGCAGGCGGCGCGTGAGCGGGACTCCCGGCTTGCAATGGCGCGGTCGGGAGCGCATGTAACGCGCGACATCCGCTTCCGGCGACGAGGATTTAAATGCCGCTCTACGCCTATAGCTGCAATTCCTGCGACAATGAATTCGAGACATTGGTGCGCTCGGACGAAATTCCCGCCTGTCCGGCCTGCGGCGGCGTCGAATTGACGCGCCAGCTCTCGCTGATCGCCAAGCCGGCGAGCGGCGGCGAGACCGAAGCCTCCTGCGCCTCCATGGGCGGAGCGGGCGGCTGCGGCGCCTCCTGCCCCGCCTTCGCCGATTGCGGCTGAGCGCGAATTTCAGGCGTTCGCCGCGAATAGTTCTATATCGACGGTTGACTTCGTCGAAGAGAGTGAGATTCTTTCGGCGTCGGCCCTCCGCCGGGTAGCCCCGGGGGAAATGACGGCTCACGCCGCTTTCTCTCGCGCATCGGATCGGATCGGAAGACGATCGAATTCATCCTGAAGGGAGAACATCCATTCGCCGTCCAATGAAGAGCACCGCGGCCCCACAGAAGGAGGGTCCGCGCATCAACCGGGAGATTCGCGCGCGCGAGGTGCAACTGATCGACTCGGAAGGCAAGAACCACGGCGTGGTTCCGTTTGTCGACGCCCTCTCTCTGGCGGAAACGGCTGCGCTCGATCTCGTCGAGATCGCGCCCAATTCCGAGCCGCCGGTCTGCAAAATTCTCGATTACGGCAGATTTCGATTTCTCGAGCAGAAAAAGGCCGCCGAGGCCCGCAAGAAGCAGAAGATCGTCGAGGTCAAGGAGATCAAGCTCCGCCCCGGCATCGACGAGCACGACTATGATGTGAAGATGAAAGCCGTGCAGCGCTTCTTCGAGGAGGGCGACAAGGTCAAGGTCACATTGCGTTTTCGTGGTCGCGAGATCGCGCATCAGGATATCGGCTACCGTCTGATGACGCGCGTCAAGGCGGAGACGGCGACTATCGCCAAGGTCGAGCTCGAGCCCTCCATGGAAGGCCGGCAGATGATCATGGTGCTGGCGCCGCGCTGACGCGGCTTCGGGCGGGGCCTCGATCCGCACTTGCCGAGGCCGCGTCTTTCAGTCTTTGTTGTCTTTCATGTCCATCGTCTCTCTCCGCGCGATTCTCTCCGGCGCGGCGCTTCTTTCGGCGCTCCCCGCCACGACCGGCGCCATCGCTCAGATGGCGCTGCCGGGCGCGGTCGCGCCGGCGCCGGCGGGTTCTGTCGCGGCCCCCGTCGAGCCCGGCGCCAAGCCCAAATCCCGCGCCGCCGTGACGCCCGTCGCTCCCAAGCCGCCGAGCGAGGAGACGATCGTCGGACGCATCCTCTATCAAGATGGCGAGGCGCGCGGCTCGATCGAGCTGCAACGGCGTGGCGGCGCGCTCGAGGTGGCGCGGCTGTCGCTTGTGGGCGATCGGCTGACGCGCTCTGGGGAAACCTGCCGGATCGAGGTATCCGAGCCCTTGCGCCTGACGCCGCGGCAGACGACCGGCGGTCTTCTTCGTTATGAAGTGGAGTTTCCTGCCTGCCCCTTCAGCTTCGACGCGCTCGACGGCGCGATTCTGGTCAGCTCCGAAGGCAAGGCATGCGAGCTGAAGCAGGCCGATTGCCGCGCCGACCCCAATGGACTCTGGGGCATGGGCGCCGGCGAGCTCGACCCCAAGCGCGCCGAAGAGATGCTGACCATGCGCGCCCGCATCGAGCAGACGGTGCGCAACGACTACAAGGCGCTCTACGACAAGATGAAATCGGAAAAGGGCCAGCGCAAGGAACTCGTCCGCGAGCAGGCCGGCTTTTCCGCGCGCCGCGAGGAGATTTGCCGCTCCTATGTGCAGGAGGCGGATTTCGGCTATTGCGCGCTGCGCGTGACAGAGGCGCGCGCTCTCACGCTCGGCACGCAGCTGGCGAGCGGCTTCAAAAAGACGGCGGAAGCCGAGGGGAAGAAGAAGAAACGCTGAGCCGGCGTCGTGGCCCCTCATCCGACCCTCGCTGAAGCGAGGGCCACCTTCTCCCGCAAGCAGCACGGCTGTCCGGGGAATGAGTCGATAGGTCGCGGGCGCATGCCCGGCTTTCCCGAGAGTTTCGGGGTACTTTCTGGTTGTCGAGACTCAGAAAGAAAGAGCCGGACATGCGCCTCGAGAATAGCGTCTTCGTCGAGCTTCTCAAACCGATCGATCGTCGCAGCTTCCAGAAGATCGTGGATCGTCACGGCGGCGACGCCTACGACAAATCCTTCAGGAGCTGGAGCCATCTGGTGGCGCTGATCTTCGCGCAGCTGGGCGCGGTCGTCAGCCTGCGCGCCCTCGTCGCCGCCTTCAACGCCGAGGCCAATGGGCATTATCACCTGGGCGTCGGGCGTTTCGCGCGCTCGACGCTCGCCGAAGCCAGCGCCCGCCGGCCCGTCGCCGTCTTCGCCGATCTCTTCGCTCTGCTCGCCGCGACGCTCGACCGCAAGACGCGGCGCGAGGGAGCCGAGATGCTCCGCCTCATCGACTCGACCCCCATCCCTTTGAGCAAGTTCCATGCGTTCGCCCGCTCCAACGGCCGCATCCACGGGCTCAAAATGCATGTCGCCTATGATCGCGGGGCCGACCGTCCCTATCGCGTCGAGGTGACGCTCGCCAATGTCAATGATGTCACCATCGGCAAGAAGACGCCGATCGAGGCGGGCGCCACCTATGTCTTCGACAAGGGCTATTATGATTTCAAATGGTGGAAGGGCATTCACGACGCCGGGGCGCTCTTCGTCACGCGGCCAAAGACCAACACGCGCTTGAAGGTCGTCGCCGAACGGCCGCTCGATAAGACCCGCGGCGACGGCTTCACCGTGCTCGCGGACAGCGAGGTCGCGCTGGCCAGCAAGGGCGATTCCAAGCTGCGGATGCGCCTGCGCCGCATCCGCATCGAGCGCGACGCGGCGAGCCGGACGAAATCGCCGATCATCGAGGTGATCACCAACGACATGACCCGCGATGCGGTGGAGATCGCCGCGCTCTACAAGGCGCGCTGGGCGATCGAGCTGCTGTTCCGCTGGCTGAAGCAGCATCTCTCGATCCGCAAGTTCTTGGGCAAGAACGAGAACGCCATCAAGCTTCAGCTGCTGGCGGCGATGATCGCCTTCCTGCTGCTGCGCATCGCCGCGCACAGCCACGGCGTCACTCTGCCGCCGCTGCGCTTCGCCGAGCTGGCTGGCCGCTTCCTGTTCGCGCGCCGGCCCGTCGCATCGATCGACGAGCCGCCGCCCAAATATCGCGTGCCGAGCCGGTGGAAGTCCGACTGCCAGATCGAGATGATCTATGCCTGAGTTTCCCCGGACAGCCGTGCGCAAGCAGGAGAAGGGACGCGAGCTGTTTTTTTGGTTCTGCAATCGAAGTCCGCGCACCCACATAGATTCGGCGCGAATCCTTCTCCCACTCGTGGGAGGTGGCCCGGCAAAGCCGGGTCGGATGAGGGCGCCGGCCATTTTCCGAACATGACGCAGCTTCGAGTCCGCTCGAACAGCCCTGAACCAGCATGAAAAAGGCCGCCATCGCTGGCGGCCTTTTTCATTCTGCGCTGGCCTCTCTTTCTCCTCTGTGGAGGAGAGGGAGAGAAAGCGTCTCGCCTCACTCCGCCGCGGCGGGCGGCAGGCGCGGCGTCGTCGGGCGCGTCTCCGCTTCGGCGGCGCGCTGCGTGATGATGAGATCGTCGCGGCCCGTTGCGATGCCACGGAACTTGGCCATGGCCGCGCCCGTGCCCGCCGGGATCAGCCGGCCGACGATGACATTCTCCTTGAGGCCGACCAGCGGATCGACCTTGCCATTGACCGCCGCCTCGGTGAGCACGCGCGTGGTCTCCTGGAAGGAGGCCGCCGAGAAGAAGGAGCGCGTCTGCAGCGAGGCCTTGGTGATGCCGAGCAGAACCGGCGTGCCATGGGCCGGCTTGCCGCCCTCCTCCAGCGCCTTGGCGTTGGCCTCCTCGAGCTCGGTGAGATCGACCTGCTCGCCATCGAGGAAGCCGGTGTCGCCGGCGTCGACGATATCGACCTTCTGCAACATCTGACGCACGATCACTTCTATGTGCTTGTCGTTGATGTTGACGCCCTGCAGCCGGTAGACCTCCTGAATCTCATTGACGAGGTAAGCGGCCAGCTCCTCCACGCCCTTGATCGCCAGAATGTCGTGCGGCGCCGGATTGCCGTCGACGATATAGTCGCCCTTCTCCACGACGTCGCCGTCTTGAAGATGGATGTGCTTGCCCTTGGGGATCAGATATTCGACCGGATCAGCGCCTTCCTCATGCGGGACGATGGAGAGGCGCTGCTTGTTCTTATAGTCGCGGCCGAATTGCACTGTGCCGGAGATCTCCGCGATGATCGCGTGATCCTTGGGACGGCGCGCCTCGAACAGCTCCGCGACGCGCGGCAGACCGCCGGTGATGTCGCGGGTCTTGGCGCTCTCGAGCGAGATACGCGCGACAATGTCGCCGGCCTTGATCTGCCCGCCCGGCTCGACCGCGATGATCGACTCGACCGGCAGCGTGTAGCGAGCGTCGCCGCCGCGCTGCAGCTTGATGACCTTGCCGTCGGCGCCCTTGATGACGATCGCCGGCTTGAGGCTCGCCGAGCGCGTGTTGAGACGCCAATCCATGACGACGCGCTTGGTGATGCCGGTCGACTCGTCCGCCGTCTCCGTCACCGACTGGCCTTCGACCAGATCCTCGAAGCCGATGGCGCCGTCCACCTCGCTGACGATGGGACGGGTATAGGGGTCCCATTCCGCGATGCGGTCGCCGCGCTTGATCTTGTCGCCTTCGTCCACCTTCAGCCGCGCGCCATATTGGATGCGGTTGACGGCGCGCTCGACGCCGTCCGGCCCGACGATCACCGCCGCGACGTTGCGCGCCATGACGATGAGATCGCCATCCGAGTTGCGCGCCACATGGCGGTTGCGGATATGCACCGTGCCTTCGAAGTTGGACTCGATGAAGGACTGGTCCGCCAGCTGCGCCGCGCCGCCGATGTGGAAGGTGCGCATGGTGAGCTGTGTGCCCGGCTCGCCGATCGACTGCGCCGCGATGACGCCGACCGCCTCGCCCATATTGACGGGCGTGCCGCGGGCGAGATCGCGCCCGTAGCATTTGCCGCAGACGCCGTTCTTCGACTCGCAGGTCAGCACCGAGCGGATCTTCACCTCCTGAATGCCGGCGGCGTTGATCGGCTCGATATGCCACTCCTGAATCATCTCGCCATTGGGGACGATGATCTTGCCCTGCTGATCGCGCAGATCCTCCGCCGCGGTACGGCCGAGAATGCGCGAGGTGAGCGAGGCGACGACCTGACCGGCGTCGATGATCGCCCGCATGCGAATGCCCTTCTCGGTGCCGCAATCGACCGTGGTGATGATCGAATCCTGCGCCACGTCGACGAGACGACGCGTGAGATAGCCCGAGTTCGCGGTCTTCAACGCCGTGTCCGACAGGCCCTTGCGGGAGCCGTGGGTGGAGTTGAAGTATTCGAGAACGGTGAGGCCCTCTTTGAAGTTCGAGATGATGGGGGTCTCGATGATCTCGCCCGAGGGCTTGGTCATGAGGCCGCGCATCGCCGCGAGCTGCTTCATCTGCGCGGGCGAGCCGCGGGCGCCCGAGTGGGACATCATATAGATGGAGTTGATCGGCAGATCGCGGCCATGCTCGTCCTTGCGGACGGTGGAGATGCGGATCATCATCTCCTCGGCGAGCTTCTCCGAGCACTTCATCCAGGCGTCGACGACCTTATTGTATTTCTCGCCCTGGGTGATGAGGCCGTCGTTGTACTGCTGCTCATACTCCTTCGTCGCGCTGCGCGTCTCGGTGATGATGCGCTCCTTCGTCTCCGGAATGACCATGTCATCCTTGCCGAAGGAGATGCCCGCCTTGAACGCCTCGCGGAAGCCGAGAGACATGATGCGATCACAGAAGATGACCGTCTCCTTCTGACCGCAGTTGCGGTAGACGGTGTCGATCATGTTGGAGATTTCCTTCTTCGTCATCAGCTTGTTGGCTGCGTCGAAGGGAATCTTGGGGTTGCGCGGCAGCAGCTGGCCGAGGATCAGACGGCCGGGCGTCGTGTCGAAAATCTTCGACATGCGCTCGCCCTTCTCATTGTAGGTCCAGGCGCGGCCCTTGATCTTGGTCTGCAGCGTGATCGACTTGGCGGCGAGCGCATGCTCGATCTCGCCCTGATCCGCGAAGGCCATGCCCTGGCCGGGCTCGCCGTCACGCTCCAGTGACAGATAATAGAGGCCGAGAACAATGTCTTGGCTCGGCACGATGATCGGCTGACCATTGGCCGGATGCAGAATATTGTTCGTCGACATCATCAGCACGCGCGCCTCGAGCTGCGCTTCCAGCGACAGCGGGACGTGCACGGCCATCTGATCGCCGTCGAAATCGGCGTTGAAGGCGGCGCAGACGAGCGGATGCAGCTGGATCGCCTTGCCCTCGATCAGCACCGGCTCGAAGGCCTGAATGCCGAGGCGATGGAGCGTCGGCGCGCGATTGAGCAGCACCGGATGCTCGCGGATCACCTCGTCGAGGATGTCCCACACCTCCGGCTTCTCTTTCTCGACCAGCTTCTTGGCCTGCTTCACCGTGGCCGAATGGCCCTTCGCGTCGAGGCGCGAATAGATGAAGGGCTTGAACAGCTCGAGCGCCATCTTCTTCGGCAGGCCGCATTGATGGAGCTTGAGCTCCGGGCCGACGACGATGACCGAGCGGCCGGAATAGTCGACGCGCTTGCCGAGCAGATTCTGACGGAAGCGGCCCTGCTTGCCCTTCAGCATGTCGGCCAGCGACTTCAGCGGACGCTTATTGGCGCCGGTGATGACGCGGCCGCGGCGGCCATTGTCGAACAGAGCGTCGACGGCCTCCTGCAGCATGCGCTTCTCGTTGCGGATGATGATATCCGGCGCGCGCAGCTCGATCAGCCGCTTCAGACGATTGTTGCGGTTGATGACGCGGCGATAGAGATCGTTGAGGTCCGATGTCGCGAAGCGGCCGCCGTCGAGCGGGACCAGCGGGCGCAGGTCCGGCGGAATGACCGGGACTTCCTTCAGGATCATCCACTCCGGCTTATTGCCAGACTGAATGAAGGCCTCGATGATCTTCAGGCGCTTGGCGAGCTTCTTGGGCTTGAGCTCGGTGGTGGCCTCGGCGATCTCCGTGCGCAGGCGCGCGGCGATGCCCTCGAGATCCATCGACTCGAGGATCTTGCGGATCGCTTCGGCGCCGATCATCGCCGTGAAGTGGTCCTGCCCATATTCGTCCTGGGCGCGCAAATATTCGTCCTCGGTGAGGAGCTGACGCTCCTTCAAGGGCGTGAGGCCCGCATCGATGACGATGTAGCTCTCGAAGTAGAGGATGCGCTCGAGGTCCTTCAGCGTCATGTCGAGCAGAAGGCCGATGCGCGAGGGCAGCGACTTCAGGAACCAGATATGCGCGACCGGCGCCGCGAGCGAGATATGGCCCATGCGGTCGCGGCGCACGCGCGCCAGCGTGACCTCGACGCCGCATTTCTCGCAGATGACGCCCTTGTATTTCATGCGCTTGTACTTGCCGCACAAGCACTCGTAATCCTTGATCGGACCGAAGATGCGGGCGCAGAACAGGCCGTCGCGCTCCGGCTTGAAGGTCCGGTAGTTGATCGTTTCCGGCTTCTTGATCTCGCCGAACGACCAGGAGAGGATTTTCTCCGGGCTCGCGATCGAAATCTGAATCTGATCGAACGCCTGCGGCTGGACGACCGGATTGAAGAGATTCATGACCTCTTGCTGATTCATGGTCTTCTCCTAGAGACGCAGGACGGATGAAGCGGCTGGGCTCGCCATCTTTGTCCGTCGCGCCCATAAACCTCGGTGCGCGCCCCTCTCCCGCTTGCGGGAGAGGGTGGCCCGGCGACGCCGGGTCGGGTGAGGGTCCTTCAAGGCTCGCGCGAGCGGCGCCGGCCCTCATCCGACCCTCGCTGACGCGAGGGCCACCTTCTCCCGCCCTGCGGGAGAAGGAAGAATGGCGGCTTTATTCCGCCGCCTCGGCCGTCGTCTCGGGCGGCGGCTCGTCGCCCTCCTCGGGCTCGGCCGAGGTGAGCTCGACATTGAGCGCCAGCGAGCGCATTTCCTTGATGAGCACGTTGAAGCTCTCGGGAATGCCCGACTCGAAAGTGTCGTCGCCGCGCACGATCGACTCATAGACCTTGGTGCGGCCGGCGACGTCGTCGGATTTCACCGTCAGCATCTCCTGCAGCGTGTAGGCCGCGCCATAGGCCTCGAGCGCCCACACCTCCATCTCGCCGAAACGCTGTCCGCCGAACTGGGCCTTGCCGCCCAGCGGCTGCTGCGTGACCAGTGAATAGGGACCGATCGAGCGCGCATGGATCTTGTCGTCGACGAGATGATGCAGCTTCAGCATATAGATGTAGCCGACCGTCACCTTACGATCGAAGGGCTCGCCCGTGCGCCCGTCGAAGAGCGTGACCTGACCGGAGGAGGAGAGCCCCGCCCGCGTCAGCATCTCGACAATGTCCTTCTCGCGCGCGCCGTCGAAGACCGGCGTCGCGATCGGCACGCCGCGGCGCAGATTCTTCGCGACTTCCACCAAGGTCGGCTCGTCGAGGCTCTTCAGCGACTCGTTGGGGCCGTAGATGTCGACGAGCTTCTCCTTGAGCGGCGCCACATCCTTGCTGCGCAAATAGGCGTCGACGGCGGCGCCCACCTGCTTGCCGAGACCGGCGCAGGCCCAGCCCAGATGCGTCTCGAGAATCTGCCCGACATTCATGCGGCTCGGCACGCCGAGCGGATTCAGCACGATATCGACCGGCTGGCCGTCCTCGAGGAAGGGCATGTCCTCCTGCGGCACGATGCGCGAGACGACGCCCTTATTGCCGTGGCGTCCGGCCATCTTGTCGCCGGGCTGGATCTTGCGCTTCACCGCGACGAAGACCTTGACCATCTTCATCACGCCGGGCGGCAGCTCATCGCCGCGCTGCAGCTTCTCGACCTTGTCGAGGAAGCGGTTCTCGAGACCCTTCTTCGACTCGTCATATTGCTTGCGCACGGCCTCTATGCCGGCCATCAGATGGTCGTCCTCGACGACGAAGGTCCACCACTGCGAGCGGGGATATTCGTCGAGGATCGCCTGGCTGAGCGGCTGGTCCTTCTTGAAGGTCTTCGGCCCGGCGATCGCCATCTTGCCGACCAGCATCTCGAAGAGACGGGCGTAGGTGTTGCGGTCGAGAATGGCGAGCTCGTCGTCGCGGTCCTTGGCGAGACGCTCGATCTCCTCACGCTCGATCGCCTGGGCGCGCTCGTCCTTCTCGACGCCATGGCGATTGAACACGCGCACCTCGACGATCGTGCCCTGCACGCCCGGCGGCACGCGCAGAGACGTGTCGCGAACGTCGGAGGCCTTCTCGCCGAAGATGGCGCGGAGCAGCTTCTCCTCCGGCGTCATCGGGCTCTCGCCCTTGGGCGTGATCTTGCCGACAAGAATGTCGCCCGCCTGCACTTCCGCGCCGATATAGACGATGCCGGCCTCGTCGAGATTCTTCAGCGTCTCTTCCGAGACGTTGGGAATGTCGCGGGTAATCTCCTCCGGGCCGAGCTTGGTGTCGCGCGCCATCACCTCGAATTCGTCGATATGGATCGAGGTGAAGACGTCGTCCTTGACGATGCGCTCGTTGAGAAGGATCGAGTCCTCGAAGTTGTAGCCGTTCCACGGCATGAAGGCGACGAGCACATTGCGGCCGAGCGCCAGATCGCCGAGATCGGTCGAGGGACCGTCGGCGATGATGTCGCCCTTCTTCACATAGTCGCCGACCTTCACCAGCGGCTTCTGATTGATGCAGGTCGACTGGTTCGAGCGCTGGAACTTCATCAGACGATAGATGTCGACGCCCGGCTTGGTCGGGTCCTGCTCTTCCGTCGCGCGAATGACGATGCGGGTCGCGTCGATCTGATCGACGACGCCGGCGCGGCGCGCGGCGATGGCGGCGCCGGAGTCGGCGGCGACCACCGGCTCCATGCCGGTGCCGACCAGCGGCGCGTCGGCCTTCACCAGCGGCACGGCCTGGCGCTGCATGTTGGAGCCCATCAGCGCGCGGTTGGCGTCGTCATTCTCCAAGAAGGGAATGAGCGCCGCGGCGACCGAGACGAGCTGCTTGGGCGACACGTCCATGGCGTCGACGCGCTCACGCGGGACGAGCACGACATCGCCGGCGTGACGGCACAGCACCAGATCCTCGAGCAGATTGCCCTCCGCGTCGACCGGGGCGTTGGCCTGGGCGACGTGATATTTCTGCTCTTCCATGGCGGAGAGATAGGCGACCTCATCCGTCACCTTGCCGTCGCGCACGCGGCGATAAGGACCCTCGATGAAGCCGTATTTGTTCACGCGCGCAAAGGTGGCGAGCGAGTTGATGAGGCCGATGTTCGGACCTTCCGGCGTCTCGATCGGGCAGATGCGGCCGTAATGCGTCGGATGCACGTCGCGCACCTCGAAGCCGGCGCGCTCGCGCGTCAGACCGCCCGGACCGAGCGCCGAGAGGCGGCGCTTATGGGTGATCTCCGACAGCGGATTGGTCTGGTCCATGAATTGCGAGAGCTGCGACGAGCCGAAGAACTCGCGCACCGCCGCCGCCGCCGGCTTGGCGTTGATGAGGTCCTGCGGCATCACCGTGTCGATGTCGACCGAGGACATGCGCTCCTTGATCGCGCGCTCCATTCGCAGGAGGCCGAGACGATACTGGTTCTCCATCAGCTCGCCGACGCTGCGCACGCGGCGATTGCCGAGATGGTCGATGTCGTCGATCTCGCCGCGTCCATCGCGCAGATCGACGAGCGCGCGCACGACGGCGACGATGTCCTCCTTGCGGAGGACGCGCATCGTGTCCGGCGCGTCGAGGTCGAGGCGCATGTTCATCTTCACGCGGCCGACGGCCGAGAGGTCGTAGCGCTCGGGATCGAAGAACAGCGAATAGAACATCGCCTCCGCCGTATCCATCGTCGGCGGCTCGCCGGGACGCATGACGCGGTAGATGTCGAACAGCGCTTCCTCGCGCGACGAGTTCTTGTCGACCGCCAGCGTGTTGCGGATGTAGGGGCCGATGTTGATATGGTCGATGTCGAGCACCGGCAGCTCGTCGAAGCCCTTCTCGACCAGCAGCGGCAGCGACTTCACCGTGATCTCGTCGCCGGCCTCGGCGAAAATCTCGCCCGTCGAGGGATCATAGAGATCCTGCGCGAGGAACTGGCCGTAGAGATCCTCGGACTGGATCTTGATCGCCTTCACGCCCTTCTCGGCGAGCTGACGAGCGGCGCGCGCGGTGAGCTTCTTGCCCGCCTCGACGATCACCTCGCCGGTGTCGGCGTCGACAATGTCGTTGACGGCCTTCAGTCCCTTCAGACGCTCCGGGTCGAAGGGCTGGCGCCAGCTGTCGCCGGAGGCCTTGAAGGTGATGGTGTTGTAGAAGGTGGAGAGAATCTCCTCGCCATCCATGCCGAGCGCGAACAGCAGCGACGACGCCGGAATTTTTCGGCGACGGTCGATGCGCGCATAGACGATGTCCTTGGCGTCGAACTCTATGTCGAGCCAGGAGCCGCGATAGGGAATGATGCGCGCCGCGAACAGCAGCTTGCCGGAGGAATGGCTCTTGCCCTTGTCATGGTCGAAGAAGACGCCCGGCGAGCGGTGCATCTGCGAGACGATGACGCGCTCCGTGCCATTGACGATGAAGGTGCCGTTCGCCGTCATGAAGGGCATATCGCCCATATAGACGTCCTGCTCCTTGATGTCCTTGACGGATTTCGCCTGCGTGTCGGGATCGACATCGAACACGATGAGGCGCAGCGTCACCTTCAGCGGCGCGGCGAAGGTCATGCCGCGCTGTCGGCACTCGTCGACGTCGTATTTCGGCGGCTCGAACTCGTAGCGCACGAATTCGAGCAGGGCGACCTGCGAGAAATCGGAAATCGGGAAAACGGATTTGAAGACCGACTGCAGACCCTCGTCGGGACGCCCGCCCGCAGGCTCGTCGACGAGCAGGAACTGGTCGTAGGAAGCTTTCTGAACTTCGATCAGATTGGGCATTTCCGCGGCTTCGCGGATATGGCCGAAGAATTTGCGGACACGCTTGCGACCGGAGAAAGTTTGCGCCGAAGTCTGAGCCATGTCGCCTCTCGATCCTCTTATTGAAAGCGAATAGCGAGTTGCGAATAGCGAAAGGACCGGTGTCTTTCGCTATTCGCTATTCGCCATTCGCTCCTGGTCATCCGTGCCGAAAACCCTCTCCCGCGCATGGCGGGAGAGGGGAGTTTTCGTCTTACTTGAGCTCGACCTTGGCGCCGACCTTCTCGAGGGCGGCCTTGATCTTCTCGGCCTCGTCCTTGGAAGCGCCTTCCTTGACCGGCTTGGGAGCGCCCTCGACCAGATCCTTGGCCTCCTTGAGGCCGAGGCCGGTGATCGCGCGGACCTCCTTGATGACCTCGATCTTCTTGTCGCCGGCGGCGGCCAGAATGACGTTGAACTCGGTCTTCTCCTCGACCGGGGCCGCAGCGGCGGCCGCGCCCGGAGCGGCGGCGACGGCGACGGCCGCAGCGGCCGAGACGCCCCACTTCTCCTCGAGGAGCTTCGCCAGCTCGGCGGCCTCGAGCACGGTCAGGCTCGACAGGTCTTCGACGATCTTTTCGAGATTAGCCATGTTGCTTCAGTCCTTCGAATTCGGTTCTGCTTGGTTGGATTTGCGCCGCCTATCAGGCCGCGTTCGCGTCTTTGTCGGCATAGGCCTGGACCACGCGCGCCAGCTTCGAGGCCGGAGCGGTCGTGAGCTGCGCCAGCTTGGTCGCGGGAGCCTGGATGAGGCCCACGAGCTTTGCGCGCAGTTCGTCGAGCGACGGGAGAGTCGCGAGCGACTTCACACCGTCGGGGTCGAGGGCTTGGGCGCCGAGCGCGCCGCCGAGGATGACGAA
Source organism: Methylosinus sp. PW1 (assembly GCF_000745215.1). NCBI lineage: Bacteria > Pseudomonadati > Pseudomonadota > Alphaproteobacteria > Hyphomicrobiales > Methylocystaceae > Methylosinus > Methylosinus sp. PW1. The sequence continues at coordinate 1,932,695 of NZ_JQNK01000009.1, forward strand.
TTTGTCGTGATCCTTGGCGAAGGCTGCGGCCACCTTGGGCGCCGCCACCGGATCGTCCGAATAGGCGATCAGGGTCGGCCCCTTGAGAAGGGGGCCGATAGAGGCGACGCTCGTGCCGTCGAGAGCGATTTTGGCGAGGCGGTTCTTGGCGACCTGCACGGAAGCGCCAGATTCACGAGCCTGCTTGCGCAGCTTCTGCATCTGGGCGACGGTCAGGCCGGAGTAATGCGCCACGACGACGACCGGGGTCTTCGCAAAGACCTCGTTCAGCGCCGCGACGGCTTGCTTTTTCTCCGCTCTGTCCACGGTTGCTCTCTCCTCGAGCGGGGACGAGCCCCGCCGTTGCGATGAGCCGTCGCATCGCCGCGAGAGCGGCGGGAACGACGGCGCCGTAGATCCTGTCCCCTCGGCTGAGGCCGAAACGGCCTCGCCTCGGATCAGAGGGGCGCCAACCAAATTCGAAAGACCGCGCGCGAGCTTTGAAAAGCGCCGCGCCGGCCCTACAATTCCGGTCTTCCCCGTCTATGCAGGCCGCTCGTCGGGGGCGGAGGGCTCCGCCGTCCAGCGAGCCGATTGAGCCGTCCTCGGGGTGAGCCTCGGACAGGCGCCGGCAGTCTCGGACAGGACATGGCCGGACGGGACGCGAGGAATCTCCCCCGGGTCCGCCGGCCTATCCACCGTCTCGCCTTCTCCCGCATCTGGGGACTCGGTTCGACGGAAGCTGATATCTGAAAACGGGGTCGCGAACGCTGGCCGACCCCGGAATGGCCTTATTAAAGGGGGCCGCGACATTTGCCAAGCAAAAATTTTGCCCCGGCCCGAGCGGCCGCCCTGCGCCAAAGCTAGGGTCCAGCCCTGAAAAAGCCGCGACTCTCCAGGAGGATCGCTCGAGCTTCGACATAGGCGATCTTCGCAAAGCCGAAAGCGATGACGAAACCGATGATCGAGTGACCGAGAGCCCGGCGCAGCGCCTCGTTGACGTTCTCGAGACCGCTGCTACGGGCCGTGAGGAGTCCTCGATCGACAATGCCGCCTCGAGCGCATGGCTTTTCGAACATTTTGAGTCTCGCAATTCAGACAATAGCGATGCTTTCGCATCATAGCAAAAGAAAGAGGTTCTGTTTACCTCGAATCTTTCCCGCGGATCATTTGGCGAAAATGCTTGTTCGGACACATGAATTGTCGAAACTCGCGACCCGGCGCGTCGCGCGCCTGCGCGCGGCTCGCACGAGGGCGCGCGGCAGCTTCGATCATCTCGGGCGTCGCGCCGCGGTTTCGTCGCAAACCGCCATGCCCGTCGACCCGAAGACATAGACGTGCACGGACACTCGAGGGCGGAGGGAATCGTTCTATGGGCGGGAGGCGGCATGAGACATCCAGCCAACAGAATTTTGTACGAGTATTGGAGGGGCTTCAAAGGCGAGCGCGCGGCCCCGGACTGCCATGAGATGGATTTGGCGAAAGCCTTCGTCACTCTTTCGGACGCCTTCGTCATTGAGACGGAGCTGAGCTATTTCGTTCCGGCCGGGCTCTGCGGCGCACGCGTCGGCGCCTTTTGGCCGCCCGAGCGGAGGAGCCGTTCTTTTCTCGGAATATGGAGCGAGTCCGGGCGCGAGGATGTGAAAACGATCCTGCGCATCGTCACGGACGACACGACCCCTGTCATCGCCGGAGCCAAGGGGTTTCTGGTCGGAGGGATCGAAATCGTCGATTTCGAGCTCTTGCTCCTGCCGATCCGCTATTTCGGAAAAACACATGCGCGCGTTCTCGGCTCCCTCGCGCCCGGCGAGCGGCCGCTATGGCTCGGGCGCACGCCGGTCGAGGCGCTGCATATCGTATCGCTGCGTGTGCTCGGCGAGGAAACGGCGCTGGTTTTGCCTCTCGCGCCCGGAACGCCGACGCGCGATCTGCAGAGACGGCCGCGCTTCACCGTCTATGAAGGGGGCGCGGACGGCTCGACGCGAGAGGATGATCCCTCGCGTCGATAATCTCGCGGCGTCGGCGGCTCGATCGCGAGCCGCCTCGCATCACGCCTGCGTCGCGCCGAGCGTCGCGACATCCACCTTGACGCCAGGCCCCTGGGTGGAGCTGAGCGCCACGCGCTGGATATAGGTGCCCTTGGAGCCGGCGGGCTTGGCCTTGGCCACAGCATCCACAAAGGCGCGGATGTTCTCGGCGAGCTTGCCCTCCTCGAAGGAGGTCTTGCCCACCGTGCCCTGCACAATGCCGGCCTTCTCGACGCGGAACTCGACGGCGCCGCCCTTGGAGGCCTTCACCGCGCCGGCGACGTCCATCGTCACCGTGCCGACCTTGGGGTTCGGCATCAGGCCGCGCGGGCCGAGCACCTTGCCGAGGCGGCCGACCAGCGGCATCAGCTCCGGGGTGGCGATGCAGCGATCGAACTCGATCGTGCCGCCCTGGACGATGGTGACGAGATCCTCGGCGCCGACGATATCCGCGCCGGCGGCCTTGGCCTCATCGGCCTTGGGACCGCGGGCGAAGACGGCGACGCGCAGCGTGCGGCCGGTGCCATTCGGCAGATTGACGACGCCGCGCACCATCTGGTCCGCATGCTTGGGGTCGACGCCGAGATTCATCGCGATCTCGATCGACTCGTCGAATTTGGCGGTGGCGTTGGCGCGAACCAGCTTGATCGCTTCCTCGACCGGGTAGAGCTTGGTGCGCTCGACGGCCTGACGCGCCTTGGCGATGCGTTTTCCGATATGGGCCATGATCTCACCCCACCACTTCGAGGCCGATGGAACGGGCGGAGCCCTCGATCATCGACGCGGCCGACTCGATCGACGTCGTGTTGAGGTCTTGCAGCTTCTTCGCGGCGATCTCGCGAATCTGCGCCCGTGTGACCTGGCCGACGAAACCGCGTCCGGTCGTCTTCGAGCCCGATTTGACGCCCGCCGCCTGCTTCAGGAAGTAGGAGACCGGCGGCTGCTTCAGCTCGAAGGTGAAGGAGCGATCCTGAAAGGCCGTGATGATGACGGGGATGGGCGTCCCCTTCTCCATCTGCGCCGTCTTGGCGTTGAAGGCCTTGCAGAATTCCATGATGTTGAGGCCGCGCTGACCGAGCGCGGGACCGATCGGCGGCGACGGATTGGCCGCGCCCGCCGGCACTTGCAGCTTGATGTAGCCGGCGATTTTCTTCGCCATGTCTCATCTCCAACATTGAGCGGCCCCGGGAACGCTTCCGCGTCCCGAGCCGCCGGTTGCAGTTCGTGGTCCGACGCGTGATCCCCCTGGCGACAGGGGCGCGCCCGCCACGGCTTTTTCCTTCCCCCGCTCGCGGGAGAAGGCGTCGCGCAAATGCGCGACGGATGGGGACTCTCGAAGCGCCCTCACCCGACCCGGCTTACGCCGGGCCACCCTCTCCCGCGAGCGGGAGAGGGAATTCGTGGAATCAAACCTTCTCCACCTGCGCGAATTCCAGCTCCACAGGCGTCGGCCGGCCGAAGATGGACACCGCCACCTTGAGTCGCGAGCGGGCGTCGTCGACCTCTTCCACCACGCCGTTGAAGGAGGCGAAGGGGCCGTCGGCCACGCGGACCGTCTCGCCGATCTCGAAGGAGATGGAGGGCTTCGGGCGCTCGACGCCATCGGCCACCTGGCCCTTGATGCGCATCGCCTCCGCCTCGCTGATCGGCATCGGCTTATTGTCTGCGCCGAGGAAGCCGGTCACTTTCGGCGTGTTCTTGATGAGCGAGAACACCTGATCGGAGAGGTCGCATTTCACCAGCACATAGCCGGGGAAGAATTTGCGCTCCGAGCTGACCTTGCGGCCGCGGCGCACCTCTATGACCTGCTCGGTCGGCACGAGAATCTCCTCGAACTGATCGGAGAGATTGCGCTGCGCGGCGCCCTCGCGAATGGAGTCGGCGACCTTCTTCTCGAAGTTCGAATAGGCGTGGACGATATACCAGCGCATGCTCACGGCGCGACAAGCTCCAAAATTTCGCTCTCGACGATCGGCGCGCCGGCGGGTTCCTCGACCTTACTGGCCGATCCGCAGCAGCATGCCCACGGCGAGTCGCAGCCCCTGATCGACGACGACGAAGAAAATGCTCGCGGCCAGCACCATGAGGACCACCAGGCCGGAGGTGATGAGGGTCTCGCGGCGGGTCGGCCACACGACCTTGCTCGCTTCCGAGCGCACTTCTTGCAGGAACTGAAACGGATTGGCCATGCTTCACCGAGTCGAGATGTTTCACCGAGCCGAGGACCGCGGCCACGGGACTCATCGGGACCGCCACAAAACAGTCGCGGCGCGAGGCCCCAGGCCGCGCGCCACGCATCTGGTGCTTATAATCGAGTAAGGCGGGGCCGCCAAGCGGAAATTCAGGCCCCGGGAAAACGCGCCCTCACCCGGCCGCCGATGCGCCATTATGCTTGGCGAACCAGGCGCGCGCCTCTTCGCGCGTGCGCTCCAGCTCACGCAAGGCGCCGTCCAGCTTCGCCTCGTAATCAGCAAAGCTCTCGCTCGGATCGAAGACATCCGCCGCCAGCGAATAAGGGGTTGCGATCTTGAGCTCGGCGCGCAGGCCTTCCTCGGTCTCCACCGCCGCAAAATAGAATTTCGCCATTACTGCCGCTCCTCGAAGATAGGCGCCGCAGAGTCAAGATAGGACAGCCAGAGCCTGCGCCAATGCGACGAATCCGCCGATGTCGATCTCCTCGGCGCGGCGCGTCTCCTCTATGCCCGCCCGCGCCAGCAGAGCGGCGACGTCGAGGCCCGGCTTCGGCAGCGACTTCAGGCTCTGGCGCAGCATTTTTCGCCTCTGGCCGAAGGCCGCGCGCGTCACCTGCGACAGGAGCCTCGGATCGCAGGCGAGCGGGGCGGCGTTGGGAATGAGCTCCACCACGGAGGACGTCACCTTGGGCGGCGGCGTGAAGGCCGAGGGCGAGAGGTCGAACAAAATGCGCGCGCGTGTGCGCCAGCCGCAGAGCACGGCGAGACGGCCATAATCGGCGCGCTGCGCCGGCGTCGCGACGATGCGCTCGGCGACCTCGCGCTGGAACATCAGCACATAGCGGTCGAACACCGAAGGCCAAGGCTCCGCCTCGATCCAGCGCGCCAGCAGCTCGGTGGCGATATTATAGGGAAGATTCGCGCAGATGCGCGCCGGTCCGCCGAGCCCATGCAGCCGCGCCAGTTCCGCCGGATCGAGCGCCAGCGCGTCGCCCTCGACGATGACTAGCCGCCCAGGATAGCGCGCCTCTATCTCGCGCAGCGCCGGAATGCAGCGCGAGTCGCGCTCCACCGCGATGACGCGCCCCGCCCCCTCGGCGAGCAGCGCGCGGGTGAGGCCGCCCGGCCCAGGCCCGATCTCGACGACGGTCGCGCATTCGAGCGGCCCGGCGGCGCGGGCGATGCGGGCGGTGAGATTGAGATCGAAGAGGAAATTCTGGCCGAGCGCCTTGCTGGCCATCAGGCCATGGCGCGCGACCACCTCGCGCAATGGCGGCAGATCGTCGATCATCGCGCCGTCATTCGGTCGGCGAGGCGGATCGCCTCTATGAGGCTCGTCGCCTCGGCGACGCCCTTGCCGGCGATGTCGAAAGCCGTGCCATGGTCCGGCGATGTGCGCACAAAGGGCAGGCCCAGAGTGACATTGACGCCGCGATCGAAGGCCAGCGTCTTTATGGGGATCAGCGCCTGGTCATGCGTCGGGCAGATGGCGGCGTCATAGCGCGCGCGGGCGGCGGCGTGGAACATCGTATCGGCGGGATGCGGGCCGGTGGCGTCTATCCCCCGCCCGCGCAGCTCGGCGATGGCGGGGGCGATCACCTCGATCTCCTCACGGCCCATGGCGCCGCTCTCGCCGGCGTGCGGGTTGAGGCCGGCGAAAGCGAGGCGCGGCGAAGCGAGGCCGAAGCGGGAGGAAAGATCAGCGGCGACGATCACGCCCGTCTCCACCAGCAGCTCGCGGGTGAGAAGGCGCGGAACCTCGGCGAGCGCGACATGGATGGTCGCTGGAACGACGGCGAGCTCTTCCGAGTAGAGCATCATCACCGGGCGGAAGGGGCGGCCGAACCGCCGCTCCGCCAGCGCGGCAAGAAACTCCGTATGGCCCGGATGCGCGAAGCCGGCGGCGTAGAGCACATTTTTGGCGATCGGATTGGTGACGAGCGCGCGCGCTTTCCCCGCCGCCACCAGCTCGACCGAGCGCTCTATCGAGAGGATCGTCGCCGCGGCGTCGGCAGGCTCGGGCGCGCCGGGAGCGCCACGAACCGAGAGGCCGAGCGGCGCGACCGGCAGAGCCGCGTCGAAAGCCGCCGCCGCCCCCTCCGGCGCGACCTCGCGCAGCGCGATCTCGAGCCCGAGCGCCGCCGCCGTCCGCGCGAGCTGCGCCGGATCGGCGAGCACGAAGAAGGGCGGCAGAGCCCGCGTCTTGCGCGCGGCATAGGCCTTCAGCGTCAGCTCCGGGCCGATGCCGGAAGGGTCGCCCTGGGTGAGGGCTAGGGGAAGCGTGGTCAATTCAGCGCCTCGACGAATTCGTGGCCCTTGTGTATATTTACACAAAGAGGGCGAGGATTATCTTTTGGGCCGCGCCGGACGCAGCAACAAGCGAAAAGACATTGAGGCGCGCTTGCACGCTGACGGCTGGCGCATCTCTCGTAAGGGTCCCGGCGATCATGTTCAATACACGCATCCAGTCCGGCCGGGCCGAGTGACCATAGACGCCGGCGCGAAGGAGTTCCCGACGGGAACATTGCGGTCGATTTACAAGCAGGCGGGCTGGCCCTGGTGAAGGCGGCTGGATTCGAGAAGCTGGGCGAGGGAGACGCGGAATGAGTCATGCGATTGCGCTCATTCACGAGGAGAGCGGCAAATTTGGAATATCCTTTCCTGATTTTCCAGGCTGCGTCAGCGTCGGTGACTCCATCGATGAAGCGATCTTCAAAGGCGGCCAGGCGCTCGCACTTCATGTCGAGGGAATGACGGCCGATGGCGAGCCGCTGCCTCACTTGCGAAATGTCGCGCAATTGCGCGCCGATCCAGAAGTGGAGGAGTGGTTCGACCACGCGACCATCGCCGCTGTGGAGGTCGAGCTTCCGAGCCGCGCCGTGCGCGTGAACATCTCGATCGACGAGAACCTGCTCGAACGCGTCGATCGCGCGGCTCGCGCCGCTGGCCAGACGCGATCGTCATTTCTCGCCGAGGCCGCAAAGCGCCGGCTCACCGAGCAATCCACCTGAAGAACGCGCCTCGGCAAAGGGCCGGGGGATCGCCTCACTCGCTTCCCGGCGGGCGATAGGTCAATATATCATCCGCCTTCAGCCAGCCTTGCGTGCCTTCCTTGAACTGCGCCTGGGCGCGCGTCGCCTGGGTGCGCGCCTCGACATATTTGCCGGCGACGAAGAGACCCTCGGCCGCCGCGAGCTGCGCCTTGGCGTTCTCGCCCTTGCGGAAATAGGCCATGGACAGAAACTCCCAGGCGTCGGCGCTGTCCTCGTCGCGCTGTGTGGCGTTGGCGAGCACGCTCACCGCCTCGTTCAGCAGCTTGGGATCGTCGGCCGAGACCAGCGCATGGCCGAGCAGCACGCGGATCGGCGTCGCCGCCGGCCCGGCGATGGCCGCCGCCTTGCGCAAAGGCGCGATGGCCTGATTGGCGCGGCCGGCCTCCAGCAAAATCTGCCCTTTCAGCTCCCAGAAGTAAGGGTTCTTCGGATCGGCCGCGACGAGCGCGTCGGCGCCGCGCAGCGCCTCCTCCAGCCGGCCGAAACGATTATCGGCGGTGACGCGGGCGTAGCGCGCCGGCAGCGAAAGATCGGAGATCGGATAGCGCCGCGCCGCCTCGCCGGAATTGCCCATGAAGCCGACGAGCTTGGCGCGCATCAGATCGTGACGCGCCTGCAGCGCCGGCGAATCCGGGACATCGAAATAGGGCGACTGCTTCGCGGCCTGATCGAGATTAGAGATGCGCTCGTTCGGCAGCGGATGCGATTGCAGATACGGGTCGATCGCCGTCGTCTTGAACAAGGATTCGCTGGCGAAGCGGTTGAACACTTCCAGCATGCCCTTGGCGGATTGATGCGTCGCCGTGAGGAAGCGCACCGCCATGCGATCGGCGGCCTGCTCCTCGCCACGCTGATAGGCGAGCAGCGAGCGCTTCACCGCCTCTTGCGGGCCGAGCAATATTCCGACGGCGCCGGCGGAATCCATGCCCACCTGCCCGTCGCGACGGTTGAAGGCGCCGCGCGCGGCGACCATGGCGCCGGCGCTCGCCAACATTCCGGCGACGGAGAGGATGGTCGCCTTGGCGAGCTCCTGCCGCCCGCGCGCCAAATGGCCGCCGGCGATATGGCCGGTCTCATGGGCGAGGACGCCGATGATCTCATTGGGCGTCTTCGCCTCCATCAGCGCGCCGGTGTTGACGAAGATCTTCTGCCCGTCGGCGACGAAGGCGTTGAAGGAGCGGTCGCCGACCAGAATGATCTTGGCCGCCTCGCTGTGAATCCCCGCCGCCTTCAGCACGGGGGCGGTGTAGTCCCGCAATAATTGCTCGATCTCCGCGTCGCGGATGATCGACACGCGCGGGCCGTCTTCCTCCGCGCGCGCTGGCGCGCAGAGCGCGAAGATCAGGAGACCGGTGAGAAGCGTCCGCCGCTTGCCGCTTTTACGATCCATCGGCGGAGAGTGGCGTAAGCGGGGACGGAAAGCAAACCGCGTCACGAGGCGGAAGGCTCTCCTTCCGCCTCTCGCGAGGGACGGCGCAGCCGCTCAGAAGCGATAGGACACGCCGCCATTGAGCGCGGCGCCGCTCAGCTTCTCGCCGGTGCGATAGTCGCCGCGCACGAAGCCGACCCATCCGGTGTCGATGATCTGCGCCGAGACGCCGAGGCCGAATTGCGCGAAAGCGCCGGAGCGCGACACGGAGATCGGCACATAGGTGACGTTCTGCTGGAAGCTCTCCTTCAGGCTGGTCTCGAACTCGTTCCAGCCGCTGACCGAGGCGAACGGCTGGAACGCGTATTTATTGTCGAGGACGAAGGAGGTTCCCGCCCGCAAGCCGACGCGGCCGAGAGTCGAGCGCACTGTGTCGAGCACGAGATAGGCCGGCGTCGTGCCCGCCGCCACCTGCAGCCGATCGAAATCGACGCTGGTGACATTGATCGCGGCCGAAGGCTCGATGAACCAATCATTGGGCAGATCCCAATGATAGCCGAGCGAGGCGGAGCCCGCCCAGCCGCGGCCCTCCAACGGCTTCTCATTGAGGCCGGCGCGATAATTGGTGATGTCCGCGTTCCAGAAATCGTGACGGAACTGCACATCGGCGAAGAAGCCGAAGCCGGTCGCCACCGCATAGACGCCGACGAATGGCACGTCGAAACGCGTCCGAGTGCCGGAGCCGAGGAGATCGTAGGAATTGGAGAGATATTGGCCGGCCATCACGCCGCCGTGCAGATTGATCTGCGTGTTCTCTATGTTGGAGAGCGAGGCGTCGAGGCCGACCTGATAGCCGCTGTAGAGCGTGCGCGTCTTCTCATTGGTGACGGCCGTGCCGCCAGCGGCGGTCGGCGCGCTGGAGGAGCTCGAGAGATCGGAACGGCCGACGGCGGCGCGCGTCCAAATTCCGAAATCGACGGCGTTTGGCTTCGCGTCGGGATGCGATTGCACGAAGGCCGAGGCGCTCTGGAAGAAGCCGGTGGTCGCCGAAGCGACCGCCGAGGCGACGCTACCGCCGATCGCCGACAGCGATCCGGTGTCGAGATTGGGGACGAGATACCATTGGCCGGGGCTGAGCTGCTGCAGGTTGAAGCTCACGAGGCCCGTATTGAGCGCCTGCGCGGCGCCTATGCTGGTGGTGGCGTTGCCGAGCTGGAATGTCGATGTCGAGCCGGGATTGGTCTTGGCGATCAGGATCGGGCTGGCGAAAAAGCCGGTCTGATTCTGGAACGGATTGACGATCACCGTCGTCACATTGCCGGAGCCGGCGCCGTTCACCAGCAGCTCGCCGGCCCGCTGTCCGCCGAGATCGGCGAAGCGCGCCGCCACATTCAGCACGCCGCCGCCCGTGTAACTGCCGTTGACGGTGAGCGAATTGGCGAGCGCCGCCGCTGTCGCGCCATTGGCGACCACCTGATTCGCCGCGGCGAGATCGAGCGTCCCATTATTGGTGAGATTGCCGGCGATGACGGAATTGACCGTCGTATTGGTCGTGCGGTCGCCGAGCGCGATGGTCGCATTATTGACGACGCTGGTCGCGCCGAGCGTGCGGCCATGGCCGAGCGACACGCCGATCCCCTGGAACTGCGCGCCCGCCGTGGCGTCGCCGGCCGAGCTGTTGGTCAGCGTTCCGATATTCGTGTAGTCGCCCGCTCCGACGATCAGCGCGCCATTGCCATTGTTGTCGAACTTGCCGCCATTATTGGCGAGCGCGGCGGTGACATTGAATGTCCCCGTATTGGTCACGCCGCCGCCGATGGCTCCGGCGGCGTTGACCTTGCCCTGATTGACGAAGCCATTGGTCGTCAGCAGCGCGCCGCCGTTGATGGCGATGGTCGAGCCGACGCCGTTCGTCGCGCTGGTCGCCGAGAGTGTGCGGCCGGAGGCGATCGTCACGCCGGTCGCGGCGGTGGAGCTGTTGGTCAGCGCGCCGACGCCGGTATAATCGCCGCCGGAGAC